>NZ_JAOEAL010000001.1:3968536-4273808 GCF_029835735.1 Shewanella sp. GD04112
CCATACACAAAGCCAAACAACAATCGGGTTGCCTTATCCGTGAAGCGACCGCCGCCGATGATGCCGCCATTGCCCAAGTGATCCGTGCGGTTTCCGCCGAATACGGCTTAACGGCGGATAAAGGCTATAGCGTGGCCGACCCAACCTTAGATTGTTTAAGCCAAATCTATTCGCAGCCGGGCGCCCAATACTGGGTGATAGAACATGAAAGCCAAGTGGTTGGCGGCGCAGGCATAGCGCCACTGGCTAACAATGAAGGTATTTGTGAGCTGCAAAAAATGTACTTTATGCCCGAGATCCGCGGTAAAGGCTTAGCCAAACGTTTAGCGCTGCAGGTCTTAGACTTCGCCCGTGAAGCGGGTTATCAGAGCTGCTACCTCGAAACCACCGCATTACTCAAAGAAGCCCTAAAGCTCTACGAACACTTAGGGTTTAACTACTTAAGTGCGCCTCTTGGCAATACTGGTCACGACGCCTGTGAGATCCCAATGCTATTGCCACTGCACGCTAAACTGAATGAATAGCCTTGTGCCAATATTTGCAGCAGTTAAGGCGCGGCTAAAAACCCCTTTTGGTAATTCAAAGCGACCCTTCCAACGAAAGAAACCAGAATAAGGCTCCAATTAACAAATCGTGGAGCCTTATTCTGTCGAAGTCATTAGCGTTAACGGTTGCATCAGACCCAGCATTGCGCGTTTGCGTTACTCCCGCAAACGTAACGTCTATTGAGTAGACACAGTGACAAACTTAAACCTTATGCAGAGATGATGTCGTCAACAGTAAATGACTACGAATGATTTGACGTATTTGATTATGCAGTTCAAATACCCGGTTACGGTCGTTAAGGTTTAAGGAGAGATTTTCCAGCATGACTAAGTCCAGATTATATTCGGGATAATGCAGCGTCATCGACATATACCCCGAGACATAACCCGTATGGCTATATTCGACTAAGTCATTGTCCTTATTGATCCTTATCCCATAACCGTAGCGCATATTCGGCCACAAAAATGGCAATTCGATATAAGCAGTGGTCATCCGCTGATAACTCTCTGGGCTCATCAACTTGCCAGCATGTAATTGCTGCTGAAAGGCGGCATAAGTGGCTGGCGAGGCAATTAATCCCCCCGCGGGCAATAACGCTTCATCAATCACAAGCTCAGAAGGTGCAATCACTTCGCTTTCCTGCAATCCCACCGCCAAGCTCGGCACTTTGGCTTGAATCGCCTCAAGGCTGCCCTGCTCGGCACTTAAGCCATTGAGTTGATACCGCGCAGCAAATTGCGCCACCTGCTCGGTAAAGGATTGATGATTCACCTTCTCGAGCACTTGCCCAAGCAGTGAATAACCCAAATTAGAGTATTCAAATTGGCTACCAGGCTCGAATCGATTAGCCTTACCCAGTTTATCGACACCCGATGTATGGTTCAGCAGTTGGTGCAAAGTAATGCGTTCGTCATATCGGTTGGGATTCAAAGCCCCCGCATTGGCATTCGCATCAATGGCTTTTAGCGCCTTAGATTCCGCGTCAAGATCGCCAAAAAGGTAATGGTTTAGCGTTTGATTTAAATCGAGTTTCCCTGCATCGAGTGCTTGCAACACTAGCGTTGCGGTAATTTGTTTCGAGAGCGATGCCATCACAAAACGCGAATCTTGATTGATACCTTCGCCCTTTTGTAATTCAAGCAGTGGTTTCCCCTCTTCGAGTAGAATAACGCTACCGCTAAATGGCTGCGGCGAATCCATTATCGCCGCTTGGATTAAGCTATTAATCTCCCCAAGCTTAGATTCTGAAGATGCAGTTTGGCTTTCAAGCTTAACTGACTGACCGCCTTGCACGCTTTCCGACACAATCGCAGCTTCAAACGACTCACCAACACTATTGGCACTTGGGAGTAATAACAACCCCGATAGCAGGGAGCCGATAACACTCAAACGCATGGGTTATCCTTAACTTAATTAGCAAATACTGTCTGATTAGAAAGCGGCCAGCTTATCACAAGTTTTTTTAGTAGTGCTGTGTTTGGAATTAGCAATGACATCCTAGGCTGAGTTTTTAAAAGCAAAGTCAAAGTCGTGGGGCTTCACCCCACACCCGACCAAGGAGGACTGCTCGTCCTATCCTCCTTGGATGCTCCAAGACGCCCCTAGCGAAGTTACATGCATTGTTTACTAGCCTTGGTCTTATGGATAAATTGCTATCGCTTCCGATGGTACATCCTGTACCCCGAAAGCTAGCCGGTCATCCATGACCGGACTCACGCAATTTATTCCAACACCCCGCGGCGACTTCGCAGGGGAGGTGAACTCCAGTAGCAACAGTACAAACTATTAATCCCCAAAGATCCATGCTTGTCCTGTCTTTTTAGCTATTTGCTTGAACGCAAACCTAAAGCAGATTATGTTGTTGATTTTAAATGGCTGGCAAAGTTTTCGGTTTAAATATCTGTTCTAAGGAGAGAGCATGTTTTTTACATTACTGTTTATTACCTTTGCACTATCTATAACCGTTTCATTTCTGGTTGTTTCAATTTTCAAAAAACCATTGGGCGAAATATTTTCTCGAATTATTCAAGATTCAATCAGTGCCGCTTGGCAAAAATACATCATTTTTGCCACATATGTTGTGGGCATCTCTGGTGGCGTTAGGATTTATGATTTAGAGCGTTATATTACCGCTCGACATAAAGATATAGAGATTCTTCAGCTAACACTAGAACGTTGGACTATTGAGATTTATCGGACGATTATTGAAACGTTGCAAAGTATTGCATGGATGTACCTTATCGTATTTATATTTGCCCTTATCGCATATGTCATTGTTAGAGGCTTTGAACATAAAAACGCTAATAAGCAATAAACAAAAATCGCGTTAGACTCAGCTGTACTAGCTCTGCCTAACGCGATTTTCTATTCCACTGACTACTTAATCACCAAAGTCATCGAGCAGGATATTTTCAGGCTCAACCCCTAGGCTTTCGAGCATACGGATCACCGAGGAGTTCATGATTGGAGGACCACACATGTAGTACTCGCAATCCTCTGGTGCCTTATGATGTTTAAGGTAATTTTCGTAAATCACATTATGGATAAAGCCTGTGTAACCCGTCCAGTTATCCTCTGGTAGCGGCTCCGACAGCGCCACATGCCAGACAAAGTTGTCATTTTCAGCCGCTAATGCATCGAAATCTTGTTGGTAAAACACCTCACGGGTCGAACGGGCACCGTACCAGAAGCTCATCTTACGCTTGGTCTTTTTACTCTTTAGCTGATCGAAAATATGTGAGCGCATCGGTGCCATGCCCGCACCACCGCCGATAAATACCATTTCCGCATCGGTATCCTTCACAAAGAACTCACCGAATGGGCCAGAAATGGTCACCTTATCCCCCGCCTTGAGGTTAAAGATATAAGAAGACATCTTACCCGGTGGCACATTGGCTGAAGGTGGCGTCGCAATCCGCACGTTAAGCATAATGCGACCCTTTTCATCGGGATAGTTCGCCATTGAATAGGCGCGCAGCACGTCTTCATTGACGGTGGAGACTAAGTCGAACAGGCCGTATTTTTCCCAATCGTCGCGGTACTTAGCCGGAATATCAAAATCGGCATACTTCACCACATGGGCTGGCGCTTCAATTTGGATATAACCACCCGCCTTAAAGTGTACGTCTTCACCTTCGGGCAGTTTTAGCAATAACTCTTTGATAAAGGTGGCCTTGTTATCGTTTGAGATCACCTCACATTGCCACTTCTTCACGCCAAAGATTTCTTCTTCCAGCTCAAGTTCCATATCGGTTTTCACCGCCACTTGGCAGGCGAGACGACAACCTTCTTTGGCTTCTTTTTTAGTGATATGCCCTTGTTCTGTCGGCAGAATATCACCGCCGCCCGATTTAACTTTCACCCGGCACTGGCCGCAAGTACCGCCGCCGCCACAGGCCGAGGGAATAAAAATATTCTTGCTCGCTAAGGCGCCAAGCAGTTTGTCGCCTGCGGTAACTTTAATGCTTTTCTCGGCATCGTCGTTAATTCCGATAGTGATCTCACCAGTAGTCACTAATTTCTTTTTGGCGATAAGGATTACTATCACCAGTAGGCACACCACTAAGGTGAACATGCCTATGCCTATTGCCATTTCCATTCGATAACCCTTTTTCTAAACAGAATGCGGTTTCACTTTCTCAGCCACGCGTTACAGCGAGATCCCCGAGAAAGACATAAAGCCAAGTGCCATCAACCCTGTGGTAATAAAGGTGATACCAATCCCCTGTAAGCCTTCGGGAATCGCATGAAACTTCATCCGCTCACGCAACCCTGCCAGCATCACGATCGCCAGCGCCCAACCCGTGCCCGACCCCATGGCAAACACCGCCGATTCGGCAAAGTTGTAATCACGGTTAGCCATAAAGATCACCCCGGCAAAAATCGCGCAGTTTACGGTGAGCAGTGGCAGGAAGATCCCAAGGGAGTCATACAGGCTTGGAATGTATTTATCTAAAAACATTTCAAGGATTTGCACTAAGGCCGCAATCACACCGATAAAGGTGATCAGTTGCAGGTAACTTAAGTCGATACCAGGCATGCCCGCCCAAGCCAATGCGCCCGGTGCTAACACCTTCACATAGATCAGTTGGTTTAAGGGCACGGCTAAGGTCATCACCACGATAACCGCAACGCCTAAGCCGAAGGCGGTCGACACCTTTTTAGACACGGCTAAGAAGGTACACATACCGAGGAAGAACGACAGCGCCATGTTGTCTAAGAATGTGGCCTGTAAAAACAGATTAATATAGTGTTCCATATCCGCTCCTTAACCGCGTTTACGCTGGATCACGTTAATGCTCCAGATCAGCAGGCCAATCAGGAAGAAGGCGCTTGGTGGCAACTTAAACATCTCGTTAGGTAAGTACCAGCCGCCGTTTTCAACCGTAGTCAACACGCTATGACCAAACAGATTGCCTGTGCCTAACAGCTCACGCACAAAGGCCACACTGATCAGCACCAAGCCATAACCCGCCGCGTTCCCCACGGCATCGACCACGGCTAAGTGAGGTGGATACTTCATCGCAAAGGCTTCTGCGCGGCCCATGATGATACAGTTAGTGATAATTAATCCAACGAATACAGAGAGTTGCTTAGACAGCTCGTAAGCCACATCCTGCAACACCATGTCGACGATAATCACCAAGGAGGCAATGACCGTCATCTGGGCAATAATCCGCACACTGTTAGGGATAAAGTTGCGAATGGCGGAGATGATAAGGTTAGAGAACACCAGAACGAAGGTTACCGCCAGTGTCATCACCACGGCCGTCTGCATGGAGTTGCTCACCGCCAGCGCCGAACATACGCCCAGCACTTGCATCGCCACTGGGTTATTGGCAAATACAGGGCCTGCTAGCATGTCCCGCATGGATAAACTGTTGCTCATTTTGCACCTCCCAACTCACCTTGCTCAGCCGATGCTTTTAATTGGTTGAAGAAGGTTTGGAAACCCTCGACGCCAAACCAAAACTCCATTGCGCGCTGCACGCCACGGCCAGTCATGGTCGCGCCACTCACAGCATCAACCCCGTGCACATCGCCCTCTTTGGCGCCGCCTTTCACGAGGCGCATCGCAAACTTGCCTTTTTCATCAAAGAGTTGTTTCCCCTTCCACAGGGATAACCAATGTGGGTCAGTCACAAAGTCGCCGATACCTGGGGTTTCACCGTGCTCGTAAACCACCATGCCTTTAATGGTATTAAAGTCAGGCTCGACGGCCACGTAACCGTAGATCATCGACCACAGCCCTTTACCGTAGAAAGGCACGACCACGCTGGATAACTTGCCGCTGTCATCGAACACCTTAAACACGCGGGCATCGTTGGCGCGGGTCTTGATTTTGGCGATATCTTTTTTAGGGGCGCTTGAGGTTTCTGGGTTAATCGCCGCCATGCGCTCGTCAAAGTCGAGTACATTGGCATCGGAGTCCACTTTGCCTGTGTCGAGATTAATCAATAATGGCTTAACGGATTTAGCAAAAATCTCTCTAAACTCATTGCCTTGTCCAATATTTACATCGGCCGCCATCAACACATAACGTTGTAACTCATCGCGTTTTTTTGCGAGCTTACGCTCTTTCAACACGCCTGCGGTGCCAGTAATCATAAAGGAGCACAAAAGGCAGAGCGTGATGGTGAAGATCATGGTCCCCACCACAGTATCTTTCTTAAATACCATGACGTTTTACTCTCCGTTTGATGTTGGCACGGGCCACCAGATAATCGAACAGCGGTGCCCACAGGTTGGCGAACAGGATGGCTAACATCACGCCTTCTGGCATTTTGGGGTTAGCCACACGGATAAGGATTGTCATAAAACCAATCAAGGCGCCGTAGGCAAACTTGCCTTGGCGGGTATAAGAGGTCGTCACTGGATCGGTCGCCATAAACATCATCGCGATAGCAAAGCCGCCCGTGACTAAGTGCCATGTCCAAGGCATTGCCATCATCTGGTTAGTGCTTGAACCAATAACATTGAACAAGGTTGCAGTGGCAATCATGCCCAACATCACACCCACCACGATGCGCCAGTCGGCTAAACGGGTGATAAGCAGTAATAACCCTCCGAGCAGCACAGCAAGCGTGCTGGTTTCACCAATCGCGCCTACGGTAAAGCCGAAGAAATTATTCCACCAGTTAGGATCGCTAAAGGCGCTGTACCAAGCGTAATCGGCAAATTGCAGCTTACCTGCAGCGGCTTGCGCTAAGGCAGTCGCACCTGAAAAGCCATCTACAGCAACCAGTTGCTTAACGGTTGACACTTCAGAAGGATAAGCAAAATAGATAAACGCCAAACCTGCTAATGCGGGGTTAAGGAAGTTGTAACCCATGCCACCAAACAGCTCTTTGGCAATTACCACCCCAAAGCTAATCCCCATCACCACCAACCAGAGTGGAATCGAAACGGGTAAAATCAGCGTAAATAACAAGGCAGTGACGAAGAAGCCTTCGTGCAATTCTTGGCGACGCACCTTGGCAAACACCACTTCCCAGAACAGGCTGGTCAGCAAGGCCGTTAAGTAAATCGGCAGATAAAAACTTAAGCCATAGAGGAACAGGCCAATCACGCCCGTCTCGGCACTTAAGCCACCGCTTAAGGCATTAAACAGTGCAAGTTTCCAGGTTTCTGGCGTCGTTAGGCCACTTGCTAGTGCGAGCTGAGCCTGTAAGCCTACGTTATATAAGCCAAATAAAATGGCGGGTAATAAACAAAGGCCCACTAAGGTCATGGTACGTTTTACGTCAATGGCGTCACGTACGTGTACTTGTCCCTTAGTGCTGCGACCACTGGCGATCACCAATGAGCGCACAAAGCCCTTCATCGATTTACCCGTGGCGTAATACTCTTGCTGCAAATCAGGGGCGTCCTGTAAATCATGTTTTTTAGGTTGTGTCGTCATTAACCTTCCCTCTCGATAACATCTAGACAGGCACGTAACTCTTTACCGAAGTCATACTTGCCGGGGCACACAAAGGTACACAGGGCTAAATCTTCTTCATCTAACTCCAATGCGCCTAACGCTTGTGCTTCGTCGGTATCTCGCACCACTAAGTCACGCACTAGCAGAGTGGGTAAAATATCTAAAGGCATAACGCGATCGAGCTGACCAAAGGCCATCATGGCGCGGTGAGAGCCACCTTGATGCGTGGTAAATTCGAAGGACTTAGTCAGGCCAAATAAACGGGAAGTCACCGCACGGGTGATAGAGAACTTGTCCGAACCACCACGCACCCAAGGCAATACTTGGTGCTGCGCATCTTCGGCGAGAACCGATACTTGGTTGTGGAAGCGACCTAAAAAGTCATGTACGCCCCTAGCTGTATGGCCAGATAACACTGAGCCTGATACCACACGGTTGTTACCGGGTTTCACTTCGTCGGCCACTAAGGCGCTCAGCTCTGCACCTAACTGAGTGCGCAGTAAACGCGGGTTAAGCACACTCGGGCCACCCAGCGCCACAACGCGGTCGGTATAGAGTTCACCGGTTTGAAACAGCTTGCCGTAGGCGATAACGTCTTGATAGCCGATATGCCACACCTGACGTTCAATACTGACGGGTAAGGTAAAGTGAATGTGAGTCCCAGCTAATCCGGCGGGATGCACCCCAGTAAAACGGCGCACTTGCACTTTAGGTAAGTCAGCGCCGACTAAGGTCTCGCCCTTATCTTGGCAAAGGTAAACCTTGCCTTCGGTTAAATGACTCAGTACCGCTAAGCCCGCCTTAAAGGCATCGCTCTGCTCAGCAATAATCAATCTAGGATCGGCGGCGAGTGGATTGGTATCCATCGCCGTCACGAAAATGCCTGCGGGTTTGGCATCGAGTGCGGGAACGCGGGAGAAAGGACGAGTACGCAGTGCGGTCCACAGGCCGCTCTTAACCAGTTGCGCTTTAACCACATCTGCAGATAAGGCCTGTAAATCGGTGTGAATGTCGAAACGGATCTGCTCATCGGCGTCTAAGCCATTGCAACGGATCACCACGGATTGCAACACCCGACGTTCACCACGGTGGATTGCAACAATCTCACCACTGGCGGGAGCGGTAAACAGCACGCCCTTTGTTTTTTTATCTTCAAACAAAGGTTGGCCTTTTTTGACCTTATCGCCGACTTCCACCAACATAGTCGGTTTTAAGCCAACATACTCCTCACCCAACAAGGCCACTTGGGATGGCCTGTTACCGGGTTCGATGATCTGCCTAGGCTCACCCGAAATCGGCAAGTCGAGGCCTTTTTTGATCGTTATAACTTGGTTTGAAAAATCTGCCATCACAAATATCAACCATGAAAATTTTTAGATACATTTAGGGTAGATGTTTGTTAACAGATAATCCGATATTGGCGTCACATTCCGCCGCAATTTCGTAAGTAATATACGTAAATTCGCGCCATTCTGTGACATAGATTCACATCAATTACAGCCTAAAGTTGCAAATGTAGTTTTATAACAAATAATTCATAATTCCTGCATTTCTGATTTAGTTTTGACTTAACTAGATAAAAACTGACAAAAATCTCCCTTTTCAACCCAAATTTTTGACAAAAGCCTAAAACACTAAGTCGGTGGCGAGTTCGTGTGCAATCCAAGGTGCCAGCCCCGCAACCTCACTGCGGTTTCCGACTTTCGAGCATTGGTTATTTTTACTGCAGTAAAATGTTTGACGCCCTATTAACCTTTGCTTTACAGCAAAAGCTTGATAGCCTCGAACTAAGATAGTTTCCGTAGGAGAAATAGATGGAATACAGACGCATACCGCATTCTAATCTCGAGGTGAGCAAAATCTGTTTAGGCACTATGACTTGGGGTGAACAAAATACCCAAGCCGAAGCCTTCGCACAGCTAGACTACGCCATCGGCAGTGGCATCAACTTTATTGACACTGCGGAAATGTACCCTGTGCCGCCCAAGCCGGAAACCCAAGGGGAAACCGAGCGCATTTTGGGCCAATACATTAAAGCCCGTGGCAACCGTGATGACCTAGTGATCGCCACTAAGATTGCCGCACCGGGTGGCAAGAGTGACTATATTCGCAAAAACATGGCGCTGGACTGGAACAACATCCATCAAGCGGTCGATGCCTCACTCGAACGCCTACAAATCGATACTATCGATCTCTACCAAGTACATTGGCCGGATCGCAATACCAACTTCTTCGGGGAATTATTTTACGACGAGCAAGAGATTGAGCAGCAAACGCCAATCCTCGAAACCCTCGAAGCCCTCGCCGAAGTCATTCGCCAAGGCAAAGTGCGCTATATCGGCGTGTCGAACGAAACCCCTTGGGGACTGATGAAGTACCTGCAACTGGCGGAAAAACATGGCCTGCCGCGCATAGTGACAGTGCAAAACCCCTATAACCTACTCAACCGCAGCTTTGAGGTTGGCATGAGTGAAATCAGCCACCGCGAAGAGTTGCCACTGCTGGCCTATTCGCCCTTAGCCTTTGGCGCCTTGAGCGGCAAATATTGCAATAACCAATGGCCAGAAGGCGCGCGCTTAACCCTGTTTAAACGCTTCGCCCGTTATACAGGATCACAAATGGCACTCGATGCCACGGCTGCCTACGTAGACTTAGCCCGTGAGTTTAATCTCTCGCCCGCGCAAATGGCGTTAGCCTTTGTTAACTCGCGTAAATTTGTTGGCTCAAACATCATTGGCGCCACCGATTTATACCAGCTGAAAGAGAATATCGACAGCTTAAAAGTCAGCCTCTCCCCTGAGTTACTCAGCCGTCTAAATGCCCTCTCAGATCAATTTAGATTGCCCTGCCCTTAGCTCTTTGCTCTTTGCTCTAAAAAGAGAGCGCTAACAATGAGCTCTTACATTGCGTTTTTAAATAAGCCTCTAAAGTGAGTGGCCAAAGTGCCACTCACTTGAGCCACAGATTGATTGTCCATCAGAGCTGTACCCTAACCGCAGCGATAGCCATACAATAGCGGTTTATCAGACAGTAAAAGTCGAGCACTCAAGATGAAACAAGCCATTGTCCATATCGCGCTCGTCGTAAGAGATTACGATGAGGCGATTGATTTTTATGTCAATAAACTCAAATTCGAGTTGATTGAAGACAGCTATCAACCCGAACAAGATAAACGTTGGGTCGTGGTAGCCCCACCCAATTCCATTGGCACCGCCTTATTGTTAGCCAAGGCCTCTAAACCGGAGCAAGCACCCTTTATCGGGAATCAGGCTGGCGGCCGGGTGTTTCTGTTCTTAAATACCGATGATTTTTGGCGCGATTATCACTATATGCAGTCCATTGGGATCCGCTTTATTCGTGAGCCGCAGCAGCAGGATTACGGCACCGTTGCCGTGTTCGAGGACCTCTATGGCAACCGTTGGGATTTATTGCAATTGAGCCCTAATCATCCCATGGCCAAAAGATGCCAATAACAGTGTAAAAGACTTAGCCGATAGCCAAGTAAAAACAGAATTAGTGTTAACTAAGTGGCACAGAGAGTACCAGCCAAGTGCTTATCTCATTGAATAAACTATTGAATCAACCACGCAGCTCAATGATAATCAGCTTGGCGATTTAATCGCGTTATTCTTCACTTAGGAGTTGAAATGGATTTCCCTCAGTTTACTTATCACCCTCATCCCCTTGATACTGGCGCCGTGATCGCAAGCGATGCGACCTGCGAATGCTGTGGCCAAGCACGGGGATTTATCTGCAGCTCAGGAATGTATTGCAGGGACAATGTTGAAGCGATTTGCCCTTGGTGCGTTGCCGATGGTAGCGCCGCAGACAAATTTAATGGCCATTTTGTCGACGATTATCCGCTACTCGACGCGGGGCTGGATCTCGCCATCGTGAAGGAAGTGGCAGAAAGAACACCGGGGTATGTCTCATGGCAACAGGAAGTCTGGCAATCCCACTGTAATGATGCCTGCGAGTTTCATGGCGATGCCGAACTCACTGATTTACAAGCCTTGCAAGGCGAAGCATTAGAAGACTTTTTAGCCGAATACCTGCCCAACCATGACCTATGGCAAAAACTCTTATCTAGCTACCAAAAGGGTGGCAACCCGGCCATCTACAAGTTTAAGTGCCGCCACTGCCAGCAAGCGATTTTTACCTTAGATTGCCACTGAGCCAGTTTTATAACTAAAAGTTAACTAGACTCGGTCAATGTAAATCAATTAAGGTCAGTTTGTGGATTAGATAAGGCTAAAGCGAATGGGCCTGCATCAGCGACTCAGGTTGCCTGACGCAGACGCAAACTTTAGCTCATTTAAACAGGGATATGCGCTTCCCGATAAGACTAACGGCTGAACCTTAACCAATAACAATAATGGCTTATCATCAATTTCGGACTCATAAAAAGTGGCCTTGGTTGCTGCTCAGTGTATGGCTACTGGTTACCCAGTGCTTTGCGCTGACCCATTACTCCGAACACAGTCTGGAACATGAACACACCCATTGTATTGTCTGCGATTTTGGCCATGATACCAGTGCAAGTCCGGCATCTATGCCCGTGCTACCGCTGGATTTGCAACACGCCGATCATCGCGCCACTGCCACCTATCAAGCCCCCAGCTTAGCCCACATTCGCCATGTTGATGCGCGCGCTCCTCCCTTTTAGAAAGCAAATTCAAAAACTTAAACATTAATTTTTTGCTTATCTACAAGGAAAGGCACAATGAAACTTGCACTATCTTCAATAGCGCTTGCGGTCGCGAGCGTGTGTTCATCGGCTATGGCCGCAGAGCTTCAAGGCCAAGTCACTGATCAACAAGGTAACGCGCTCGCCAATGCCCGCGTCAGTGTTGACGGTGGTAACAGCACAACTACGGATGCCCAAGGCCAGTATCAACTCAAGGTTGCCGATAATAGTCACCTGCATCTGCATGTGAGTCATGCGAATTTTAAACATAGCGATCAAGAGATTAGCTCAACGACGGCGGTACTTATTCAAGATGTGGCGCTGAGCCAAACCCCGATGGAAAATATCGTGGTAACCGCATCGCCCCTCGCCCGCTCGGCCCTTGAAAGCACCACGCCCATCAGCGTGTTGACCGAGGATCAACTCAAGCTCAATACCGAACCCACCTTGGGCGACACCTTAGAAAAACTCCCCGGTGTACAGGCTTCTCACTTTGGTGCGGGCGCCAGTCGGCCGATTATCCGCGGCATGGGTGGCCCCAGAGTGCAAGTACTTGAAAATGGCCTGTCGGTTGGCGATGCCTCTACCGTATCGGCGGACCATGCCGTGACCTCCGAGGCCGCCTCGGCGCAGCAGATTGAAATTCTTCGCGGTCCGGGCACCCTACTCTATGGCAATGGCGCCATCGGCGGTGTCGTCAATGTGGTCGATACCCGCTATAGCGAAACCCCAGTCGATGAAGTGACTGGGGACTTTGGCGCTCGCTATGACAGCGCCAATAATGGCCAAACCTATAATGGCGAACTCAACGGCGGTAATGGGCAGTTTAACTGGCATCTGGATGGCACCCACAGAAAAACCGAAGATGTCGATATTCCCGGTAATGCCATTGCCGATATGCCGAGCACCCACGGCACCTTAGCCAATAGCCAACTCAAACTCGATGATTACGCCGCAGGTGTTGGCTATACGGGGGATTCGGGTTTTGTTAGCGTCTCCGGCGCGCGCACCGAATCCAACTACGGCATCCCCAGCCGTGGAGAGGCCGATGCCCCCAATATCACCATCGACTTACAAAAAACCGCTTGGCAGTTACATAGCGGGCTACTCGACCCCTTTGCTGGTTTTAGTAAGTTAAAATTCGACGCTGCCTATAGCGATTATCAACACGCCGAGGAAGAAGATGGCGTTGCTGGCACCACTTTTTTCAACAAGCAGAGCGAAGCACGTTTAAGCCTAAACAATCATCCTTGGGGCGAATGGCAAGGCACTCTGGGGCTACATGCGGTGCACCGCGACTTTGCGGTAGAAGGCGACGAAGCCCTCACCCCCGACAGTAAAACAGACACACTCGCCGCCTTTATCGTGCAAGAACGTAAGTTGGGGGATTTTCGCTTTGAACTCGGCGGTCGCCTCGAGCATTACCGCCTCGCGCCCGATAGCATGCAGCTCGACACGCTTAATGGTGAACAAGAGTATCAACCTAATGATTTAACTGATAATAATGTGACGCTGTCGGCAGGCGTAGTGTGGGACTTCGCCCCTTCCTACAATCTGGGCCTATCACTCACCCGCGCCGAACGCTCGGCCACTGCCGAAGAGCTTTACAGCTACGGGCCACACGATGCGACTCAAAGCTTTGAGCTTGGATCGCAATTTAGCCTAGAGAATGGCCAAATCGTTGCCAACAGCGGCAGTAACGATAAGGAAGTCGCCAACAATATCGACCTCACGCTGCGTAAGCTGGACGGCGCATGGACAGGTTCACTCAGCTTCGCCTATAACCGAGTCAATAACTTCTACTATGAGCGCAACACTGGACTGATTGCCTCGGATCTGGTCAACAGCGATGAAGAGGGCGACATGCCGGTTTATCAATATACTCAAGGCGATGCGGATCTTTACTCCATCGAGGCGCAGGCAACGATTCCATTTAATGATCTCTGGTCACTCGGGCTCTTTAGCGATTACACCCGCGGCAAACTCGTTGATGGCGGTAACTTACCGCAAATATCGCCAATGCGTGTCGGCTCGACAGTAAACTTCGATCTGCAGCAGTGGCACGCAGAGTTAGGCGCCATAGGCTATGCCCGCCAAACCGACACCGCCGACAATGAGACCGAAACCGCAGGCTATGCCCTAGTGAACGCAGCTGCCACTTATCGCTGGTATACCTCAAGCGGCGATATTTTGGTTTATCTCAAAGGCACCAACCTGCTTAATCAGGAGGCCCGCCCTCATACTTCCCTACTCAAGGATTATGCGCCGTTAATGGGGCGCAACCTGATGCTGGGCGTCACCTATAACTTCTAGCCCTAGGCCATAAAGCAACAAGCGAAGCCATTTGGCTTCGCTTTTTATTCACTTAACTGCAGGTTATTTCATTAACCACGCGCGGTAGGACTTGCCTTTAATGCGGCCACTGGTGATTTTGCTCAGCGCCTTTTTAGCGACTTTACGATTCACCGCCACATAGGCGCGGTAATCGGTCACAAGGATTTTGCCGACCTGCGAGCCTTCGATACCATTCTCCCCAGTGAGGGCACCGAGGATATCGCCGGGGCGAAGCTTCTCTTTTTTACCGCCATCGATTTGCAGGGTGATCATAGTTGGTGCATTGGGCGCAGTGCCCAGCAAACTTAAAGATGGTAAGGCTTCGCTCTGAATATCGCGCTCTAAGTACTCTTCTAATAACGCAATTTTGTAGCCATCTTGATCGTTAAAGAAGGTAAAAGCCGCGCCCTTACTGCCCGCACGGCCGGTACGGCCAATACGGTGAATATGCACTTCGGTATCATATGCCACATGGTAGTTAAATACCGCGTCCAGTGCGTCGATATCGAGGCCACGGGCAGCCACATCGGTTGCGACCAACACACAGGCACTCTTGTTAGCAAATTGCAGCAGGGTTTCATCCCGGTCACGCTGCTCTAAATCACCGTGCAGGGCGATAACGCTAAAGCCAGCATCGCTCAGTTCATCGGCCACTTTTTGGGTTTCGCGCTTGGTATTACAAAACACCACCGCACTCTCGGGCTTACGATCCAGCAGCAATAATTGCAGCGCCTGCATGCGCGCTTTGTCGTCATCCAAGTGGTAGAAATGCTGCTCAATGGTGCTCTTTTCGTGGGTCACGGCCACTTTCACCATCACAGGGTCGTACATAATTTGCTTGGCAATCGACTGAATCTGCTCGGGGAAGGTTGCACTAAACAGCAAGGTTTGGCGCTCGCGTGGCGACTGCTCGATAATCGCATCGAGCTGAGGTTGGAAGCCCATTTCTAACATACGGTCGGCTTCGTCAAGCACGAGCATATTCAGGTTACTTAGATCTAAACGGTTACGCTCTAAGTGATCGACAATCCGCCCCGGCGTACCAACGATTATGTGGGCGCCATGCTCGAGCGAACCGATTTGCGGCCCCATAGGCACTCCGCCACAGAGGGTGAGCACTTTTACGTTGTGGATACCACGCGCCAGTGTGCGGATCTCCTGCGCTACTTGGTCAGCCAGTTCGCGGGTCGGACACAGCACTAAGGTTTGAATGCGAAAACGCTTCACATCTAACTTGTTCAGCAGACCTAACCCGAAGGCCGCCGTTTTACCCGAACCCGTCTTACCCTGACCAATCACATCCTCGCCCGCTAAAATGGCTGGCAGACTCTGCGCCTGAATTGGCGTCATTTCGTGATAGCCCATAGTGGTAAGGTTCTCAAGCAGTTCGGGTTTTAGCTTAAGAGTCGAGAAAGCCATTGAAGGCTGAGTGTCTGAATTGCTCAAGGCGAATATCCTGTGGTGGGTAACCCGCGCTGGCATAAACTCAGGCAAGTCACTGAAATTGCATAGTGTTACTGATTAAATACGCTTATCGCTTTGGGGCGTTTAGCCATTTCTTTAGGCCTTTATTTCTGGCGGTTAAGCTTTTAACTAAAGCCTTTAAACTAGCTCTTTAAATAAGCCATGCCATTCGCGCAATAAGGCTAAGTTGGCAACTTGCCATGCTCAGTCTTATCCGCACCATCCAAAGCTCGGCTATTGTAGCAATAAAGCGCGCTCTTTTCCTGAAGTCTTTCGCTTAACTATCCAAGCAGGCTTAATTGCCTGCTTTGAAGTCTCTGATAGATAAGAAGCGCGCTAACAAAAAGCCCTGCGTTGGCAGGGCTTAGTGGGTGTGACTTACGGAAAAACAAGCTTTGTAATAGCGGTGTTTTCAAGTCAGGAGTCAAGATTTCACGCAATCGAGACTTAGGCGATACTGCCAAAGCGGCCCTCTTGATAATCGCGAATCGCCTGCTGAATTTCCGCTTGGGTGTTCATCACAAACGGCCCCATTTGGACGATTTTTTCGCGAATCGGTTTACCCACAAACACTAGCATGCCAGCACCGCGTTCATCGGCCTTGAGCTGCAATGGCGTTTGGCTATCGAGCACTAAAAACTGGCCTTCATTGAATGACCACCGTGAACCTTCGCTCTTACTCAAGCCACCTTGGTAAAGATAGAGGGCGGCAAACTCATGCTTGGATAAATCGAGCTGCGCCTCACCATTGGCGTTAATCATCAAGTCGGCAATCGCCGCCTCGCCCGCTAATCCTTGGATGGTGGCACTGATCGCGCTTTTACCCGCAAATGCCCAATCCCCCGCCAAGGCTTTAAGGGTAGCGCCTGTGTCATTCGTGGTTTCAACACTTAGGGTTGAAGCCGTATCCTGATAAGTCGCGGGGCGCAGTTTGTCCTTAGCCGGCATATTGACCCAAATTTGGAAGCCATGCAGACCATTAAGCGCATCGGCCAGCGGCATTTCGGAATGCACCACGCCGTAACCCGTGCTCATCCACTGCACATCGCCAGCACGAATCGCTTTGACGTTGCCCATCTGATCGCGATGCTCAAAGCCACCCTTACGGATGTAGGTAAAGGTCTCCATTCCACGGTGCGGATGCGGTGGAAAGCCACCAATAAAATCCTGTTTATCATCGGATTTAATCTCATCCATCATCAAAAACGGATCAAAATGGGTCGTGATAAAGTCCGCCACACGACGAATATTCACCCCGTCGCCATCCATCGCAGGTTTAGCAGAAAACTGACCTAAGACTTTCATTTTATGCTCCTAACTCGTAAGGCATTAGCCCGTGCACTCACGATCACTTGATGTTAGAAGTGACTGCGTGAAACAGTGGCAATGCTGATGGAGGCAGAATAACAAGGAAATTTGCAAAAGAATAACGCGAAATCACGGTCTAAACATTCGAAAAAATGGAACGGTAGCTTGCTGATACCCACTCATGCAGGCTTGCCATGATGTTCACTCACCGACACGGTGAATGGAAACCTACCTAGGGTTGCTGAACCTATGAACGAGAGCTATGGATGGCGAACTGGCCTTTAAACAAGGATGTTGTTCAAGTCCGTCTGTGGATGCAGGGCCGCCCCGTATGATGTGAATGGATTCACAAATGCCGCGATGGCATGAACGCCAAAAAGCGGCCATGGGGCGGACGGTCGTCTCGCTAATCACCATGGTTCACCTTTTGACATTAGCGGAACCTGTAGATTTAAAAGCCTTACGCAACAGGCTTTGGGACAAAAGCGTGATAGATTCCCAACTCTAATTTTTGAGTTGCAGATTAAAACATCTATGGTGATAACGCTTCAAGAAGGGACGCTGGTTACGTCATCCTGCTTGCTTGACTTGTTAACTGTTACGTACCTTTCGGCTAGCCTTGTAATCACGTTGTAACCCCATGTGCTAATGAAATCGGATTTTTCGATTTCTCTTGCAATGCCTACTACGTTATAACCAGAGCCAATAATTACACCGCCTGTTTCAGTAATGCTTTTTATATGTGCGGCTCCAGTTTCGATGATGTTAGCACCTTTGATTTGGTTTAATGTTGGCGGTGCCTCGCCAAACCAATCTAACAGGCCCACAAAGAACAAACGTGTATCGGTTTTACCTTGACGCAATAATTTAGCTAGTACCACGCCGCAGCCAAAACCACCTTGTTCAAGAGGCACAGCCCAAAACCGTCCTTGCTCAAGGTAGCTTGTTGATTTTGGTTTGAGTGGATATTCGATACTCATTGTTTTGTACTGTTAACGCCGCCATATGAGGCGCACAAATGCTTGGCTAAACTTAGCGACGAAGGAACGCAAGCCAAGCGTTTTGCGTCCAACTACCATAATGGCCTTGTTATAAATCGATTACTCTAAGCCAACCCTTAATATTTTTCCGTTTTTAAGTACGACTCTTAAACCATGCTCTACATCGAAGGTACACTCATACTCTAAATGAAGTTCTCCACCTTCATCTTCAGGAAACATGAACACTCCTGGTTCGGTGACATAGTTCCACACTTGATTAGGTGCGGATAGCTTTGGCATTAGCTCGTCGGCATACTCCCCTAAACCAAGATGATAATCAGGTAAGACTCTCTGGTAATATTGGAAAATTGCTTCCTCAATTTTAGGGAACTCAAGTTCGATATTATTGTAAAGCCAGTTGATAGAATCTTTATGCGACTGCTCTATTTCACCAGAACCAGATAACCCTATAGTAAACAAAACACTTTCACCTAAAACAGGAAAAGATATTTCCCCCTCCAAATCGTGTCCCGTTAATTCTAATTGATCAATTATTTTTTCGGCTACTTCCATATTTACCTAGATTTATAACGCCTAAATTTAGCGAGGAAAGCCACGCAGCGGGTTGACGTCGCAGCCAGCGCTTTTTGCTGGCGATAACATTTATTTGTTATATCGTTTTTTAAAGGTTTCATAATCTTTGCCCGGCAAAGATATGACGTTTTTAACTAAATATCTTTCGCTTCCATATGTGATGCTGACATCCACAGAAACAGATCTTTGCTTGCTAACTTCAATATCTGAACGATTAAACCCTTTTATTTCAGAACTTTTCATTTCGACACATGAAAAAGCTAACTTTTCAGAGTTCTCGTAAATATCTAGGCAAACTTCAGATATTTTGTCTCCGTTGGCATCGACTTCCGGATAAACAAAAAAGATCCAGCCATCGTTCCAAGAGTCACTTTTGCCAACTATTAAACGATGAAATCCTAATTTTTCGGCTTCTTCAGCCCCAATAGTCTTCTCAGAAAAAGAAACTGAAGTAGCAGTGCAATAGCATGCCCATATGGCGCAAAGAAAAAAATCAGAGTTTTACGCATACATCACCAGCGATATAACGACTTAGTATTTATGCGCTGCGCTGTTTGCAGAGCATAAATCGCTTGTTCACTAAATCTCAAATATGGCCGCAGCCAAATCCATGTCAATTGGTATAAATGATGCTATAGGAATTTGCTTTTTGGCGGTAGCGATTTTTCATAAAGTTTGATGGGTAATTAATTGATATCGCTTTATCTTTCCCATTCTTTCACGCTTATTTTTTGCAGATGAATCGCTTTCTAACGACTCAAAACTCCAAGGAATACACCTCCCCTCGGAGTTACCGCAGGGCGAATAGACAAATTGCGTGAGTCTCGCCATGGATGGCGAGCTAGCTTTCGCAGGTGCAGGGACGCATCCTTCGGAAGCGATAGCAAATTTGTCAATGAGCACAAGGGGCTTTCAACTCCGTTGGGGGCGTCTTGGAGCATCCAAGGAGGATAGGACGAGCATTCCTCCTTGGTCGGGTGTGGGGTGAAGCCCCACGACTTTGATTTTGATTAACGCATGGAAGCTACAAAAGGAAGATATGCATAACTTCTAAGTCGAACCATCAACTTTTCTATAGGCAGAGCTTTACTTGTCCAATTCCCTTTTTGAACTGCAAAACACACTTTTGGGATCAGCTTTTAATCGTTACTTAGCAAAAAACACGCATATAAAAGTGCTACTAGTCAGGCTTAAACACCCCAATCACGGCACCTGTGGCTTTTTCGGTGACTTTCACATCGGTTTGTTGTTCGCGGTAATCACAGTCGGTGCATTCTACGGTTTCGATACCGTTTTCTTTAAACAGCAGAATGCTGTCCTTGGCGCCACATTTTGGGCATTTTGCGCCAGCTACGAAGCGCTTTTTGATTTTGGTTGTCATGCTAATACCTTTATGCACTGACCAGCTCAGTTGGATCAGAAGATGACTCCGCTTCGCTTGAGAAAACCCAAAGCGTGAGCCTGAAATTGGCCGCTATTTTGCCACAGTGCCCAGCTATTGCCAGCCTTTAAACCAAGTTGTGATGCCATAAGATATGAGCAGGCGTTAGCATCTTGCGGGATTCACTCAAGAAGGATTTGCCAAATCGGTCGTACACTCGCTTTGTCACTCATCATAAAATCGCCTTAAAAGCCGCCACCACATTCGCCCAAAAGATGCTGTAAAAAGTGTAAGAAATCCTCAGCAACTCGGCCTAAGTTGTGGTTTGCCATCGGCTTGTACGTTATCATCACTGCCTTACTCATTCATGATATGACCAAGTTGTAGTTAATGATCAGCATCAACCAAGCGCAATTAATCCGTGGCAGCAAAACCCTGCTCGACGAAGCCTCTTTGACCATCTATCCCGGCCATAAGGTCGGCCTAGTCGGCGCCAATGGCACGGGTAAGTCCTCACTGCTGGCATTAATTATGGGTCACCTAAGCTTAGACAAAGGCGAGTTTAGTATGCCTTCGGGTTGGCAAATCGCCACCGTAGCCCAAGAAACACCCGCGTTGGAAGTCTCTGCACTTGAGTATGTACTTGATGGTGATAAAGAATATCGCCAGCTTGAGGCCGATTTGCATATCGCGCAAGAACACAATGATGGCCATGCCATTGCCACCTTGCACGGAAAAATCGATGCCATTGGCGGCTACGCCATTCGCGCCCGCGCAGGTGCCTTGCTGGCAGGTTTAGGCTTTAGCGAAGCCGAGCAAAATAACCCAGTGAAAAGCTTTTCGGGGGGCTGGCGGATGCGCCTCAACCTTGCCCAAGCGTTGCTGTGCCGCTCCGACTTACTGCTGCTCGACGAACCGACCAACCACTTAGACTTAGATACCATGTACTGGCTCGAAGGGTGGATTAAGTCCTATCAAGGCACGCTGATTTTAATCAGCCACGATAGGGATTTTATCGATGAGATTGTCGATGAAATCGTCCATGTCGAGAATCAAAAACTCAATTATTACAAAGGTAACTACAGTGCCTTTGAGCGCATCCGTGCCGAACGTATGGCGCAGCAACAGGTCGCCTATGAGCGCCAGCAAAAAGAACGTGCGCATATGCAGTCCTTCGTCGACCGCTTCCGCTACAAGGCCAGTAAAGCCAAGCAAGCGCAGAGCCGCTTAAAGGCGCTGGAAAGAATGACTGAACTGTTGCCATCCCAGGCCGATAGCCCGTTTTATATGGAGTTTCGCCCACCTGAAGCCCTGCCCAATCCATTGATTAAAATGGAACAAGTGGCAGTGGGCTATGGCGACAAGCAAATTCTCAGCAAAGTGCATTTGAACTTAGTCCCCGGCGCCCGTATTGGCCTCTTAGGGCGCAACGGCGCGGGTAAATCGACATTAATCAAACTGTTATCGGGACAACTGTCACCGATGACCGGATTGTATGAGCCAAATCCCGGCCTGAATATCGGATACTTTGCCCAGCACCAAATCGAATTTTTACGCCTAGACGATACGCCGCTGCAACATCTGGTGCGCCTAGCGCCAAATGCCCGTGAGCAGGAGTTACGTAACTTCCTCGGTGGTTTTGGCTTCCATGGCGATATGGCGCTCTCGCCGGTTCGTCCCTTCTCGGGTGGCGAGAAAGCGCGTTTAGTATTGGCCTTATTAGTGTGGCAGCGTCCTAACCTATTACTGCTCGACGAACCGACCAACCACTTAGATCTAGAGATGCGCCATGCGCTTACCATGGCATTGCAAACCTTTGAAGGCGCAATGGTTATTGTATCGCACGACCGTCACTTGCTGCGCTTAACCTGTAGCGATTACTATCTGGTTGATCAAGGCCAAGTGCAGGCCTTCGATGGCGATTTAGAGGATTACCACCAATGGTTACTCGATGCCGCTAAGGCCGCTAGTGCAAATTCCACCGCAAATGGTGACGATGCCAAGCCCGCCGTCGATAAGAAACAGCAAAAGCGGTTAGAGGCAGAGCTGCGCCAAAAGGTGTCACCACTTAAACGCAAGCAGGCGAAGCTTGAAACCGATCAGCAAAAGCTCAGTGAGCGTCTCGCCGAGTTGGAGCATATACTGGCCGATAGCGAATTATATGATCAAGACAACAAAGCCAAGCTAACTTCGGTACTCAGTGAGCGTACCAGCTTGACACAAGCGCTAGAAGAAAGTGAAATGCAATGGCTTGAGTTACAAGAAGAAATAGATGCAATGGAACTTGAGCTAATGGGGCAGTAATTGCCCTCTATCGCCTAACATACAAGGAAGCCGTATGTCGGATGCAACCCCGCTAGACAGCCAAATTTGGCATTGGTGTGACATGAGCTACGGGCAAAATAAGCAACTTTGCCTTGAGCTACAGGATAACAATCAAGTGAACGTGAATTTACTATTGCTGGCGCAATATTTAGATCTTACGCTTGATGTGGCGGGTCCGCGACAGTATACGACCGAACAATGGCAACAGCTGGTGAATGCTGTTTGGGAGTGGGACGAAAAGTTTCTTACCCCCTATCGCCGTTTGCGCCGTCTCGCCAAGGCCAGCCTGAATGAAGAAGAATACCAGCAAATGCTCGATGTTGAGCTGATGATGGAACGTAAGGCGCAGCGCACAATTTTAAATGCCGTCAATGGATTATTGCCAACTGGCGTACAAACCAACCTGGTGAGTTACCTAACCCTGTTTGGCCTATCCGCAGCCGATGTAAATTCGCTAAATTTTATCGCGCCTTAATAGACCAAACGTTAGCTTACTTAGTCCGAGCCTGAGGATAACGCACGCAATTATCCTCAATCTTGAGCCAACTTGGTTGCTCATCGGTGTAAATATGGTAATTAGGCTGCACCAGTTCAGGATCATCTAAGCTTACAATCGTCAGGGTGAGATAGTCGGGATATTCAGTGTGCCTGTAGGTCAGCGAGCAGCCGCAGTGGGCACAAAAACCGCGTCTCACACACTCTGATGAAGCAAACTCAGTCACTTTGCCCTTAAGCCAAGTTACCTGATGCAGTTTAAAGTCCATCCAGGCGCCAAATACGGCCCCAATGCTTTTTTGGCACATGCGACAATGGCAATAATCGGCGTCGAAGGGCTTGCCCTCAATCCGATAACGAATCGCCCCACATAAACAGCCGCCCTCCAAGGATGCTATAGATTGCATACAGACTCCACGCTATTGCGGCTCTCGGCCATCGGTCAGCTTTTGCGCCAACGCTGTGGCATTGCGCGCGGTAATGCCATAAATCGACAGCTGCGGATTTGCCCCGAGGCTGGTCGGGAAGATAGAACCGTCCATCACCGACAGATTATCCAGATAATGTGACTGACCATAGCTATTCACCATAGAGAGCTTTTCATCCTCGCCAAAGGGGCAGCCGCCCATCACGTGCGCCGAGGCGACGATGGTCCGCAGCGGCGCTAAATCCATTTGCGCAATGCTCTCTTTCGCCTCCTTCCATGACGACAGATAAGGCATACCATCACTGATGGGCAGTACTTTTAATGCCCCCGCCGAGAATTGCAATTCGGCCATGCTGGCATACGCCCGCCGCGCCGCACGCCAAAAGGCCTCGGTGAGCGGATAATCCAAGGCAAAGCCCGTCGAGGTGAGATGCACTTGCCCACCTTGGCTATCGGGATGATAACCATCGCGGATCAAGGCGATAGTGACCTGTAGCTGATTAAATTGCGCCATCAATTCGGCGTGGCTCACGCCGTAACCTAAGGTTTTAGAGGCGATCAAAATCGGATGCACCGGCGGCACCTCAAGCTTGTAACCTAACTCGCCATCGGAACCGTTTTTCCAAACGAATTCATCGGAATAGATAGATTGTGGCGCACCGCTGTGGGCATTAATCGCATCGGCAAAGATGCCACCCGAGAGCACAGTGGGATGTAAAAAGGTTCGTTTGCCCAACAGCTGATAGGGATCGGGCACCTCGGAGCGCATCATTAAGGTCGGCGTGTGGATAGCACCAGCACTTAAAATATAGTGTTTGGCTTTGAATAACAGCTCGACCGACGTCGGCCGTAAATTAACATCGAGCGCCTGCGCCTTGAGGGCAAACACTTGGCCATTATGGTGTTCAATCTTAACGACTTTGGCACGGCTAAAAAGCTGTGCGCCCTTCTCTAATGCGGTCGGGATAGTCGTGACTAACATCGACTGCTTGGCATTAACTGGGCACCCCATGCCGCAATAACCAGTATTCCAGCAGCCCGCCACGTTACGCTTAATGACGGTGTAATCCCAACCTAGATTGATGCAGCCTTGCTTGAGTGCGCCATTATTGCGGTTAGGTTCATAATTCCATTCGTGAATATTAAGCCGCTGCTCCATCTGCTCGAACCAAGGGGCCAGAGCGTCGGGGTCGAGACCCGCAACGGATTTATGCTGCGCCCAAAAGGCTAAGGCTTCCTTCGGAGTACGAATCGAGGTGGTCCAATTGATGGTGGTCGAGCCGCCCACGGCGCGACCTTGAAAAATACCAATCGCCTTATCGGCGGTTTTCATCGCGGCCGCCTGTTGATACAAATTAGGGTACGCGACCCGCTCCTCCATATTAAAGTCGCTAGAGGATTTAAGCGGCCCCGCTTCAATCATGATCACACTAAGCCCCGCTTGGCTAAGGATCTCCGCCGCCACACCGCCGCCTGCGCCCGTACCCACAATTACCACATCGGCTTCAAATTGCTGGTTCTCTCGCAGTTGACTGGCGTCGGTATGTAACCAACCGGAATTTAAGCCTGTCACTATGGGATCTATGATTGCCACTTGGAATACTCCATTCTTACATTATTGTTATTATTATAAATTCAGCTTATTTGAACAATTCAGGCTTGGCGTAGTGAAGTCGGCTCCAATGCTCGGGACAGGCGTAATAACTGGCCATCACTAATTCCCGCAGGCCTAAATAAGCCGTTTGCAATAACGCAAAGTAACTGTGGCGCCAGGTTTCCAACATTTGTGTTAAGTCGCTGGGTGAACGCATCAAGAGTGGCGTCATACTTGAGGTTAGCAGCAGTAAGCCGAGACGATTTTCCAGCATATCCAGCAGTTCGAACAGCTCTGCCTGCTGCTCGTCGGGTAAGACATCAATCGAATGCTTAATGGCATCTAAGGTACGATTTTGCGCCGCCAGCTTATGGGTTGCCACATCGGGCAAGGCCCCATCGAGCATCACAGGTAACAACACTCCGAATAACAAACGATAGTCTTTTCCTTCGCCTTCATCGGGGAGGCTGAATTCGGGAGAGTAGAGATTTACCCCCAAGGCAATCGCCGCCGTACCGGCAAACGCGCCCAGTAAAAAGGTACGTCTATTCATCTATGTCTCCCCAAGACGCTAAGTGTTAAATTATTGTGCTACAATGACCGCGAATCTAAATTAAACACACGTTTTAATTTTCAGCAATAGTTGATATCAAGATAAGATCCCATGCCAAACGTTTTTAATCCGCCTTGGTGGGCCAAAAGTCCCCATGTACAAACTATTCTGCCCGTTTTCACTAAAGTGGCCAAACCTGTGCTTGAGCGACAACGACTCGAGCTTCCCGACGGCGATTTTATCGATTTAGATTGGCAAGCAAAGCCCCAAGTCGGCAAACCCATTGTGGTCATCATTCATGGGTTAGAGGGCAGTGCCCAGTCCCATTATGCCAGACGCATTCTGCAAGCCTGTAAAGAGCAAGGATTAGCGGCTGTGGTTCACCACCACAGAAGCTGCTCAGGGGAAACCAATCGCCTCGCCCGTAGCTACCACAGTGGCGATACCGACGACCTGCAGTTTAGCCTAAGCCAGCTACAACAAACGTACCCGCAATCACCTTTATTAGCAGTGGGTTACAGCTTAGGCGGCAATGTGCTGACCAAATATCAAGGCGAATATCAAGAGCATAGCCTGTTGAGTCGCGCCGTGGTTGTGTCGGCGCCGCTGCAATTATCGGCCTGTGCCAAACGCTTAGAAAATGGTTTTTCCAAGGTTTATCAAAGCCATTTAATCAAACAGTTACAACATAAGGTCAATCAAAAGCTTGCTGACCCCGATCTTGCAGGCGTGATGGCATTGAGCCCTATGCAAGTTGCTAATCTCAATACTTTTTATGACTTTGACGATAAAGTCACCGCACCACTCCATGGATTTTTGGGCGTTGAAGATTACTACGCCCGCGCCAGTGGTCTCCCCTTTATCAAGTGCATCACTAAGCCAACGCTGATATTACACGCCAAGGACGATCCCTTTATGACGGATGCTGTTATCCCACATCCCAACCAGCTTTCCGAGCATGTGGAATATGAGTTACACGCCCATGGCGGCCATGTCGGTTTTATTGAGGGCGGTACACCTTGGAAGCCGCTCTATTATCTAGAGCGGCGCATTTTAGACTTTTTACTCGCCAATGATGCTTCATCGGCACCTTAAGGAACCCTAATGCTTATCCCCTACGATGCTTTACTCCAGCTTCCCAAAGAGACGTTAGCCAATTTGATCCGCGAATATCTGTTAGGCCAAGTGGAGGATGGTAGTTTTACTAGCCTAGATGAGCAAGAACTATCAGCCGCAATAGTGCAATGCCAACAAGCACTTAAACAAGGCAAACTCGTCTTGGAATACAGCGAGGACGATGAATCCTTTGCCATTCGCCACGCCGACCAAGTGGCAAAACGGCAAGATTGACCACCAGTATCCCTGTGCCGTATAAATAGCTTATACGGTTTATCGCTCCCAATGAGCGGCTCTTTAGGTTCCTAGCTAGGTAGAAAAAATGTCAGCAAAACATCCGATTATTGCAGTTACAGGCTCATCCGGCGCAGGAACCACCACAACTACAACCGCCTTTAGCCATATCTTTCGCCAGCTAGGGATTAATGCCGCCTTTGTTGAAGGCGATAGTTTTCATCACTATACCCGCGCAGAGATGGAAGTGATGATCCGTAAATCCCAGGCTGAGAATCGCAATCTGAGTTACTTTGGCCCCGAGGCCAATAACTTTGCCCGCCTAGAGCAATGCTTTCGCGATTACGGCGCCACGGGCCAAGGCGAAACCCGCAGCTATTTACATACCTTCGATGAGGCTGTGCCTTTTAACCAAATGCCGGGCACCTTCACTCAATGGCGTCCACTGCCTGAAAACACCGATATGTTGTATTACGAAGGCTTACATGGTGGCGTAGTCACGGGCGATGCCAACGTGGCCCAGCATGTGGATTTACTGATCGGCATGGTGCCTATCGTTAACTTAGAGTGGATCCAAAAGATCATTCGTGACACCTCGGAGCGAGGTCATAGCCGCGAAAAAGTCATGGGCTCAATCGTGCGCAGCATGGACGATTATATTAAGCATATGACGCCACAGTTTTCCCGTACCCATATCAACTTCCAACGGGTGCCGACGGTAGATACCTCTAACCCTTTTAGCGCCAAAGATATTCCAAGCCTAGATGAAAGCTTTGTGGTGATCCGTTTTCGCGGCATCAACAACGTCGACTTCCCCTATTATTTGAGCATGATCCAAGGCTCCTTTATGTCACGGGTCAACACTTTAGTGGTGCCGGGCGGCAAAATGTCCCTCGCAATGGAGCTGATCCTCACACCCTTGATTAAAGATTTAATGGAAAAACGCCAGCAGCTTAATAGCCCGCAGGCGAACTGAGATAGAGTTAACGTTTGACTAAAGGCTAATGAAATAAAGCCTTTTTGAGCAATAGATTAAGCTTGATTTAAGCCATTGAAGTTAATCTTGTTGGCATCGGGATTTCAGGCGAAAGAACGATAGTTGGCATACTCTTGGGAGTTAATTCCCCCATCTTGATCTGTTGATTCCCTTGGGTGTGCCAACAACCCTTCAAAACAAGTATTAGAAGTGAATTCCACATCCACGCTTGATCTATCTTGATCTGTTGATTCCCTTGGGTGTGCCAACAACCCCATCTTGCGTTAAGTCTTAGCTGTTAATTCCACATCCACGCTTGATCTGTTGATTCCCTTGAGTATGTCAGCAACCCCATATTGCGTTAAGTCTTAGCAGTTAATTCCACCTAAATGCTTGATCTGTTGATTCCCTCAAGTATGTCAGCAACCCCATCAAAGCTTTTAGTCGTAGTAGTTAATTCCACATCCATGCTTGATCTATTGATTCCCTTGGGTGTGCCAGCAACCCATCTTGCATTAAGTCTAAGCAGTTCATTCAACTTCAATAATCCTTCGAAGCTTTATCACCCCAGATTTTCAATCTGTGCCCAGTTAACTGCGAGCTGTTAAGCGCCCTAAGTTTTTGTACATCACTCGACAATCCAAGGCGATACCGCGGGGTGAGCAATAGACGGCGTCTTCCTCTAGGCCTTCACCACCAAAACCACAGCGGCGATAAAATTCGACCGCATTTAAGGTCGACTCTAATCGCAATTGGGCAAGGCCGAGATTAAACGCTTTTGTTTCAATAAATTGCAGTAACGACTTACCAACACCTAAGCCCATCGCCTCGGGAGAGACAAACAGCGCCTCAACTTGAGCATAGGGTTCATCCAACATGATGGTGCCCACCACAGCCGGTTCTTGGGTTGTTTCATTAAGGATTTCAGCCACATAAAAATGTGCGCCCACCATACGACGAAAAGATTCAGTCAATTCACCCTGAGTCCAAATCTGTAAGTCATCTTGAGAATAAAATCCGGCGCAGCCTTTATTAATCGCCGCATTGCGGATATCCCAGCAGGCCTTGGCATCTAATTGCGTCGCCTTACGTATCCTTAGCATAGTCATCCCGATAAATTGCCCTAGCCCTAGCTATGGCCATAACCATAGCCAACCGCTAATACGCTGAATCATAAAATAAACATATAAAGACTCATACTGCCCACCCTTTAATTTTATGCAATAAAAAACCGCCCGAAGGCGGTTTTAATACAATAAGAAGCGCTACTCGCAAGCTAAGCCGCAAAGGCAAGCTGCAGTCGCAAAGGCAAACTTAGCCTTTAATCAGCTCGCTGATGGTCAGCACGCCGTGGGTAGTCGCGCCAGCGCCCCATAGTGCAGAAGCCGAATCTTCGAAGGCAGCCGCTAAATCCACGTGTAACCACTTGGCTTCTGGCGAAACGAAACGCCACAGGAAGCCCGCCGCATTAGAAGCGCCGCCAGCACCACCACCTTTCACAGGGCGGCTGTTTGCGGTGTCAGCATAGGCCGATGGACACATGTCCTTGTGCCAAGGATCCAGTGGCAATGGCCATACACGCTCGGCCACTGTCGAGGCTTTTTGCTGCGCCAGTTGTAACACTTCAGTCTGTGGCGAGAAAATCGCGTTGTAGTTAGAGCCCACCGCCATCACAGCTGCGCCAGTTAAGGTTGCCGCGTCGATAATAAAAGGAGCACCCGTCGCAGAAGCCGCTTGCAGGCCATCGGCCAGCACTAAGCGCCCTTCGGCATCGGTGTTAACCACTTCAACTGTCACGCCATTTTTGTAGGTGAGGATATCACCCAGCTTATAGGCACGGCCGCTGATCAGGTTTTCAGCGCAGCAGAGAAATAACTTAACGCGTTTGTTCAGACCCGATTTAATCGCTAAACCTAAAGCGGCCGTCACGGTGGCGGCGCCGCCCATATCGCACTTCATACCCAGCATGCCTTCAGAGGCTTTAATGCTGTAACCGCCAGAGTCGAAGGTAATCCCTTTACCCACTAAGGCAACAGATACAGGGGCATCGGCTGACAGCGGGTTAAAGTCTAGCTCTAACATCGCTGGTGGACGCTCACTGCCACGGCCTACGGCATGGATCCCAATCCACTGCTCTTCTAATAATGCTTCGCCTTCAATAATACGGTAGCTCACCTTAGCGCCACCGAGTTCGGCTAACCATTTGGCCGCTTGCTGCGCCAGTTTCACCGGAGACAGATTTTCAGGAGTATCATTGATCAGTTGGCGGGCAAATGTCGCCACTTCTAAGCGACGTTGTAACTCGGCTTGTACTGCGTCATCGCCACGCCATTGGATCTTGTAACCGGGTTTGGCTGTGGCAAAACCTTGGGCGAAAACCCATTGGCTATTCAGATCCCAAAGAGATCCTGCTAGGGCGACAGTGCTGATCCCTTGATTGCGTAACTTACGCGCCGCCATTTGAATTTGGCGCAGCTCATCGCCACCACCTAAGTGGACTAATGCGCCTTCGGCATTGAAGGTCACATCGGCTTTGCCCCAATGGACGGCAGGGGTATCTTTGGTTAACTCAACTCTCATCACTTCAGTCACTTTAAGTTCACTCATGAGGGGTCCTTATTTTAATTTGTTCTTGCGCTTATCCCCATGCAAGTTGAGGTGAGAGGTCCTGCATCCTCAGGCTTTTGGGGTATACAAAGTACAACGGGGTTGGCGGCAGTTTACTGCTAGCAGGCAAGGACTGAAAGCCATCGGCCTAAGTTACCGAGGTAAAATCTGTAAACATTTGCGAAATTTGTTAGTCTTGGGCGCCCAAATCACCTCGCTACAGGTTATAGCATGCACTTTAGTCCAGCACTGAAATCGGGAAAATTGCTCCAGCGCTACAAACGTTTTCTCGCCGATGTTCAACTCGAAGACGGCACTGAAATCACCCTGCATTGCCCTAATACCGGTTCAATGCGTAACTGCCTGTTCCCCGGTGAAACCGTATGGTTTTCGACTTCTAATAATCCTAAACGTAAATATGCCCATACATGGGAGTTGATGACCACGCCAACGGGTGGCCTTATCGGCATTCATTCGGGCAATGCCAACGCCATAGTCGAGGAAGCGCTTAATAAAGGTGTCATCACCGAACTTACAGGCTACGACAGCTTAAGCCGCGAAGTGAAGTACGGCGATGAAAACAGCCGCATCGATATCTTGCTTGAGGCTGCTCAAAAACCCGCCTGTTATATTGAAGTCAAAAGTTGTACTTTGCTTGAGGATGGCCAAGGTTATTTCCCCGATGCGGTGAGTCTTCGCGGCCAAAAACATCTGCGGGAATTAATGCACATGGCCAGCCTTGGGCATAGAGCCGTCTTGCTATTTGTCGTGCAACACACAGACATCCACAGCGTGGCCCCCGCGGCACATATCGACCCAGAATATGCTAACCTGTTGAAAAAGGCTGTTTTATCGGGAGTAGAAGTCCTAGCTTATCGCTGTGAGATTTCTGCCAGTGAGATACATCTAGCCCACGCTTGTCCAGTCCGGGTATGATGTTAAGATTCAGTAAAATGCATTTTCATTTCAATTAGCGAAGGCAATCAAAAAATTCTGCCAAGGTGAAATGAAAAATTTGCCTCAATGTGAAGATTCTGATATAGATAGCGGCCGTTCTTAAGGACGCCCTACAACGCAAATGATGACAGGAGATGCGTTATGCCTGAAGGCACCAAAAAACTTGGCGTACTCGCTATCGCAGGTGTAAGTCCCTACCAGGAAAAGCCGGGTGAGGAGTATATGAACGCTAAGCAACTGGGTCACTTCAAGATCATTCTTGAAGCTTGGCGCAATCAGTTGCGTGAGGAAGTCGACCGTACTCTGAGTCACATGCAGGACGAAGCAGCAAACTTTCCTGATCCTGTAGACCGTGCAGCGCAAGAAGAAGAGTTCAGTCTCGAACTGCGTGCCCGTGACAGAGAACGTAAACTGATCAAGAAGATCGAGAAAACCCTGCAAAAAATCGAAGAAGACGATTTTGGCTTCTGTGAAACCTGCGGTATCGAAATCGGTATTCGCCGTCTCGAAGCGCGTCCAACGGCCGATCAATGTATCGACTGTAAAACGCTTGCAGAGATCAAAGAGAAGCAAATGGCGGGTTAATCGGCCATCTCGGGCGGGGATTTCCCCGCCTACTTGCTTGTGCGTCTTGCATTAACATCCTCTCGTTTCACTTCGCTTTTTTGTTCGTATCCCCCTAAAATACAGCCACTTTGACTGGTTATTCCTGCACATTCCTATGATGGCGACTCACTCTTCCAACACTTCTACTTTGCAACCCTATGTTGGCCGTTTTGCCCCTTCGCCCTCGGGCGCACTGCATTTTGGCTCACTTATCGCCGCCCTAGGCAGTTATCTGCGGGCACGCTCATTAGGGGGAAAGTGGTTAATTCGCGTTGAAGATATTGATCCACCGCGGGAAGTTGCGGGCGCAGCCGATGATATTTTACGTACCTTAGAAGCATACGGTTTCGAATGGGATGACACTGTGCTGTACCAGAGTGCGCGCACCGAGGCCTATCAAGCCAAGCTAGACAAGTTACTCGCCGAAGATAATGCCTACTTTTGCCAGTGTAGTCGTAAACAGATCCAAGCCATGGGCGGGATTTACGATGGTCGCTGCCATCAGTTAGCCACACCACATCAATCGGGTGCAATCCGCATTGTAAATCGACAACACGTCGCCGAATTTAGCGATAACCTGATGGGAAAAGTCGTAGTGGACCATGCCTTTGCCGCGGAAGATTTTATTATCAAACGCAGCGATGGCCTGTATGCCTATCAACTGGCAGTGGTGCTGGATGATGCCTATCAAGGCATTACCGAAGTAGTACGGGGCTATGATTTAATCGAAGCCAGTTGTCGCCAATTAAGCCTGTATCAGACCTTTGGCCTAAGCGCGCCGCAGTGGTTGCACTTACCCTTAGCCTGCTTGACGCCGGGATTTAAGCTATCGAAACAAAACCATGCGCAGGCTATCGATAAACAGCATCCACAGGCGAGCCTTAATGCCGCCCTCGCCTTTTTAGGCCAAGCGCCAGTGGAGCCTACAACGGCGCCGCAAATGCTGGCTCAAGCGGTAGCGCAGTTTCAACTGTCGGCCATTCCGAAACAGCGGGAAATCTTGATAGCGCCTTAACCCCGTGGGGCGAGTTGCGGCCAAAAAGCATCATTTTAGCTGTGCTAAGTCGTGGCATAGCTCAAAAATCGCGATATACCCATCGGTGCGCAATTGGTATATCATAGCCGCCAGATTTTTAATCACATAACAGATACATTCCGAGGTGTCCCATTTTTCGCCGTATCAGCCAATTCTGCAAGCAGCTATTTGAAGACGCGCCTAAAACGACCGCTCCGACTCCAGCTCAGATTGAACCCCAAACGCCAGAACTCACTTCAGGCGGCTTAAGCTTGTCGCTCGTGCCTCGGGATGCGCATTCGATTTCCCGCAAGCAGATCAGCGAAAACGCACTTAAGGTATTATACCGATTGAATAAATCAGGTTTTCAGGCCTATTTAGTCGGTGGGGGCGTACGGGATTTACTCCTCGGACTCGAACCGAAAGACTTCGACGTGGTTACTAATGCGACGCCGGAAGAAATTAAAAAGCTGTTTCGCAATTGCCGCGTAGTCGGACGCCGCTTCCGCCTCGCCCATATTGTGTTTGGCCGCGATGTGATTGAAGTGGCCACCTTCCGTGGCCACCATGGCGACAGCAATGAAAAGATTTCTAAAGCCAATGCCGAAGGGCGTTTGCTCAGGGATAACGTGTATGGCGAAATCGATGAAGACGCAGAGCGCCGCGATTTTACCGTCAACGCCCTTTACTACGATATCAGCGACTACTCTATCCGCAGCTATGGCGGCGGTATGGAAGATCTTAAGGCGGGCACCTTAAGGCTGATTGGCGATCCCGAAACCCGTTACCGTGAAGATCCAGTGCGTATGCTCAGGGCTGTGCGTTTTGCCACTAAGCTCAGCATGGCGATTGATGAAGTGACCGCTAAACCTATCAAACAGTTAGCACCACTGCTCAAGGATATTCCGGCCGCCCGCATGTATGAAGAAGTGCTCAAACTCTTCTTCGCCGGCAAAGCCATGGCCAATTTTGAGATGATGCAGGAATATAAGCTGTTCGCACCGCTCTTCCCGCAAGTCGACGCCCAATTAAAAGATGCGCCTAAAGGCCCTGCGATGAAGATGGTGCAAGCCATCATGAAGAGCACGGACGCGCGCGTGAACGAAGATAAACCTGTCACTCCGTCCTTCTTCTATGCGGCGATCCTCTGGTATCCACTACGCCAACGCGCCGAAGATATTGCGGTCGAGAGCGGCCTGACCTTATACGATGCGTTTTTTGCCGCCATGGGTGATGTGATTGAGCAGCAATGCCAAACCATCAGTATTCCGCGCCGGTTTAGCACGCCTGCCAAAGACATCTGGCAATTGCAATTACGCTTCGATCGCAGCCAAGGCACTCGCGCCTTTAAACTACTAGAGCACCCTAAATTTAGAGCGGCCTACGACTTGCTGTTACTGCGCGGCGAAGTCGAAGGTGGCAATGTCGCCAAGAGTGCAGCATGGTGGCAACAGTTTGTTGAAGCGGATGAGACCGAGCGTTTGAATATCGCCCGCAGTGGTAACAAAGCGGCGGGTAACCGTAACCGCAATTCACCACAGCGCCGTCGCCGTCGCCCGAGTGCCGCGAAAGCCAAAGCCGCCGAATAATGACTCAGGTTTTTGTCGCCCTCGGGGCTAATCTTGAAGATCCTAAAGCTCAGCTGGACAATGCCGTTGCGGCCTTGTCCGCCTTAGCTGAAAATCAAAGCCTCAAGGTATCGCCCTATTACGGCTCCGCCCCCATGGGGGACGTAGTGCAACCCGACTATATCAATGCCGTTGCCAGCTTTGAGACCTCTCTGGCGCCCATCGACCTGTTAGATGCACTGCAAGAGATTGAAAACACTCAGGGCCGCGTCCGTAAAGAACGTTGGGGCCCCAGAACCTTAGATCTCGACTTACTCTTATATGGCGATGCCATTATCGATGAGCCCAGACTCAAAGTGCCGCACTACGGCATGAAGGAGCGTAGTTTTGTGCTAGTGCCCTTGGCGGCCATAGCACCGGATCTGGTGTTACCCTGTAAAACGCCGCTACGCAGCCTTATCAGTGAAAAATTCTTGGCCGAGTTACAACTACTGGGCAATGATCATTGAAGTCAGCCCCCAGTTAGCTTATAACACCACTTCTATTTGGTTTGAAGATCACCCATATGTCTAAAGTTACTAGCTCAACCCTGTTGAAATACAAACAGGAAGGTAGAAAATTCACCGCTCTGACAGCCTATGATGCCAGCTTTGCCAGTGCGTTCGACGGCGAAGGCATCGATGTGCTACTGGTCGGCGATTCTTTGGGAATGGTTCTGCAAGGCCACGATGATACGCTGCCCGTCACGACAGCCGAAATCGCCTACCACACGCGTTGTGTGCGTCGCGGTATCGAGCGCTCACTACTGATCGCCGACATGCCATTTATGAGTTACGCCACGCCAGAACAAGCCATGGAAAACGCCACTGCACTGATGCAGGCGGGTGCTAATATGGTCAAGCTGGAAGGCGGTCACTGGTTACTCGAAACCGTGACTAAACTGACCGAGCGCGGTATTCCTGTCTGCGCCCACTTGGGCCTCACCCCGCAATCGGTACACGTTTTTGGTGGCTTTAAAGTACAAGGCCGCGATGCTGAAAATGCCCAGCGCATTCTCGATGAAGCCAAAGCCTTAGAAGCCGCAGGCGCGCAGCTGTTAGTAGTTGAATGTATTCCGGCATCACTCGCCACCGCCATCACTCAAGCATTAACTATCCCTGTGATCGGCATCGGCGCAGGCGCCACGACAGATGGTCAGATCCTGGTAATGCACGACGTGCTCGGTATTTCGAGTGGTTATATTCCACGTTTTTCAAAGAACTACCTTAAGCAAACCGGTGAAATCCGCTCGGCGGTACGCGCTTATATTGAAGAAGTGGCCAATGGCACCTTCCCAAGTGCTGATCACACGTTTAACTAAGCGTGCTAGCACTCATTGAGCTAAATAGTGCTAAGCACACAGACGACTATTTCAAGTTTTAGCAAGGTAAGAGTTAATGATCACTAGCGCCCATATCGATGATATTCGTACTCAAGTGCGAGCATGGCGTGCCAAGGGCGAGACCGTCGCCTTTGTGCCTACCATGGGCAATCTCCATCAGGGACACATCACCTTAGTGAAAGAAGCGACGAAGAAATGCGACCATGTGGTCGTATCAATCTTCGTGAATCCTATGCAGTTCGGGCAGAACGAAGATCTCGATGCCTACCCGCGCACCCTAGAGGCCGACAGCCAAGCGCTGACCGCCGCGGGCGCCGAGCTGCTGTTCACCCCAACGCCTGCGATTATTTATCCTAAAGGTTTGGCGCAGCAAACCTATGTCGAAGTACCGGGAATTTCCGATGTACTCTGCGGCGCCAGTCGTCCCGGCCACTTCCGTGGCGTTGCAACTGTCGTCTGCAAACTGTTCAACATAGTGCAGCCCGATGTCGCCTTCTTTGGCAACAAGGATTATCAACAACTGTTAGTGATCCGCACTATGGTTGAAGATTTGTCACTGCCGATTGAAATTATTGGTGTGGAGACCATTCGTGAAGCCTCGGGCTTAGCCATGAGTTCACGCAATGGCTACCTGACAGCGGAAGAAAAAGCCGCGGCGCCGGCGCTGAAAAAAGCCATCGATGCCATGGCGCAAGGCATTAAGCAAGGCGTGAGCATCGAACAAGTCACTGCGGAAGCTAAAGCGAGCCTTATCGCCGCAGGCTTTACCCCGGATTACTTAGAAGTTCGCCATGCTACCACCCTGGCCCATGCTGAAGCTGCGGACCAAGCGCTAGTGATTCTGGCCGCCGCTTACTTAGGTAAAGCGCGTCTTATCGATAATCTGCGCTTCGACCGCTAAGGTTTTTTAGCATCATGAAAAAGGAGCTTAGGCTCCTTTTTTATTTGTGCGGTTCTGCGCAGACGCGCCTCAATTTATTGAGTGTCAAAAAAATTCCATCGTCAAAAAACTGGTTTTATTCTTTGAGTTACGCCATAGTATTCACGGTTGTTAATGCTAAGTAACAAGTATTTCTGCCCCTCGGATATATAGCTGCTAGAGTTTAAAGAACACGCAGACTCAGCTTCAATCTGACGCAGTAGCAATACGTATTTTATTCATCATCGCGGATACAAAGGATCTGTCGTCGAATGGCAAGACTCATAGTGACTCTTATTTGCGTGCTACTTCCTACAACTGCACTTGCAAATACCGTCTATAAATGTCGCAAGGACGATAAGGTCGTCTTTAGCCAAACCGCCTGCCCGCAGGAATATAGCCAACATAAGATTGAGTATCAGCTAGGGATCACCACGGAAACCGATTCAGACAAACGCGAGACGCCTGTCGACCCGCTGCAATCCTTGCTCAATAGCCAAACGATTTCTAAGGAAAAATTGCTGCAACTGCTCGATGCCGAACTGTATCGGCTAAAGCAGGAAAACAGCTATTTCGAAATCCTAAGGGCCAGTGAATTACAAAAGCTGGAGCGGCAGCGTTACTGGCAACATAAGGAAAAGGATGACCCTGAATACATCAGCCAGCTCAATAAAATTAACGATCATTTTAATGGCTTAACCTCAAATAACACTCAAGCAATACAGCAGTTATCCGACAGGAAAACACAAATTTCCGCCGAAACCGAACCTGAGGAAGCGAAAGAAAAACCTTAGCTTTCGAGTCTAGAGAACAAAAAAGGCGACCCTAGGGTCGCCTTGTTAATTTATGGCTTCATTAGAACTGTGCGACAACCGCCGCAGAACAGAGTGCGCCTGTGGTTTCACACACTTGGTACGTCACACTCGATGCCGTCGTTGTGAAGCGATCGCGGTAGTTACCATCGTTTTCAGTCGTGGCCACTAACTCGCCATCACGGTACAGGGCGACGCTTTCACCTAAGGCGCTATCCCATGTGAGGTCAACCATAGCGCTGCCACGACGAGAGACTAACGCACGAGTCACAGCGGCACTGATGCTATGCTCATACACTTGTACTTCCATGGTCACAGTGTTGCTATGCTCCATGGCGTCAGTCACGGTAAGCGACACTCTGTAGGTACCCGCGGCAACAAACACATGGCTTGGGTTCATTTCGCTAGAGTTTGTGTCATCACCAAAATCCCAGCTATAGCTCACGATATCGTCGTTTGCATCGGTACTGGTGTTAGTAAAGGCGACGCTTAAGCCTTCAACCGCATACTCGAAACCTGCAACAGGTGCCGCGGGAGAGGCTTCACCTAAGCCGCTGATCACTAAGCCCCAGTTATTCAGGGTGCCCGTGTCTGCGCCCGCATTGTCGTCAACAGATAATGACCAAGTACCCTGGGCATTTTCACCGTCAAACGCGCTTAAGTCCCAGCTCTTAACGATGTTGTCGGCGCTGCCGCCCTCACGGTTATGCAGAACCACTTCGGTGCCCGCTGGAGAGGTTAACACGACACGTAAATCACCAATCCAAGTGTGGCTGATATTCACATCGGCGGTCACACCAAAAATCTGCACATCGTCGGTCACGTCGATAGTGCTCACCACACCATTAGCGTTGTTATCAGGGATAGCAACAGCGTTTTCATTGCCATAGCTAAAGTCATTTAATCCCTGTGGAAACACATTCAGTGAAACGACTTTAGACTTTTCAATGGTGCCATCGGTACCTGTTACTGTGATGCTGTAATCACCCCAAGCAGTTTGCGCCGTTGTCGCAACATCTAAGGTAAATGAACTACCAGCTGAAACAGTTGAGGCTGATAAGGATACGCCTTCAAGCGCTGGAGACACGGCTACGCTAAGAGCCACATCACCTTCCCATCCAGCCACACTACCGACACTAAAGTTATAACTTGCCGTGTTGCCCGCTTCGACCGATTGCGATGCTGGCGATACGGTAAACTTATAACTAGGAGATGGGTTTGCCTGCTCTAAGGCATTTGCCACATTGAGGCGAGTCCCTGCCACGGTTTTACCAGTAAGGTCCGCATTCGCATCACCCGACGCCATCAGTAAGGATTTCATTTCTACTGGCGAGAGATCTGGATTTAATGACCACACGAGTGCCGCCGCACCTGTCACGTGGGGCGTCGCCATTGAGGTACCAGAGTAAGTGGCATAGCCACCGCCTGGAATGGTTGACAGAATCGCCGTGCCAGGCGCGCCCATATCAACACTGGTTAAGCCCCACTGTGAGAAATCTGACATACGGTCATTACGGTCGGTACTGGCAATAGACAACACCACATCCGAGTCATAGCTTGAGGGATAATGTGGGCTGGCATCATTGTCCACCGCGTCATTACCCGCTGCTGCAACGAATAAAATGCCTGCTTCACCACCCGCTTCAATCGCATCTTTTAAGGCTTGGCTAAAACTGCCGCCGCCCCAAGAGTTATTGGTAGCTTTGATATCAACGCCATGATTAACCTTAAGATCGGTAAAGTAGTCCAGACAGGCAATCGCGCCTGCGGTAGAACCATAACCATCGGCATCGAGGAACTGACAGGCGGCAATTTTAACGTCCCAGTTCACCCCAACGACACCCACGCCGTTATTGCCTTTAGCGCCAATAGTGCCAGATACATGGGTACCGTGGCCGTTGCCGTCCATTGGGTTACCGTTATTGTTGACCGCGCTGTAACCGTGAACATCGTCGATCACGCCGTTGCCGTCATCGTCGATGCCGTTATCTGGGATCTCGCCAGCATTCACCCACATGTTGGCCTGTAGATCGGGATGATTGTAATCCACCCCAGTGTCAATCACCCCAATCACCACATCCGAACTGCCGGTAGTGATTTCCCACGCTTCTGGTGCATCGATATCCGCATCGACGGTGCCACCGTTTTGTCCCGTGTTATTCATGCCCCACAGGCTAGCAAAGCTTGGATCATCAGGCGTGCCTATCGCCTTGAGAATATAGTTAGGTTCGGCATATTTCACCGCCGGATGACGGCTAATCACCTTAATTGCATCTTCAATATTGGCGCCTTTACGCAGGGCTAAACGTGCCAGTTTGCCATTGAGTAAATGCTGGAACTTATCATCGACACCGTCCGCATTGGCATCGGTTAAGGTGCCACGAATTAAACGCTGAGCCGCCGAGCGCTCCGCCTTCGTCGCATTGTCTTTATACACCACGAGAATGGCATCTTTTTCATAGACAGGGGCATCTTTTGCCATAGCGGGCACGGCTGACAGTGTCATCGCTCCTGCAATTGCTAACGCCAGTGGTGAGAGTTTTATCGACATATTGAGCTTCCTATAGTCCTTTACGTTGAAATTCTGGAACCGCAATTACGCAGCCTCCGCTCAAAATTGATTGGATAATAGCGACGAACATCCAGCATGTTTGCCGGTAAATTGTTGCCATAATGTTTCAACTTTAAAAAGCCGCCCACAGCGAAATACGACTTAACTACTAGACCGACTTGGTAGGTTAAAAGGGAAGATGTACGGCGCGTAAATAGACAATAAACTGATTTATCATAGGATTAACAAAAGTTAATCCAACCTAGCTGGCTATTGTTCCCCAACAAATAAATACCCTTTCGGCCAATTGTCTCTCGGCCCTATGACTCGTACCTTGATGCCTGAATTGGTTGGTGTGTTTTTCAGCCCGCCAAAACACCTATACATACAAGGAGTCACTTGTGCCAAGTCTATTAACACGCTTTTTGGTACTGCTCATCTTGTTATGTAGTTGTCTGACACCCAGCCAAGCGGCGGATGTCAGTGAACTGCCCATTACCCTGCAGGCGCTCATTGAGCGTTCTGGGCGCGATAACCTTATCGACCTAGTGCAGCAAGGTACGGCAAACCAAGCGATAGTGATCCAGTCGGGCAGCGATAACAGCGCCTATGCGACGCAAGCAGGTAACGACAACGTTTCGCTTGTGACACAGATTGGTTCCAACAATGAAGTCCAACTACTGCAAGTCGGCACTCAAAACACGGCTTCAATCACCCAGATTGGCAATGACAATTTGGTGCAATTGAACCAACTAGGAAGCGGCAATTTTTCGATCCAGCAGATTGCAGATGGTGCTGCAATCTCAATAACTCAGTATTAAACAGGGAGAGTCACATGAAATCACAAGCGAAAAAATCACTCATTGCGCTAGCTATTGCAACGGGCTTAAGTGGCCAGGCATTTGCAGCCAGTCTCATTAACGACATCAGCGTTGAACAAACTGGCCAAGGTCAAGACACCTTAGTGGCGCAAACTGGGTTAATTAACGCTGCAGCAGTTACTCAAACGGGTAACGACCAAGTTGCCACCGTATTACAAGACGGTGTGTGGCATGAAGCGCAAGTTAACTCAACGGGTGATGCCAACCAAGTCACTGTGACTCAACAAACGGATTGGCATGTTGCATCAGTTAACGTCACTGGCAATAACAACGAAGCTGAAGTAGCGCAGGATGGTTTCTTCAACCAAAGCAGCAACGACATCACTGGTAACGACAACCTGGTTTCTGTGAACCAATTAGGTGAAGTGAACGAAAGCTACGTTGAAATCACTGGCAACGAAAACAGTGCCTTTGTAGAACAAGAAGGCGATGCCAACCTCGCAGTATTCCGCGTTCAAGGCGATAACAACGATGGCGACATCAAGCAATACGGTAGCAACAACCAAGCGGGTTTAATCGCACTCGACCTGACAGCTAACGTGGGCAATAACAACGACGTATCGGTTGAACAGATTGGTAACAATAACTTTGGTGCGGCTAAAGGCATCGCGGGTAACGACAACAGCGTCGATATCTATCAAAAGGGTGAAAGCCATACTGGCTTCGTTTACGCCTTAGCGGGTAGCGAGAACGACATCACCATGAAACAAGAAGGCAGCAGCAACACTGCTTACCTGTCAATGACCACGGGTGATGACAACAGCATCGATATCGCTCAAGACGGTAACCGCAACACTGTAGGCGATACTTTAGTTGCCGACATTCAAGGTAACGACAACGACATTACTATCAAGCAACGTGGCGACAGCAACGGTGCAGAGTTCCAAGTATGGGGCGATAGCAACGACGTTGACTTAAAACAACGTGGTGATGCTAACTTCGCAACCTTTGGTGCTTACGGTACTGACAACGATTTCGACCTATCTTCTAAGGGTGATAACAACGAACTGGTTGCCTTCGCAACAGGTGAAGACAACAGCATCGAAATCAGCCAAGAAGGTGATGCGAACTTCGCTTATGTGGATGCCGTGGGTAACGACAACGAAGTAGATGTTGAGCAAGATGGTGATCAAAACGAGACTATCATCAGTGTAACGGGTAACAACAACGCCGATGTGACTGCACTGCAACACCGTGGTGATTTGAACCTTATCGATTTAATCATCGAAGGTGATGAAAACTCAGCTCAAATCACTCAAGCGGGTAACGGTAACTGGGTAGGTGGCGATAGCGGCACTTCATTCGCATCAAGCTCATTTGGTGTGCGTGGTGATAACAACAGCCTAATGATTACCCAAACTGGTAATGACAACTTAGTTGTTGGTTCGCAAGCAGGCAACAGCAACAGCATCAGCGTTAACCAAACTGGTGATATGAACGTTGCGACCGTTGTTCAGTACTAATCTCTATCGATAGGCCGTCTGCTGTAGGCGGCCCAATAAAAACGGGAACATGAATCATGTTCCCGTTTTTGTTTGCGTATAAAGCACAAAAGTGAGTTGCCGCTCGTCTTACCTTGCCGATGTAAATCACCGGTCCAGTTCACTCGCAACTCACCTTAGTGCATTTAAGGCGTAAGCTTTGAGCTTAACTGCAAAACTCAAAATGTGTTTGATAGGTCTGAGCCCAACGCAATAGCTCGACACGATTGCGGGACTGGGTCTTACGGAAAATAGAAGAAATATGTGCCTTCACCGTATGCTCACTGATGCAGAGTCGATGGGCGATTTCCTTATTACGCGCGCCGCTAGAGACAAACTGAATAATGGTTCGCTCCCTTGACGTTAGCGCTTGCAACATGGCAACGGTATCGGCGGGCATATCATTTTGCCCATCCAACTTTTGCACCACCCGGCGAAACATCTTACTGAGTAAGGTTCTGTCGTACCAAAGCTCATCGGCCACCATTTTGCGCAGCCCTGTTAGCATCAAATCCATGCGCTGATCCGCAAATAACAAACCGCGGATCCCCAGCAACATGGCTGACTCTTGGTCTAAGGAATTACGCTCGACTTGATACAAAGCGACGGGAACATGGGGCACCAGCCGTGAGGCCAACAGCGGAATGCCTTTATTATCTAAGGCTGCGCCTTTTTGGGCGATAAGACAAAAACTGCGTTGCCCTTTATCTAAATTTAGCTCGGAAGCCTGTTTAACAATCCGTGTTTTTAATCCGATAGATTCTGCCAGTATCGCCAAATGGCAAGGCGCTGCCACTTGATGCAGAAAAACTAACTCGTTGATAGTATTCACTTTACTCTTCTCCCTGAAAAGTATTTAGTTTTTATAGCCTAATGCTGAACTGAAGAGGGCAAATGTACACAAAGTACAATTAATTAACATAACCCATTTTGACTAGTTACCGCATGAATGCCATCACCCAAATGTACTAAATAATCACTCTTTTTATGGTGTAAGTTCGACTAACAGACCATAACGTTATCGATAAATAGTGATTAATCCTAGGGCTTGAGCTAAGTATGTCAGGTGTACACCTTAGTCTATAGGGGTCTCAATCGAAAGTTTAAACAAAAAACTAACAACGAAAGATGACAGTTTAAGGAATAAAAAATCCCTCCTAAGGCAGTCTTTCTTAGGAGGGATTTATCTGTGAGCTGTGAACTATCGCGCTTACGCGTGACCGATAAGTTTCGCGATTTGCCTATCCTGCACACGGGATAAACTGATTAGCGCGACAATGGCACCTATCAAGGCTAAAAACATATCCGATTGGGTATCCCACACATAACCCTGAGTGCCTAAAAAAGCCTCGGCGCCTTCGCCCGTCGCGGCGGCCACCCACCATTCGATCAGTTCGTAGAAGGCACTAAAGGCCAACACAAAGCAGGTGACTAAAAAGGCACACCATGCGCCAGGTTTAACGGCTTGATTACGTAACATAATCTCACGGGCTAACATGGCAGGAATAAAACCTTGGGCGAAATGCCCGACCTTGTCGTAGTTGTTGCGTTCAGTGCCCATCCACTGGGCAATCGTATCGAACAGTGGCACTTCGGCATAGGTATAGTGCGCGCCAACAAACAACACACAGCAATGCACCAGCACCAAAAAATACACTAAGGGCGTCAGCGGAAAACCCTTGCGGGTAAAAAAGAGCAAGGGCACGGCCACTAATGCGGGCAAGGCTTCGAGCCACCAGGTGAATGGATCTGCGGGTTTTATCGCCGACCATATTAAAACTGAGAGGTAAATACCGCACCAAATGATTTTGTTATTCAATGTTCCTTCCTCTTATGCGATATTGTTCTAATTCTAGAATATTAACTTTAGCCATCTAGCCCTCCACAGTGAGCAAAAAAAGTGCTACTTTGGAAGGCCAAGGCTGTCAGCATATCACACAGAACAATTTCAATTAATTAGAGGGTACCCATATCATGGCGAAACATTCGCTGGACAAGGATAAGATCAAGATCCTGTTGTTGGAAGGCGTCCACCAATCTGCGGTCGATGTATTTGAACGTGCTGGATACACCAATATCGAGTATCACAAAGCCTCCTTAGGTGATGAAGCCCTGCTCGAGTCCATCAAAGATGCTCACTTTGTTGGTATTCGTTCCCGTACCCAATTAACGGCTGATGTATTGAAGCGTGCCGAAAAACTGATTGCGATTGGTTGTTTCTGTATCGGTACCAACCAAGTGGATCTGGCGACCGCCGAATTACTCGGTATCCCCGTGTTTAACGCACCGTTTTCCAATACCCGCAGCGTGGCTGAACTGGTATTAGGCGAAATCATCATGTTGATGCGCGGCATTCCTGAACGTAATGCCATCGCCCATCGTGGTGGCTGGATGAAAACGGCCGCCGGCAGTTACGAAGTCCGTGGCAAAACCTTAGGTGTGATAGGTTATGGCCATATTGGTACACAGCTTGGGATCTTGGCTGAAACCTTAGGCATGCGCGTAGTGTTTTTCGATATCGAAGACAAACTACCATTAGGCAATGCCCAGCAAATCCATTCGATGGAACAATTACTGGCACAGTCCGATGTGATCAGTTTGCACGTCCCTGAGACAGCGCAAACCAAAGATATGATCAGCACCGCGGAATTTGCCGCTATGCGTAAAGGCAGCATCTTTATCAACGCCTCACGCGGCACTGTGGTTGATATCGATGCCCTGACAGTTGCTCTTAAAGAGCGTCACCTTTCAGGCGCGGCAATCGACGTATTCCCCGTCGAGCCACAATCGAATGATGATGAATTTATCAGCCCATTGCGTGGCTTAGACAATGTGCTGTTGACCCCGCACGTGGGTGGCAGCACTGCCGAAGCCCAGGAAAATATAGGTATCGAAGTGGCTGGTAAGTTAGCCAAATACTCAGACAACGGTTCGACCGTTTCTGCGGTTAACTTCCCTGAAGTGTCGCTGCCAATGCACAAAGGCATTTCGCGCTTACTGCACATTCACCAAAACCGTCCTGGCGTGCTGATCAAAATCAACAAAGCCTTCTCTGAAAAAGGCATCAACATTGCCGCTCAGTATCTGCAAACCACAGCTGAAATCGGTTATGTGGTGATGGAAGTCGATACTCACCAAGCCGAGGAAGCACTGGTCGAACTTAAGGCCATTGAAGGCACACTGCGCACCCGCGTATTGTTCTAAGGCTTTACGCACTCAGCTTGAGTGTATTTATAAGGCGCACATTTCATTCAAGATATGTGCGCCTTATGCTTTTGAGCGCCGCTTAATTCCGCTACAATCTAGCCTCTTGCATCGTCTTCATTTTCAGGATCTCCGCTATGACTATTGCAGTTTCGACACCCACTTGGGATCTGGACGCCTCAATGCCTCCACTTATGCTCGCCAACCTATCCCACCTCGGCCTCATCAAAGTGGTCGGCGAACAGGGTCGCAGTTTTATCCATGGTCAAGTCACCACGGATATCAGCTCACTCGAAGCCAACCAATGGCGCTGGGGCGCACATTGCGATCCTAAGGGTAAGATGCTCGCCAGCTTCCGCACCTTCGCCATCCAAGATGCGCTGTTGATGCTGATGCCAAAGGACACCCTAGAGCTCGACCTGCCACAACTGCAAAAATATGCCGTATTTAGCAAGGCAACCCTGACAAATGCGACGGCTGAGTGGACATTACTCGGCGTAGCAGGCGAACAAGCAACACAATTTGTGACCCAACACTTTGGGGAAATCACTGAAGAACTTACACTGGTCGAACATGGCGCCATTTTAAAGGATGCGGATCGTTTTATTCTGGTTCTGCAGCCAGAGGCGGCAACTACCTTAGTGGGCGAGCACACAGTGTTTGATGCCAGCGCTTGGCAAGCCTTAGAAATTACAGCAGGCTACCCTAACCTAGCGCCAAGCCATGCTAATCAATATGTGCCGCAGATGTGTAACCTACAGGCTATCAACGGCATCAGTTTTAACAAAGGCTGCTACATGGGCCAAGAAACTGTGGCTCGGATGAAATACCGTGGCGGTAACAAGCGCGCGCTCTATATTCTCCACGGCACGACTTCCTCAGACATCAATTTGGAAAGTGCTCTCGAGATCGAATTGGAAGATGGCTATCGCAAGGGCGGGCAAATTATTGAGTTCGTACAGCGTGGTAATCAAGTACTGCTCACCGCTGTGCTGGCAAACGATACCGCGAACGATGCCAAGCTGCGCTTTGCCGACGATGAGCAATCCAGCTTACACATTAAAGCATTACCCTACTCGCTCGAAGAAGCCTAGCTTCTAAACGAGTCGTATTGAAAAAGGCGCCCTAGGCGCCTTTTGCTTTTAATGCTCGATATAAGTATCTCGAATCGCCACCACCTCGGGCAGAATTTGCTTAAATTCCTCCACCAGCTTAGGGTCAAAGTGTTTGCCCGCTTGGCTTTCGAGTAACTCGACCGTGGCTTCGATTGTCCAAGGCTCCTTATAAGGACGGCGCGAAGTCAGGGCGTCGAAGACATCCGCAATCGCCACAATCCGGCCTTCAATCGGAATATTTTCCCCTGACAAACCATTAGGATAACCAGAACCGTCCCATTTCTCATGGTGGGTCAAGGCGATGCGCCGCGCCATTTGCAGCAGTGGATCGCCATGTTCGCCAATGATCTCTGCACCAATGGCAGCATGTTGTTGCATGATTTCCCACTCATCGGCATCAAGCTTACCGGGCTTTTTCAGCACCGCATCGGGCGTGCCGATTTTCCCTATGTCATGCATGGGCGCCGCGTTATACAACAGCTCGCAGAAGGTGCTAGGCAAGCCCAGTTTAACGGCCAGCATCCGTGCATAGTGGCTCATACGCACAACGTGCAGGCCCGTTTCGTTGTCTTTGTATTCGGCGGCGCGACCTAAGCGGCGGATAATTTCGAAGCGAGTTTCTTCTAGCTCTTGGGTGCGTTCTTTGACTTGTTGTTCTAGCAGGCGTTTTTGATCGTATAGCGCCAGATGGGTTCGCACCCGTGCTTTTACCACGGGAGCACTCACAGGCTTAGTGATGTAATCGACGGCGCCGAGTTCAAACCCTTGAGTCTCGTCGGCCACCTCAGACAAGGCGGTCACAAAAATCACCGGAATATGGCAAGTTAAAGGCTCCTGCTTAAGCAGCTTACAGACTTCATAGCCGTTCATGCCAGGCATCATTACGTCGAGTAAAATCAAATCCGGCAGGGTTTTGGCGACAAGGGCGAGCGCTCTTGGTCCATCAATCGCCACCTTGACCTTATAATCCTCACCGAGTATGCCCACTAAAATATCGATATTTTCCGGTGTATCATCGACGACCAATATTGTTGCCTTATCCATCAACACTTTCACCTTATCCTGTGGCTTATCAATGGCCAATACCGCACTCTCTTGACCGGTTTTTAGGTTAATTCCGCAAGCACTTCATCAATCAAATCCACTGCTTCATCAAACTGATACTGATTAATCATAGTCAGGGCTGGGCTGAGCTGCAGCCATAACTTGCTACTCACCTGAGGTTTTAACGCATCGATTTGCGCCACCGCATCTGAGTCAGCATCCTCTAGGCTTTGTCGCAGCTGTTTTAAGGCGGTGACTAGCGCCTCTGGCGAGAGTTGTTCGCTCGTCGATGTAGTCGACTCCTCAAACTGCGGCTTGACCCGCTCAATGGCATCACAAATCGACGCCACTAGCGCTTGGATTTGGTCTAACTCAGTTTGGTATTCGCTCTTCTCACTTAAGTGCAACTCTAGTTGGCGGGCTAATTCCACCAGCTTGCTAGAGCTTAAGTTACCCGCGAGCCCCTTCAAGGTATGCGCCATCCGCACGGCATCGTCACGTTTGTCATTGGCGAGCGCTTTATTGATGAGATCCACCACATTACGCTGACTGGTAACGAAACGATCGAAGCTCCTTTGATACAAACGGGTAGAGTTTTGAACTAACTGTAGCCCCCTGTCGATATCCAGCTCAGGATGCTCGGGCCATTTCACGACTGAATCTGAATCTAAGTTGATAGGTTTAACAGGGATTTCAACTAATTGACTCGGTGCATCACCCTCGGCTGGCGGCACGCCGCCACCTAAATATTTGAGCAGGGTTTGATACAGTAAGTTGACCTCAATCGGCTTAGCGATATGGTCGTTCATCCCTGCTTTTAGACACATTTCCTTATCACCCGCCATCGCATTAGCCGTCATCGCAATCACGGGTAACTCATTAAGTTCGGGGCGTTTTCTCAGCGCCTGTGTGGCCTGATAACCGTCCATCACTGGCATCTGACAATCCATCAATACCAAATCGAAACTCTGCTGCGCCAGCTTATCGAGCGCGATTTGACCATTGGTGGCGATAGATAGAATAATCCCCACTTGCTCTAAAAACTCGGTGGCCACCTCAAGGTTCATCTCGTTATCCTCCACCAAGAGGATACGCTTGCCCTTAAGCGGCAACAGGAGTTTAGGATCTATGCTCTCACTATTACGTCTGACAGGCAGGACGCCAGCTCGGCCCAGAGAATTCATAATGCCATCGAGTAACCGCGAGGCGCTGATGGGTTTACTGATATAGCCCGCCAAGCCCAACGCCTCAATTTGGCTTAAGAACTCTTGGGTCGCATGGGCCGACACCATCAAGATCCGCGGCGCCTTCTTCGCCTGTTGTTTGATTTGCTTAGCCGTTTCGAGCCCATCGAGATTTGGCATCTTCCAGTCAATCAGGGCAACAGCATATTCCTGCTGGATACAACGTGTCACCGCTTCTTCACCGGAGCGCACCGTATCGACCCTAAAGCCCATGCTTTCTAAGGTGGTACGCATAATGTCACGGGCGGTGGCATTGTCGTCGGCAACCAGAATCGGCATGCCTTCGAGCTCTTGGGCGACCGTTAGCTTTTGACCGCTAGAAATCTGCAACTTAACGGTAAAGTAGAAGGTACTGCCGTGGCCGAATTGACTCTCAACCCCAATGGTGCCGCCCATCAGCTCGACTAACTGCTTACAAATCGCCAGCCCTAAGCCTGTGCCGCCATATTTACGGGTTGTCGAGGTGTCGGCCTGACTGAAGGACTTAAACAATTTAGCCTGTTGTTCGGCGGTTAAGCCGATACCGCTATCGCGAACACTAAAGCGCAGCACCACATCATCATTTTGCTGCTCAACCAAGTTGAGCGATAACAACACTTCGCCCCGCTCGGTAAACTTAATCGCGTTGTTCATCAAATTGATCAGCACTTGTCCTAGGCGCAGCGAATCACCAAACAAGTGCCTAGGTACATTCGGCGCCACCGCAAACAACAGTTCAAGCTGTTTATGGGCCGCCTTCTCGGAGAACATATCGCTGAGATCTTCCAGCATGGTATCGAGCTGGAAGGGAACCGATTCGATATCTAACTTACCTGCTTCAATTTTGGAGAAGTCGAGGATGTCGTTAATGATGGAGAGCAAGGATTTTGAGGCGCGCTCAATTTTCTCCACATAATTTTTCTGCTTCTTATCGAGATCTGTCTGCAAACAAAGCTGCGACATACCGATAATCGCATTCATGGGTGTACGGATTTCGTGGGACATGTTGGCCAAGAAGTCGCCCTTGGCTTTACTCGCCGCATCGGCCTCTTCCTTAGCGACTAACAGCTCGTTAGATAAGAGTTTTAACTCGGTCATATCGACCATACTGACCACAGCCGATTCAAACTGTTTCTGGCTATTGAACAGCGCCGACACATTGACCGTCATCCACAGCGGCTCACCATTGGGGCGAATAAAGCTGCGCTCGCCACGATAATGGTTGACTCGACCTTCGGCTAACTCCTTAAATTGCGCCTTAGCCGCTTCTTTATCCTGTAGGCTTAAGACCTCGAAAATCGACATGCCACAGAGGGACTCACGGGATTGGCCCATGTCCTCACAATATTGGTCGTTACAGTCGAGGATCACCCCTTTTGCATCGACGTTCACAATACCTATAGTAGAACCATCGAATAGCGCCTTAAAGTGCGCTTCGCTGACCGCTAACTCTTCTTCGATGGCCTTACGCTCGGTAATATCCATCACATAGCCATTCCAGATAATGGCGCCATCTTCGTCGTAATGACCACTCGCCCCGGCTTCCATCCAACGAAGGCTGCCATTAGGATGGCTATAACGGAACTCGCGAACCCATTGCAATTTGTCCTCACTCTTGCCCGCTAAGGCGCGCACAACTTCGGGGCGCTCTTCATCAAAAATCCGCTCGGCGATGATATTAAAGTCGCTCAGTAACTCATCACGGTGCAGCCCTAACATATGGAAGGCCGCGCCAGAGAGGAAGGTAAAAGTGCGATCCGCGGCGGAAACCCAGCGTAATTGGTACACGGTACAAGGGATGGATTCGGTGATATTCGTTAGCTGCTGACGCGAACTCTCAAGCTCAACCAATGCCAGCTTACTCTCGGTAATATCATCGATACTGCCGTCGAACCACAGTGGGAAGCCCTCATCGGTGTAACTTGCCTTACCCTTTTCATGTACCCAGCGCACGCTGCCATCGCGGTGGCGGATGCGGTATTCCACCTCAAAGGTTTCCTGCTGCGCCAGCGCCCTATCGATATGCTGATGGCAGAGCTCACGGTCTTCTTCCAAGATCAGCGAGGCGAAGGTTCGTTGGCGGCTCTCAATAAACTGGCTTGCGGCATAACCTGTAATTTCGGCAATGTTTTCACTGATATATTCCATCACCCACACATCACCGATGCGAGTGCGGTAGACGGCGCCGGGAATATTGGTCACCAGGCCGCGGAACCTTAATTCGCTGTCTCGAATTTTTTGCTCCACCGCTAACTTCTGGGTCATATCCCGAATCGATGCTGCCACTTGGCGGCGACCTTCATGATCGGCAGGCAAAATACTCAAGGCGATTTCAGCGAAAAACTCCCCGCCATCGGCTTTGAGCGCCCTCACATGGCGCGCATTGGCCATAGGGCGATCGCGGCCTTCGCGTAAAAATTGCAGGCGGTCGCGGGCATGGTTGCTGCGCATGGTTTCGGGTAAAAGCGACTCAACCTGTAACCCCAACATGCTGTTAACATCGTAACCAAAGAGGAGCTGACAACGAGTGTTACTGAAGACAATAACCCCCATTTGGTCCACGATTAGCATGGCCTCTGGCGCCGCTTCGAGCACGGCATTGGACCAAGCGGCGGCGGAGAACTGCTCCGTCACATCGGTAAATAACATCTCCACCGACATCAGCTCGCCCGTATCCGAAACCAAGGGTTGCATAAAGAGCTCGAGTATACGTGGATGGCCATTGGCATCCTGCAATTCCACTTGGTGGGAGGGAACGTTTTGTCCCTTCAGAGCCAAGTCTGTGTATTCCCAATTCTTTTCATTTAAGGGATTGGCAGTAAAGAGTCGTTGGTACTTACGCTTGAGCAGCTCGGGCGACATGCCTAAGACCTTAGTGACGCCCTCACTCACCTGTGCCAGTTGCCCTGAAGGGTCGAGCGAACAGTAGAAGGACTTATCGCTCATACCATCAATCAGCCGAGCGAAGCGGTTACCCCGGGAGTCTAAAATCGCCTGTTCACGTTCGGCGAGAAGCTCTGCCATCTGGTTAAAGGTACTGCTTAAGGTGACTATTTCACTCACAGCGCCTTTGGGGATCGCTAACTGTTGGGCCTTACCCTGACCGAAGGCCAAAATGCCCGATTCCAACGCCTCAAGCGGCCGAGTCAAACGTTTAGCGGCGATATAGCAGGTCAATATCAATAACAGCGTGAGCAAGCTGAGGTTAAGCACCACCGCAGCCACATCATCTAATAGCGTGGTAAACAACTGATGTTCGGGCACCATGACAATGACGCGCCATTTGAGCTTAGCGACCGAAGCGACACTAGCGAGGTAGACTATGTTCTTGTCATCCACAAACCGGGCTTGGCCATTGACCCCCTTATCCAATAGCGCCCAAAAGTCACTATTGCGGCGAGTGTTTCTATCGAGCCATTCGGCTGAGGTGACGGCGAGCACTTTCTCTTTATCATTGTGGAAGATAAGCCGCCCTTGATCATCCAGCACCACTAACTCACTTGGCTGAACCCCCAATTGCTCGGGCAATTTATCGAGGGCTAAGTCGACCGTCGCCACCCCAAAGTAATCGTTTTCAGGACCAAAAGGGACGGAATAGGTCACCATCAGGGTGTTACCCGCACCTTCGTCAAAGTAGGCTTTAGACCAATAGCCCCCCGGTTGATTAATGGCCTTAGACCACCAATCCCAAGAGCCATCGGTGTAGTCATAACCTTCGGCGCCAATATCTAGATAATGGAAACTGTCACCATCGCGGTAAACATAGGGGGAAAAGAGTTTTTTATCGGGGAAGGTATAAGGTTTAAAGGCGACGGCGGAGCCGTAGAAATCGGGGTTACGTTCGAGGCGATTAGTGAGCACTCGTTTGATTTTCTCACTATTATTGATGCCCTCCTTATTGGAGATGAAACCAATAAAATCCGCAACACCTTGTGTATTGGCCTGCGCGTGCTCAAACAATAGCTGTAAGCGATAGGCTGAATGATTCGACTCCTGCGCTAAGGTGTCGTATAGCTTGCGCTCGGCAGACAGGTAATTAAACCAAGAATTAATGCCATACACGCCGGCCATGATTAAGATCAGTGGCAGCGCGATATGGGATAGGATCTTGCTGCGAAAGGTGCGGAGTTTACTTCTGTCCATGGCGTCGCCTCAAAGTTCTCATCTCAATGTGCTATTTTTTCGAACAGCATCTATTAAAGTAAACGAAGAACCCTGCGGCGATAATCCCAAAGTTAAAATAATGTGAAGTAATATATTGTTTTCACAACATTAATAAATTGGGTCTAGTGTACGGTTTGTGAATGTCCGAACAAAATAGCTTTGGGTTTCAGCAATAATGACGTGCCTTAATCCAATAATCGCAATCAGGTTAGGTATCGCCATTAAACCGTTTACCGTATCGGCCAATAACCAGATCACATCCAGCTTGATAAAAGCCCCCACTGCAATCAAACCTAAAAATAGCACTTGGTAAGCTCGCAGCCCACGCTCGCCCACTAAGTAATACCAGCAGCGCTCGCCATAGTAGTGCCAGCCTAAAATCGTGGTAAACGCAAAGCAGACTAAGGCGATAGTCACTAAATATTGACCGACGACCGCCGAGCCACCTAGGCTGAAGGCCGCGCTCGTCATGGCAGCACCTGCAGTATCACCGCTCCAGACTCCGGTGATAATCAGTACCAGCCCTGTCATAGTGCAGATGATGATGGTATCGAAAAAGGTGCCCGTCATGCTGACTAAGCCCTGCTCGACCGGCTCATTGGTTTTCGCCGCCGCGGCAGCAATTGGCGCGCTACCGAGGCCTGACTCGTTGGAAAATACCCCGCGGGCAATCCCCATTTGAATCGCCTGCGCCACAGTTGCGCCTAAGAATCCCCCCGCCGCCGAGACAGGCGTAAAGGCCGACTCCACCACTAATTGCAAGGCGGGTAAAATCGATTCGGCAAAACTCACTAAAATCCATACACAAGCCAGCACATAACCAATCGACATCGCTGGCACTAACTTTTGCGCCACGTTGGAAATCCGCTTCACCCCACCTAAGGTCACCGCCGCGACTAACAGGGTGAGCACCAATGCCGTGGCCCAAGTGGGCACCTCAAAGGCAATGGTCAGGGCATCGCTAATCGCATTCACTTGGGCGAAAGTACCAATACCGAAAAACGCGACTCCCACACCAAACAGGGCAAACAATTTTGCCATCCAATGTATGCCCAAACCCCGCTCGATATAATACATAGGGCCGCCCGCAATTTGTCCGCGCGCATCGGTAGTGCGGTATTTTACCGCCAACATACATTCGGCATATTTGGTCGCCATGCCAAAGAAGGCCGCCAGCCACATCCAAAATAATGCCCCTGGGCCACCCATCTTAATCGCGGTTGCCACCCCGACAATATTGCCCGTACCAATGGTGGCCGAGAGTGCCGTGCACAGGGCGGCGAAGGAAGAAAGATCCCCATGCCCTTTGGCGGGTTTAAACAATAAACCGAGAGCCATTGGTAGACGAAACACTTGGATAAGCCGCAAACGCAAGGTGAGATAGATGCCCGTACCTACGAGTAAACACAGGGTAACGGGTCCCCAAACGATACCGTTCAGGCTACTGAGTAAAGCTTGAAAACTCATGATATTCCTCAATTATTAAACAACTAAATTAATAAAGGAGGAGGAAAAGAAATGGCTGTGACGCACCGCTGCCAGCCTAAAGAAAGACTATCACCCAGCCAATAAAGACAGGGAAAAAGTCCAAAAGACAAACGACAGGGACCGTGCAGTCATCCTCTCCTCTGTCCTTTTGCCTGAGCGTTTCGCAGAATGCATCCATCGACGCACCTACTTTCGCCTTCGGCGCCACCTATTATCGCGACTTAACGCAATCGGTAGTCTCTCCAGAGGCTCGTCCAGTAACAGTCCACGCCTTGCGGCACCTGAAAGAGTGCTTTGTATCGGGAAAGATCCCAAACAAAGTTGCCTCGTCGGTGTGGGGTTAATTCCCCACTCTCCTGCTACCTTCATCCGAACGGATTGTTAAATCGATAGTCCGCTATCGATTTAACAGGGCGCACAGCATGCAACAAACACAAAAATAGCTCAAGCCCATTCGCTCACAGAATGGGGTTCTAAAACCACAATTGCAGAAAATTTAAACAGCATAAAACCTAAGTCTGAATCCATGCAAAGTGAACCTTAAGGGCCAAATAGCAGTATCTATCAGAAGATAAAATGTTTTATCTTTAGTCGGGCTAAATGTTGCCAGAGTGGAAGGATAAATGTCAGAAGTAGCCAAACTTATCCAAGTGAGTAAAAGTTTTCGCGACGGCGAGCAGCGCCATACCGTACTGCAAGCCGTCGATTTAACCTTGCATCGCGGCGAAACCATCGCACTCACGGGCCCCAGCGGCAGCGGTAAAAGCACACTGCTAAATTTGATCGCAGGCTTTGAAACGCCAGACAGCGGCCAGATAGTGTTGAATCATCAATCCACCCAAGATTGGCAAGACAAACACTGGAGCGAGTTCAGGCGCAACCATTTGGGCGTGGTGTTTCAACAATTTAATCTGCTGACTCCGCTCAATGTGAGAAACAACATAGGTTTTTCACTCAATCTCAACGGCGCCAGTTGGAATCCTTGGTGCGATTATCTCGTCGACAAATTGGGGCTGGCTTCACTGCTCAATCGGCAGGTCGAGGCACTTTCAGGCGGGCAACAGCAAAGGGTCGCTATCGCCAGAGCCTTAGCCCACAACCCGAGTTTACTGCTGGCCGACGAACCCACGGGCAACCTCGATGATGAATCGGGCAAACAGGTGATGTCACTGCTGTGCGAACTGGCCAAAGAAAGCCAAACCAGCATCTTAATGGTTACCCACAGTGAAGAATGCGCCGCCTTTATGCACAAACGCTGGCATCTTTCCCACGCCTCTGTGTCTATCTCCGGTTAAGTCGATGATGAGTCCAGCATTAACCCCTAAGGCAAGTGGCAACAAAACCCCAAGCAGAAACCGCACATGGCTGCGGATCTATTGGGTATTAAGGGTCTTTCTCGCCCATTATCGCCACGCGCCGCTGCAAGCGGGCGCGATTTTGCTCGGGCTTGCCCTCGCCGTGACTTTGCTTATCGGGGTTAAAGCCACCAATGATAATGCTATTCGCAGCTACAGTGAGGCCACAGAACTCTTGAGCCAGCGGGCCGATGTGCTCTTAAGCGCGCCCATAGGTCAAGAAACCCTCGACGAATCCGTGTATTTCAGCCTAAGGCAAGCGGGCATCAGCCAAAGCCTTGCGGTTGTCAGTGGCAGAGTGGCGGGCATGAACGGTCAGTTTTGGCAAATTGAAGGCAGCGATATCGTCGCCGCGTTGACGGCGAGCCTAAGCCCAAAAGAGGGACAAAAGCACGACACCAGCACAAAGCAAGAAGCCAATCCAAGGATGTCGATGGGAGCGCTGCCGCTCGCCGATTTAATGAGTGGTGAGCCGATAGTGGTCATGAGTCAGAGCCTTGCCAATAAAATTGCACCCAATGGTCAACTCGCCCTCGCGCCCGCATCTTTTGCGCCCGACAAGCTTAAGGTCATCAGTATCGATGATAGCTGGGGACTGGGCAGTGCAATTCTGACCGACATTTCCCTCGCCCAAACGTTACTCGGAATGCAAGGCAAACTCAGCTATATCGCTCTATTTAGTGACAGGGATAAGCTCCCCGCCTTAAAGCAGCGGCTCGATACCCAAGGGATTACGCCGCTTCGCGCCAGTTACAGTCAACAGGACCAAGGCCAAGCCTTGATGGCGCTTACCCGCAGTTTTCATTTAAACCTCAATGCGATGAGCATGTTAGCCTTTGTGGTCGGGCTGTTTATTGCCTATAACGGCGTGCGTTACAGCCTGATGAAACGCCAACGTCTATTAATCCAATTGCTGCAACAGGGCTTAGCGCGGCGTGAAGTCATGCTGGCCCTGCTTGGCGAGTTGCTGCTGTTGGTAGTATTGGGCTCGTTAATGGGATTTATCTTAGGATTACAGCTCAGTCACTGGTTGCAACCTATGGTCGCTATGACCTTAGAGCAGCTCTACGGCGCCCACTTGTTGCCAGGAATTTGGCAATGGCGTTGGTTGGCCGAGGCGATAGCCCTCACTTTAGTCGCCGCCCTAGCCGCCTGTTTACCCTTATATTTCGACTTAACTCGCCAATCCCTCGCCCAAGGCGCTAATCGTTATCAACAAACGCAGGCCCACAACAAAACCCATGGCAGGCAGTTTTTCTTAGCTTGCGGCCTGCTCACGCTCGCGGCAATACTCATGCCCTTCAGCCACAGCTATAACACCAGTTTGGTATTGTTGGGTATGCTCGCCGTCGCGATTCCATTGCTATTACCACAAGTATTGCACTGGGGCGTCAGCTTGCTGCTGCCATTAACTCGTCCCGGGCTTAAACAATATCTTCTCGCCGAAACCCGAGAGCTTATCGCGCCATTGTCCCTCGCCATGATGGCGATACTGCTGGCACTGAGCGCCAATGTGTCGATGAACACCTTAGTCGGTAGCTTCGAGCAAACCCTAAGAAGTTGGTTAGAAACCCGTCTGCATGCCGATTTATACCTGCGCCCCAGCGCCAGCCATATGGCCGAAGTGCGTGATAAGTTGCGCCAAGATCCCCGCCTGAGTGGCCTGTATCAGCAATGGCAAGTGGAGGCGGAAGCCTCTACCCAAGGGGCAGCGCAAACCATACCCGTCAACCTGATTAGCCGCGATGATGCATCGATTCAACACACCAGCACACTCAAAGAAAGCTTGCCGGATCTCTGGCAAACCTACTTCGACGGACATTACGTGTTAGTCAGCGAACCTATGGCCATTAAGTATCAACTGCAACTCGGGGATACTGTGGCGTTAAACGTACTGGACAAAACCGCCAACAATCCCGTCATAATCGCGGGGATTTATTACGACCACGGCAATACCCGCAATGAACTCATCATCAGCCATAAGCTATGGCAACGGGCGCAGCTACCCGTGTTACCCATTAGCCTTGCGGCCAGTTTCCACTCTGTCGAGCCAGAAGAGCAAACCACTGCGACTCAGCGCAAACTCAGCGAGGCTGAGCTAGATGAACTGCAAGGGCAATTGGCCGTTACATTGGGCTTAGCGCAGGCGCAAATTTACAGCCAAGCCAAGATCAAGGCTCAGGCCATTGCCATGTTTAAACGCACCTTCTCAATCACCTTAGTGCTCAATAGCTTAACTTTGCTGGTGGCGGCCATAGGGCTATTTAGCGCCTGCTTGATGTTAACTCAATCCCGGCAAGCGCCATTGGCAAGACTGTATTCCCTTGGGGTGAGTCGCAGTAAGCTGCGGACTATGGTGTTCAGCCAGATGCTGCTGGTCGTGGTCATCACTTGCCTGATGGCCATGCCCACAGGCGCACTGCTCGGCTATTTATTGATTGATAAAATCACCCTGCAGGCCTTCGGCTGGACAATCAAGATGATTTGGGATTGGTTTGCCTATGGAAAAGCCATCCTCATTGCCCTAGTGACCTGCACCTTAGCCGTACTCTTACCGCTTTACTGGCAAACCCGCAGGCCCTTAATCGCCAGTTTGCAGCAGGAAACCCTATGAACGCACGCGTATATCAAACCAAGGCTTGGCGCGTTAATACATTAGCGTCTGCAACGCGATTTAAGATCAGCACAAGCGCAGGCTTTATCTTGAAGAGTGTCATAGGTGGCTTACTGCTTGCGACAATAAGCGGCTGCGATAATGCGCCTTCAACGACCGAGCCTCAATCCATGGGGGCTTTACTGGGGCAAGCAAGCGCAGATAGCCAAAGCTTTGCTAAGGTGACGCCAGGAAACCGCTTTCAATTTCCTCAAGATCACCTCGCCCACCAGAATTTTCGTCAAGAATGGTGGTATCTCACCGCCAATTTAACCACTGAGAATGGCGAGCAACTTGGCGCCCAATGGACGCAATTTAGGGTGGCGCTAAAACCTAAGCACTCTGAACCGCAAAACGTGGAACCTAATCCTAAGTCCACTTGGGCGACTGAACAGCTTTATTTTGCCCATAGCGCACTCACCTCCAGCACTTCTCACCTCGCCCATGAAAAATGGTCGCGGGCGCATCCATCACTTGCAGGGGTAAGCGCAAATCCCTACCAAATTCGCCTCGATAATTGGCAATGGCGCAGTAAATCGAATGAGTTATTCCCTGCAACCTTGAGCGTTGCAACCGACGACTTTAGTTATCAACTCGAGCTTAACAGTCAAGCGCCACTGCAATATCAAGGAGATAAGGGTTACAGCATTAAGAGTCGCGACGGCAAGGTCGCCTCTTACTACTACAGCCAACCCTTTATCACGATTCACGGCGAAATCACCCGCCATATCAAGACCAATGGCCAAGTGGAAAACCGCGTCGAAAAAGTCACAGGCCAAGGCTGGCTAGATAGAGAATGGAGTTCGCAGTTTTTAAATAAGAGCCAGCAGGGCTGGGATTGGTTTGCTCTTAGGTTAGATGATGGTTCGGCGCTGATGTTATTTCAGCTCAGGGAACAATCCTCCGATAAAGCGCAATCGGCCTTTTACAGCGCCAGACGAATGTTTGCCGATGGCACCGGACGCAACATTAATTCCCGCGATACCCCAGATGGGATAAAAATGACGCCACTCGAGTGGCAAACCACCAGCACGGGTAAATACCCGATCCGCTGGCAAGTGCAAATCCCAAGCGAGCAAATCGACATTCGCATTTCCCCCTTAAATCCCAATAGCGCCATGGCGTTATCCACCCAGTATTGGGAAGGCCCAATTGAGCTTAAAGGCAGCCATAGCGGCACGGGTTATATGGAGCTGACGGGCTATTAATTTCCATAAGTCTGGCTCAGTTCTAATGTGATCTCCATATCAAAAACAGCGACTTAACACGCATTATCCTCATACTATCGATTGCAAATGCTGTTGAATTTTCACTCAGTGATTGCATTTCGATTGAAATCCCAATAAATTATTATGACAACGTTGTCAAAACAATCAAAACAACAAGATAGCCATCGTAATCACGGACGATTCTATTCAGTTCAATAACACAGGGAGGGGTGAATGAGCGCTTTACGTAAAGGGTTTACCCTGATTGAACTGATGATCGCCGTCGCCATTATTGGCATTCTTGCCGCCATTGCGATTCCTTCGTTTAATGAGTACTTGAAACAAGGCCGACGCTTCGATGCGCAGCAATATCTCGTCAGTAGCGCCCAAGCGCTAGAGCGCCATTATTCCCGCAACGGCCTGTATCCCGCTTCGCAGAGTTTAACCAACAGTGCCTATTACCGTTTTAGCTACACGCCCACGGCGGATAAATTAGGTTTTAGCCTCAAGGCCGTCCCCACCAGTCGTCAGTCGGATTCCTGCGGCACCTTAAGCCTCGACCATAAAGGTGTACGCGCCCCTGCAACCCATTGCTGGACCCACTAAGATGGTAAGTCACACTAAAGCAGGGTTTACCTTAGTCGAATTACTGGTCGCTATTGCCATCATAGGCATCTTGGCGAGCATCGCCCTGCCTTCCTATCGGGATCTGATCGCCAGAGAAAGCCTCACCAGCACGGCGAATGAACTGATCTCCAGTTATAAATTCGCCCGTGGCGAAGCCATCAAACGCAATCAGGCGGTGACTCTGGAAGCGACAGAAGATGGACGCTGGCTAGTTATCAGCAATCAGGAACAACTTAAGGTCTTTAGCCCATCTAACCGCGGCGTCAGCATCGATGGTTTTAACACCCTCAATATCAATGCGACAGGCAACACCACCAAAACCCAGATGAGCCTCGAAAACACCCAAGGCGAAACGCTCAATCTGTGCATATTGCCAAGCGGGCAAAGTTATTTACAGGAGGCGGCATGCGCATAGTCACACTGAGTGAGAAACAACAAGGCTTTACCATGACCGAAGTGCTGATTTCATTAGTGGTTTCGGTCACTTCGCTACTGTCGCTCGGCAAAGCTCAGTTATCTTCATTGCAGCATGCGACCAATAGCTTCCAGTATACGGTCGCCACCATTCAAGCGCAGAATGCCATTGAAAGGATCTGGCCGAGGATCTGCGATATTCAGCGCCAACCCGCACGCTTTGAGGATGTCAATTTTAGGGCCAGTCTTAGCCAAGATATCCCCAGCGGTTACACCTTAGTGCTACCGAACACTTATCAAGACACTATGCCCATCACTGTGACTTGGCAGGACGGCCGCATTGAGGACAATAACAGTGTGAGCCTCAACGCCAGCTTTCCGCACTTATGTCAGGTGTAGCTATGTCCTTAAGCGCGAAAAAACAGCAAGCGGGATTTAGCTTATCAGAGCTGATGATCGCTATGGTGCTTGGGCTGATTATTATGCTGGCCGTGGTCAACTTTTTCGCCCCGCTCAAGGCCACTGTTGAAGAAAGTAAACGCCTCGAAAACGCTGCCGATGCGCTGAGATACGCCACCCTCAGCCTTAGCAAGAGCGTCAAACGTGCATCAAATATCGTATCCCTCAGCGCGAATGAGTTAGTGCTCGCAGTTGCAGCATCCCCAGCCCAGCCGAGTTTAACTTGCCTAGGAACCAGCAAAACCAGCGATTACAACGAAACCTACCGTTTTGACGCCCCCAATCTGAGCTGCGACGACGGCGATGGCGCTCAGGTGTTACTCACAGGGCTAGAATCGACCCGTTTTGCACTTAATGGCGAACTGGTGACTGTAGTACTCAAGCCCGAAAAACTCCCCGCGCAATATGGCCAAGGGATCCAGCTCGATATCGCCCTGCGTAAATCCCTATGGCAACAAGCCCTCAACAGCCAACAGAACCCATAAAGCAAGGAAGCCATAATGGACAATCTAAGACCAGCTCTAGGCAATAAGGAACATGGCGCGGTACTGCTTATCGTCTTAGTCTTCAGTCTGTTAGCGAGTTTGCTGGTGGTCACGTCCCTCAGGGATAACCTAGTACAAGAGCGACTGAGTGGTAACTTTCACAAGCAGGTCAATGCGCAGCTACTCGCCGAACAGGGAATGCACGAGAGTTACAACCAACTCAAGACTCAGCTGCAGCGTGCGCCCAATCAAGGCCTGCAAACCCTTTATGAGCAACTCCCCGCCGAAGCCGATGGCAGCCTCGAAGGCAGCAGTTATGCCCTCGAAAACGGTCAAATCGCCGGGGCCGATCTTAGCCTCGACAGTCGTGGCAATCATTTAGAGGGTGAGGCCAAACTCAACGCCCAGTTCACACTGCAGGGCAGTCACGGAAATACGATTTTCAATGATGCGATTGTGTCCTGCGAAAGCTTAAACCTTACCGGTAGCAGTAGCATCGATGGCTACGATTCCCGCAAAGGCGCCTATGGCGATAGCATCAGTAATGGCCAAGGAGGCAGTGAGCTTAATCAGCATGGCAAAGGCAATGTCACGACCATTGAGCCCAATGCCAATATTACGCTCACGGGCAACGCGCCAATTTACGGCGATGTCAGCGCCACGGGCAGCGTCACCCTCACCGGTTCGTCGGATATCCACGGCAGCATTCAAGCCAATAATGATGTCACCCTGGGCACTGGGACCATAGGCGGGAATGTCGCGGCGGGCAATAACTTTAACTTGGCCAACAGCGGCACGGTGGAAGGTTCGGTCAAAGCCAATAATAATGCCGCCACGGCGCCCAAAGCCCAGGTAAATGGCACATTGCAATATGGTGGCGACGGCAACTTTCATCAAGACAGCCAAATTGGCAACCTAGTCAACGCGCGCCCTAATGTGCCACCCGTGCCGACAAAATCCTGCGACCCATTGGATATTGGCGCTGTGATGGGCGGCTTTAAGATGCCAAATAACGGCGCGCGCAGGATTGATTCAAACGCCAATGTCACTATCACGCCATCGGGGTCGAGTAAGACCGAACTCGGCTGGAAAGGTGATTATTTCCCGAGCCTTACCCCCACGTCAGAAAACATCTTCGGTAGTGACACCCCAGTATTTAACCTCGACAGCTTAGTCATGAGTGCCGATGGGGTGCTCAATATCAGTGGCGGCGATGTCACCCTGATAGTCAATGGTGACTTTAAGATGAGTGGTTCGAATCAGCTAAATATTGCCCCGGGCTCTAGCCTTACACTGTTTGTGGGCGGTGAAGTCGCCTTTACGGCGGGGACAAACAACGGTAACAACATTAAGGGACAAACCCTGACCGATAGCAACAAGCCGCCACTGTCTATTTTTTCTGGCTCGGATAAGGATGTCACCGTCAGCGGTAATGTGCCAATTTATGCCGCGCTCTACGCCCCCAAATCTAAGGTTAATCTCCCCGGCGGCCCAGAGATTTTCGGCTCGGTGAGGGGCAAATCCATCACAGCGACCGGAAATGGAAAAATCCATTATGACAATGCCTTAGGCGCTGCCGACTTAGGCGAAGGTAATGCTAATCCCGCAGTCATCCTGCTCAAGCAATGGCAATATTTATAGAGCCAATGCTCACGCTTAACTTACTCGCTGGCTCCCTCTCCAAAGGGATAGGGATTGTGTAAATTTCAAACTGAGAGTTAGATCACGCGCAAAACTTTGATCCCGATCGACTATCCCCGCCAATACCTCTTGCGAGGTATACCCACATTTTTTATCAGGTCTAGACTCACAGTTATCCACATTGAGTTGTCGCGATGTTTATCGAAAACAACTGAATGAATCTCAAGATAAAGGTACCGCTATGAGTCAGGAATACCATGTCACCAGTCTTGTGGTACATGCCGCCCCTTATGCCTTACAACAGGTTGAGGCCGATATTGCCGCATTAAAGGGCTGCGATATCCACGCCATTTCCCCCGAGGGCAAGTTCGTTATTACCCTCGAAGGCAATAGCCAAAAAGCCATTCTCGACAATGTTGAAGCCATCAATGCCCTGTCCGGCGTGTTATCCGCCAGTTTGATTTACCACCAAGTAGAACCCTTAGAACAAGAGAGTGAGGAAACACTATGAGCATTAGCCGCCGCGAGTTTCTCAAGGCTAACGCAGCGGTTGCCGCTGCCACGGCCGTTGGCGTCACGCTTCCCGTGAAAATGGTCGAAGCCGCCGAGTCAGATAGCATTAAGTGGGATAAAGCCCCCTGCCGTTTTTGCGGTGTGGGTTGTAGCGTATTAGTCGGAACCAAAGCGGGTAAAGTCGTCGCCACTAAGGGCGATCCTGAAAGCCCAGTAAACCGTGGTTTGAACTGTATTAAGGGCTACTTCCTGTCGAAAATCATGTACGGCAAGGACAGATTAACCACGCCATTACTACGCATGAAAGACGGCAAATACCACAAAGAAGGCGAGTTTACCCCAGTAAGCTGGGATGTCGCCTTCGATACTATGGCCGCTAAGTGGAAACACAGCATCGCCACTAAGGGCCCTACCTCTGTCGGTATGTTCGGCTCGGGCCAATGGACCATCTGGGAAGGTTATGCCGCCTCTAAATTACATAAGGCCGGATTCTTAACCAATAATATCGACCCTAACGCCCGCCACTGTATGGCATCGGCCGTAGGTGGCTTTATGCGTACCTTCGGTATCGACGAGCCGATGGGCTGTTACGATGACTTAGAAGCTGCCGACCAATTTGTGCTCTGGGGCGCCAACATGGCCGAGATGCACCCGATCCTCTGGGCTCGCTTATCCGACCGCCGTTTAAGTCACAAAGACTGCCGCGTACACGTGCTATCCACCTTCGAGAACCGCAGCTTCGACTTAGCGGACAACCCTATGGTGTTCCGTCCACAGTCAGACTTAGTGATCCTCAACTTTATCGCTAACTACATCATTCAACACAAAGCCGTGAATACCGACTTTGTGACTAAACATACTAAGTTTGCCCTCGGTGTAGATGATATCGGTTATGGTCTGCGTCCAGATCATCCGTTAGAGAAGAAAGCCAAAAACCCAGGCAATGGTAAGTCTAGCCCTATCAGCTTCGAAGAATACGCTAAGTTCGTCAGCACTTACACGCTGGAATATGCGGCGAAAATGAGTGGTGTAGAGCCTGAAAAATTAGAAACCTTAGCTAAGGCCTATGCCGATCCTAAGGTCAAAGTCATGAGTCTGTGGACCATGGGGATCAACCAACACGTTCGTGGCGTGTGGGCAAACAACATGCTCTACAACATCCACTTACTCACTGGTAAAATCGCCACTCCAGGCAACAGCCCATTCTCATTAACGGGTCAACCTTCGGCCTGTGGTACTGCCCGTGAAGTCGGTACCTTCGCCCACCGCTTACCTGCGGATATGGAAGTGGCCAACGATAAACACCGCGCCATCACAGAAAAAGTATGGCAGGTACCTGAAGGCACCATTCCGCCAAAACCTGGCTTCCATGCCGTGCTGCAAAGCCGTATGCTCAAAGACGGCAAGCTCAACTGCTATTGGACCATGTGTACCAACAATATGCAGGCGGGCCCGAATATCAACGATGAAATTTACCCCGGTTTCCGTAACCCAGAAAACTTTATCGTGGTATCCGATCCATACCCAACCGTCACCGCCATGGCTGCCGACCTTATTCTGCCCACGGCCATGTGGGTAGAGAAAGAAGGTGCCTACGGTAACGCCGAGCGCCGTACCCATATGTGGCATCAACAGGTCAAAGCGCCTGAAGGGGCTAAGTCGGATCTATGGCAATTAGTCGAGTTCTCAAAACGCTTCAAAGTGTCTGAAGTATGGCCTGCTGAGCTTATCGCTAAACAACCAGAATATGCTGACAAAACGCTTTATGAAGTGCTGTTTGCCAACGGTGTCATCAACAAGTTCCCAACCACAGATTGTAAGGGCGACTTAAACGATGAAAGCGCGCACTTTGGTTTCTATCTACAAAAAGGCATTTTCGAAGAATACGCCGCCTTCGGTCGCGGCCATGGCCATGACTTAGCCGATTTTGACCGTTATCACGAAACCCGCGGCCTACGCTGGCCAGTGGTCGAAGGTAAAGAAACCCTGCGCCGCTTCGTTGAAGGTAGCGATCCTTATGTGAAGGCAGGTGAAGGCTACAAGTTCTACGGTAAACCCGATGGCAAAGCGGTGATTTTCGCCCTGCCCTACGAGCCTGCGGCAGAAGAGCCAAATGAAGAATACGATCTGTGGATGTCTACCGGCCGTGTACTCGAACACTGGCATACAGGTTCGATGACCGCCCGTGTACCTGAGCTGTACCGCGCTTACCCCGATGCACAAATCTTTATGCATCCTGAAGACGCTAAGGCCCGAGGTCTGCAACGTGGTGATGAAGTGCTAGTTGCTTCTCCCCGTGGTGAGGTCAAAACCCGTGTCGAAACCAAAGGCCGTAACAAACCGCCACGCGGCGTGGTGTTTATGCCCTTCTTCGATGCGCGTCAGTTAGTTAACAAGTTGATTCTGGATGCGACCGATCCACTGTCAAAAGAAACTGACTTTAAGAAGTGTCCCGTAAAAGTGATGAAGGCCTAAGCCCTCATTTGATAGCGATAAGCGTATTTGAAAGCGATTAAGGAGTGCTAAGGTGAGTCAGCAAGTGAAGAGTCCATTCACAGTCAAGCAAGTCAACCGTCGCCAGTTTTTGGCCACGACGGCTAAGGCTGGCTGCGTGATGGGGCTCGTGGGATTAGGCTTGACGGCCACGGCAAAAAGCCAAGGCCAACTCGCCCCCCAAGCTTGCAGACCGCCGGGAGCCCTTGAAGAAAGTGATTTTCTCTCCGCCTGTGTGCGTTGCGGTTTGTGTGTCGAGGCTTGCCCCTACGACACCCTATCACTGGCACGCTGGTTTGATGGCGCCGCCACTGGCACGCCATTCTTTACCGCAAGACGCATTCCCTGCGAAATGTGTGAGGACATTCCCTGCATCAAAGCCTGCCCATCGGGCGCGCTTGATCCTCAACTTGAGCAAATTAGCGATGCTAAGATGGGGGTTGCGGTACTGATAGATGAGAAAAATTGCCTGAACTTTAAGGGATTACGTTGTGACGTCTGTTATCGGGTTTGTCCGTTAATCGACAACGCCATCACCTTAGAACGCCAACGCAATCAACATAGCGATCACCACGCCATGTTTTTACCCACAGTCAACAGCGATTCCTGCACGGGTTGCGGTAAATGCGAGCATGCCTGTGTGCTCGACACGGCCGCGATTAAGGTGTTACCGACCGCTCTGGCGCTCGGTAAAGCGGCGGCGCATGACACTTATATCAACACCGAGGAAACCACCTTAGAGATGTTGAATAAGGGGCTGACGTTATGAGTAACAAGTCTATGAATAACCAGACGGTGAACTCAAAAGCTAAGGCTCACATGCAAGGCGAACATGCCGCAGCCATTGCTGAACTCGGATGGTTTGGCGCACACAAATATTTGCTGCTACGCCGCGCAGTGCAATTAGGCTTATTAGGCCTATTTGCACTGGGGCCACTTCTGGGAGTTTGGCTATTTAAGGGAAATTTATCGGCCAGTTTACTGCTCGATACCATTCCCTTTGCCGATCCACTGGTGAGCTTACAAATGCTGGCAAGCGGGCATATTCCCGAGCTTAGTCTATTGATAGGCGCAGCTTTGGTCATACTGTTTTATGCCCTCGCCGGTGGCCGGGTGTTTTGCAGTTGGGTGTGTCCAGTCAATCTGGTTACCGATGCCGCAAGCTGGCTCAGACGTAAATTGAATCTTCCTCGCACCAGCGAGTTACCGCGCAATTTACGTTATTACCTGCTGGCACTCGTGCTGTTATTGCCACTGCTCACGGGCAACTTGATTTGGGAATGGGTTAACCCAGTCCCCTTAGTCTATCGCGCCGTGTTATTTGGCAGTCTCAGTGGTTTATGGATCTTAGCGGCGATATTTCTGCTGGATCTGTTTATCGCCGAGCGCGCTTGGTGTGGTCACCTGTGTCCAACAGGCGCCCTGTTTGGCTTAATCGGCAAATGGAGCCCCATCAAAATCGTCGCCAGCAAAGCCAGTGCCTGTGATAACTGCATGGACTGTTTTAGCGTTTGCCCAGAGCGCCAGGTATTAAAGCCGGCGTTAAAAGGACAAAACCCGGTGATCACTAGCCCAGACTGCACCCAATGCGGCCGCTGTATCGATGTCTGCGCACAACGCGTATTTCGCTATCAAACACGCTTTACGGCCACTCAGGCTCAACTTAGTCCAGGCGATTCGACCGATTGTCAGTCGCCATCAACCACTTCACCAATTCGTCAACACATTGCCCCCAAGGCGGAGAATGACCAATGAAAAAAATACTCACCTTAGCTGCGATTGTATTAGCCATCGGCGGCTGCTCAGGCCAACAAGCAGACACGCAAGCCACACCCGTAAACATTAAATCCCTCGCCGGCGATAGCGCGGTAACGGATATTCGCCCCGCCGATGCCATGCCCGTCTACCCAAGTCGGGGCAAGGCGTTAGAGCGCAGCTTTACCGATCAACCGCCACTCATTCCCCATAAGGATGATTACAAAATCACTATGGATAAGAATGGCTGTTTAACCTGCCACAGCTGGGATAAAGCCCCACGGATGAAGGCTACGCCAGTGGCAAAATCCCACGTTATCGACGATAGGGGCACGCTCAATGGCCATAACTATTTCTGCACCCAGTGCCATGTTGCACAGGCAGAAAACAAAGCGCCTTTAGTCGAGAACAAGTTCTCAAATCAATAACACAGCACTTCCCTGCCCACAAAAGCCACTGCTAAGCCAGTGGCTTTTTATTTTCAGCAATAACACCTCAAAGCTTTGCCCGCTAAGTGTTTAAAGCATAGTGTTAAGAGCGCAGCTAATACTGAAGAGTTAGACGCAGAAAGTGAAATGCAAGGACTAAACAACCGTGCAATAAGATAGGAGTGAAGAAAGAAAACTGGCGGTAATAGGATACAAACAAGAAACGACCTAAAAGTAAAAACCCAGCCTAGGCTGGGTTTACTTGTTGTTTTGCTTTATGCAAATCACCCGCTGGAGCCGTTAATCTAGTTTGCACCGCTTTAGCTGTTTGCACATTCTTTGCTTCAGGCATCGCCGCCTGCCACAAAGCACCTACCCATAAACTCGATGTGGATTTCATTGGTAATTCCCCTTTTCTGTTAACGAGCTCAAAGTAATACTTAGGCCATCATCAGTAAAATGAATTAACGCCATACAATGGATTCCATTTAAGCATGAATATTCCAATCAAGACCTTGCAATGTTTTCTGATCCTCGTCGAAACGGAAAACTTCACTCGAGCCGCGGAAAAATGCTTTATCACCCAGCCGACGCTCAGCAAGATCATCCAAAGGCTCGAAGAGAGCTTAGGAGAGACGCTGCTGATACGTAACAATCAAAAGGTTGAGCTGACCCAAGCGGGACAACTGTTTGAGCACAGCGCGCGGGAAATTCTCGGGCAATGGCATAGATTGCAGGAGGACATGAGCAACTTAAGCGGACTAAAGACGGGACGATTAAGATTAGGCGTCTGCCCTATGATGAGCAGTTTAATTATCGGGCTGCTTACCAGTTACCGGAAACGCTATCCCGGCGTTGAACTACAAATGTATGAATACGGCGGGTTTGGTTGTGAACAAGCGCTGCTGAATAACAGCTTAGACATCGCCTTTACTGCGCTGCCAACCACCCATGAGACCGAGCTGGTTAACCAACCTTTGACCAAATATCCCCTACTCGCTTGTTTGCCCGATGGGCATCCACTTACCGCTAAATCACACCTCAGCTGGCAGGATTTTGAGCCCTATCCCTTTATTCTCTACAACGAAGATTTTTCCTTGGCTAAGCTAATCAATCGCCTGAGTCGTAAGGCGGGAGTGCAACTCAATATCGCGTTTCGAAGTGGTCAATGGGACTTTCTCGCCGCCATGGTCGAGGCCGATATGGGACTGGCCATTTTACCCGAACCTATTTGCCAAAAACTCAGTACCAGCAAGTTAGTGTTTAGACCTATGCAACCGGCGATGACCTGGGATTTAGCCCTTATCTGGCGACAAAATCTGCCTTTAACTCCTGCGGCCAATGCGTTACTGGAATTGAGTAAACAGAAAGCACTGCGTTAAATAACCCCTTCAAGGCTTGGACTTGGACTAAGCCTTAGGCTTCACTATGTTTATTCTTAAATTTCACCCATAAAAAAACCGCTGCTAGTCTAGGCTTAGCAGCGGTCTTTATTTGAGAAGTTAACTTAGAAGGTTAAGAATTACTTCTTAGCTTCAGCAGCTTTACGCTCTTTAACTTGCTCAACAACTTTGTCCGCAACGCTGTTTGGACATGGGCTGTAGTGTGAGAACTCCATAGAGAACTGACCACGGCCAGAAGTCATTGTACGCAGAGTACCGATGTAACCGAACATTTCTGATAACGGAACGTCAGCCTTAACGCGAACACCAGTTACACCAGCAACTTGGTCTTTGATCATGCCTCGACGACGGTTTAAGTCACCGATTACGTCACCCACGTTGTCTTCTGGGCTGAACACGTCAACTTTCATGATTGGCTCAAGCAGTTGTGGTTTAGCTTTAGCAATAGACTGACGGAATGCCGCTTTAGCAGCGATTTCGAACGCGATTGCTGAAGAGTCAACTGCGTGGTAAGCACCGTCAGTCAGTTCGAACTCAACGTCTAACACTGGGAAGCCAGCGATAGTACCAGTGTTCATCATGCTCGCGAAGCCTTTCTCAACTGCTGGCCAGTATTCCTTAGGAACGTTACCACCAACAACTGAAGACTTGAACACGAAGCCAGAGTTTGGCTCACCTGGGCGGATGATGTATTCGATCTTACCGAATTGACCAGAACCACCAGATTGTTTCTTGTGGGTGTATTGGTCTTCAACCATTTGAGTAATGGTTTCACGGTATGCTACTTGTGGTTCACCCACGATCAGCTCAACACCGTAAGTACGCTTCAGGATGTCCACTTTAATGTCTAAGTGCAGTTCACCCATACCTTTAAGGATGGTTTCACCTGAATCTTCGTCAGTTTCTACGCGGAATGATGGATCTTCAGCGATCATCTTACCGATAGCGATAGCCATCTTCTCGCTGCCGCCTTTATCTTTTGGCGCTACTGCGATAGAGATAACTGGCTCTGGGAACACCATGGCTTCCAGAGTACATGGGTGCTTAACATCACACAGAGTGTGACCAGTTTGTACGTTCTTCATACCCACGATAGCGATAATGTCACCAGCTTCAGCTGCTTCAATTTCGATACGATCGTTTGCAAGCATTTCGCACATACGGCCGATACGCTCAGTCTTACCAGTTGCACTGTTAAGAATGGTGTCACCTTTCTTCAGACGACCAGAGTAAATACGTACGAAGGTCAGGGCGCCGAAACGGTCGTCCATGATCTTGAACGCTAATGCTTTTAAAGACTCGTCAGCAGAAACGATTGCGTATTCGCCAGTTTCGTTGCCTTCTTCGTCAGTTAAAGGTTGTGGATCAACTTCGTTTGGTGCTGGCAGGTAGTCAACAACCGCGTCTAAAACCAGTTGCATACCTTTGTTCTTAAACGCTGAACCACAGAATGTTGGGAAGAATGCCATAGTACGAGTACCCTTACGGATACAACGCTTCAGGTCTTCAATAGATGGCTCTTCGCCTTCCATGTAAGCTTCCAGCAGATCGTCATCTTGCTCAACAGCCGTTTCGATTAGCTGTTCACGGTATTCTTCAACTAAGTCAACCATGTCAGCAGGGATCTCTTGGATAGAGTAGTTTTCTGGTAAACCAGTTTCATCCCACACGTAAGCTTGGCGAGTTAACAGGTCAACAACACCTTTAAACTCATCTTCAATACCGATTGGCAGAACCATAACCAATGGTGTAGCAGCTAAAACGTCTTTAGTCTGCTTCACAACGCGTAAAAAGTCAGCACCCATACGGTCTAACTTGTTTACGAAGATGATACGAGCAACTTCAGATTCGTTAGCATAGCGCCAGTTAGTTTCTGATTGCGGCTCAACACCACCAGAACCACAGAATACAGCGATACCGCCGTCAAGAACCTTCAGAGAACGGTAAACTTCAACTGTGAAGTCAACGTGCCCAGGGGTATCAATAACGTTGAAACGGTGATCTTTCCAGAAACAGCTTACTGCTGCTGATTGAATAGTAATACCGCGCTCAGCTTCCTGAACCATGAAATCTGTTGTAGATTCACCGTCGTGGGTTTCACCAGCTTTGTGAATTCTACCAGTTAGCTTAAGAATACGCTCGGTGGTCGTGGTTTTACCCGCGTCAACGTGAGCGAAGATACCAATGTTTCTGTATTTGGATAATTCGGTCATGATTCAACTTTAATGATTAGTTTAAGAAGTAGACGGAGTATGCGACAAACCACCGACACACCGCACATCAGATTATTTTAGGCGCATATTGTAAATTGGAACCCCGCTCTTCGCAAATGGCTCTTGCAATTTTTCACGATAAAGTCGCGGAAAAAATTAAAAAAAAATAAGAAAAATATGTGAAAACAATTAAATAAAAATTTTTAGCTCATTTATCAATCAATTACTAAAAACCTTAAAAATAAGCGTGGTTTTGCTGATATTGATGTTTTTCCATGCTTTAACGGTTCATTAATCGCAAAAATCCAGCCCTCAGACGATGCGCCTATGGGCAATATTCCCGTTAAAATCGGTTCGATGACGCAGGTTTTCTAGGATAAATAGCCGATTTCTGAATAAAATCCGCTATGTACTGAGGAATACAGTCTATTCACCACGCTCGGCACGCACTAGAGGTGCGTCTCATCCACACAAATTTGGTCCCGTCCCAACGCTTTAGCCTGATATAGCGCCTTATCTGCCCGTTCAAAACATGACTGCATGGGCTCATTGACCGCAAGTTTGGCAATCCCAAAACTACAGGTGAGCCGCACATCACCACTGAAATGATAATCTTTGATGGCGTGAGCTATCCGCTGACACAATGATTTAACGGCATCAAGCGATGTTTGATGGCAGAGGATCACAAACTCTTCCCCGCCCCAGCGCGCCACCACATCGCTTTCGCGCACGCAGTGCTGCAACACCGAAGACAACTCCATTAAAATTTTATCCCCAATCGCATGGCCTAAGGTGTCATTGATCTCTTTAAAAAAATCGATATCTAACATCACCAGACAAATAGCGCCATCTATGGAGACAGCGGCGCGATGTTCGTGAACAAACTGGCGGTTAAAGTAATGCCGATTGTAGAGTTTAGTGAGTGGGTCATGGGTGGATAAAAATTCAAGCTCGGCATTACTTTGCTCTAATTGCAAACGTAAAACCTCAAGTTGCTGGTTTTTATCGGTTAAACGTCGATTGTAACGGCTGATAACATAAGTGCGAGTCGCGAGTAAAAATATCACCAACAGAGTGCCAGCAATGACCTGATAGATAAGCAGATAGTTAGTTTCATCGATAATGGTGATATTGTTCCACTTCTGATAAATCCGGATCCGCTCCAGTTCGTCCACATTATCCAATACCTGATTGATGATCGGCAGCAACGCCTCATGCCCCAAGCTCACTCCGACCCGCAGTTCATCCTCAGGGCCGCCCCAGCCGGCAATTTTAAGATGATTAAAGCCCGTCTGCTGAATATAGGCATTGACCGAAAACATCGAGCCGACAAAGAGATCAACTTTTTTCTCAAGCACGGCCTCAAGCCCCGCAGGCTCGCTCGCCACTTTAATGGTGTGAACATTGGGATAGTAATGCTGAATATACTCGGCAAGACGATAGCCATCGGGCACTGCCAAGGTGCGTGAACCGATGTTTTCAAAGCCCTGTAAAAAGGGTTGCTCCTTGAGCGACACTAAAACATTGGGGGAGCGAAAATACACATGGCTGAAATGTAAAAACTGCTCTCGAGTCGCCGTCTTATTGAGTAACGGGGTTAAATCGCAGCGCCCCGTTTGCAGAAAATGCAAGGTTTGTGTCCAAGATGTCGTGGGAACCAAGCTGAACTTTAACGACGAGTGGGCTTCGATATATCGAATATAATCCGACGAAATCCCCACGTGCTGGCCATCACGAATCGCTTCGTAGGGCAACCAATCGGGGTCGACGCAATAACGCACCAACTGGGTAGCATGGTTAGCCTCTTCAGCAGCATTGAGGTAAGTTGAGGCCAAACGCTCGGCATTCCCAGATAATGGAGAGCATAAACAAAGGAGTAAAACCCAGTATCTGCAACCCATGGCACCTCTCGATTCGACCCGCTATCAATCAGACAAAGTCAAAAAAGTGTATACGCGATATTAAGATAATACCAATAAGCCCTAATTTGAGTATGGAAATAGCCTAAGGGTTTGTCTATGCAACATTCATTAGGATAAAAAAATACCCGCCAATTGGCGGGTATTACGTTTAAGCGTAAGCGGTTAATGAACCAGTGAAGCCCTACTCAATTCCACTGAGATCAACATTCCATGGCATCAGATCCGACATATCATCGGCGATTGAACGCTTTGGCAACTCCGTGAACAGGTGCCGGAAGTAATAATAGGGGTTGATGTCATTCGCCCGACACGTCATGACCAAGCTATACAGATTGGCACTGGCTTTCGCACCACCGACTGACGTTGAGAACATCCAGTTTTTTCGCCCCGTCGTGAACGGCCGGATATCCCGCTCTGTCACATTGTTGTCGATGCTGATATGTCCATCTTCCAGGTAGGTCAGCAGCTTAGGCCACTGATTCTTGGTGTAGGTGATGGCCTGGCCTAATGCTCCTTTGGGCAGCACATTCAGGCTATCGAGCCACGCTTTGAAGTCATTCAATATGGGGAGGCTTTCTTGCATCCTCAGCTGTTGGCGGGCTTCGGCCGACAGCGTTTTGGCTCGCTTTTCTATCCCATACAGTTTGGCGATAAAGGCCAGGGCCTTTTCGGGTTTCCCTGCCTTTTTCGAAGGGGATGCCTTTTGAGCATCGGTGAACTTGCGGCGCACATGCGCCATGCACGCGGCTTGAGTGACACCGTCTACCGTGTCATACGCACTGTAACCATCTGACAACAGATAACCATGGTAATCACCAAGGAATTCGCGCACACAAGCGCCTGCTCGGCTGGGGTGATAGTCGTAGATGACGACGGGATTGGGGGTGAACTCGCCGCTGCGATAAACCCACATATAGGATTTGGACTGGGCCTGTCTGTCTTCTTCTCTGAGCACTTGCACCGTGGTTTCATCGGCGCAGATGAGGGATTCTTTTAGGAGCTGCGCTTTCATTGCATCGATAATGACCTGCACTTTACTGCCAAGCTGCACACACCAGTTGGCCAAGGTGGCGCGACTAATATCTATACCCGAGCGGTTCAGGATATCTACCTGACGGTAGAGCGGCAGTGCATCGACGTATTTGGCGGTGACCACGGCGGCGAAGGCCTCGGCACTGCCAAGGCTTTTAGGGAGCATACTCGCCGGTTTTGGAGCTGTGACCACTTTGCTGGTTTCGGCTGTTTGCTCGCAGTGGCGACAAGCATATTTGGTGCGCTCATGGCGAATGACACTCACTCGCTGAGGTAGGATTTTCAGGGTTTCGCTGATTTCCTTACCGCATTCATGTAAAGGCGCATCACAGCAGTCGCAATACGGCGCATTTAAGGTATGGGTTTGCACCTCGCGTTCAAGGTCAGCAGGCAGCGGTTTACGACCCGTTTTTCTGCGCTCTTTAGGTGAGGAAGGCAACGCGTTTTGCTGTTCAGCTTCGTTGAACGTTCCTTTGGCGACTTTTTCGCTTTGGGCAGCGAAGCGTTTGGATTTGCTGAGGTTGAGCTGCTCAACGAGCAATTGCACCTGCGTTTTGAGGGCGGCGACTTCCTCCTCTTTGGCCTGCAACAATGCATCCTTGGCAAGAAGCATGGCCTTGAGTTGTTCTATATCATCGGGGTAGTCGGTCACTGGGCATCATCTACAGCATTGTATGGTGCCCAGTGTGACGGTTAAAAAGGATCGTTCAAGTGCAAAATTACGATCAGTGTCTAGCATCACACTTCTAGCCCATTTAAAGGCCGATGGGCTTTGTTGTTCTCGAGTGACAGCCCAGAGAGCAACCAGTGAAGTTGCGGTTTGCTAATGACAATCACGCCCTGGGAATTCGGGCGAGGCCATTTGAAGGTACCGTTCTCCAAACGGCGATAGTAAAGCCAAAACCCGTTGGTATCCCAAAACAAGATTTTGAGTTTATCGCGTCCGCGATTACAGAATATAAACCAGGCCTCGCTGAACGGGTCCATGTCGAGTTGTTCGGCGACAATGAGCGACAGACCATCGATAGACTTTCGCATGTCGGTGACACCGGAGACCAGAAAGACCTTGCCGGAGGGAGTCATTGCAAGGCATCCACCCAGTGTTTGATCTGAGCGGTACTCAGTGTTGTTGGTAATTCAGCGCGAATACCATTGGCAAAAGTAATGATCACCGACTCAGCCTTCGTCTCTTCATATTCATTGAAAATAATAGGCTGAAGTGTTTGCGTTGCGTCAGGAGAACGCAATCGCTTAGACCAATAGTAGAAGGTTTGATAACTGATGCCGCTGTCTGCACAGAATTGCTTGATGGAAAGCGTGCTTTGTTTTTGTTGCTCAACAACTGTTGCCCAATGGGCGCGCTTTTGCTCTTGGTTCATAGTGCCTCCGATGAAAAAGGCACTATGTCAAAGTATTGGTATTATTGGTATGTGGGGTTTATTAACCGCTTACGTTTAAGCAGACTGCTTTACTGATTAATCTTCTACAGGCGATACCACGAAGAGTAAGTCACCTTGAGATACTTGCTGACCATTGCTGTTCAGAATACGCTCGATGCGATACTTCTTATCTTCAGGGTACAGCACAGCGCCTTGACGGTTGAAGCCGGCTAAGTTCACTTGTGAGAACATCTTCATCGCTTCAGTTAACGCAAGCGTCTGATCTGCAGTCACAATATCACCTTCTTTCACGAAATCAGGTTCGCCTGGCGCTGGAGAGGTATAGAAGATACCTGCACCTTGGGCTAATACTTTCAGCTCGTTACTTTCACCAACACGCAGTGACTCAGTGTCTACACCCACGGTTTCGGCAGCAGCTTCCATTTCAGCGATCAGCGCAGGAATGTCGAGCTCAGCCATGAAACGTGGCAGGTAGTTAGTGTCGTATACGCCTTCTTTGAAGGTACCGTCACTTAAAATCAGCTTCAGTAACGGGATGTTAGTCGCGATACCCTTCAGCACTACGCTGTCTAAGTAAGCATGCAGTTTCGCAATCACGTCTTCACGGTTTTCACCGCGCATAATCACCTGGGCAATTAAGCTGTCGTAGTATGGCGATACTTCTTTACCTTCGGCAGCGATTGAGATGATTTCCACATCGGGATGATCTGGGAATACACACTCAGTGATCTTGCCTGGATTTGGCACCAGTTGCAGTACGCCTTGGCTGTCGAGCGCCGCTTTCTCAGCAGTCACACGTACTTCCATTGCGTAACCGATTTCCTTCGGCTCAAGGTTCTCGATTGAACGGCCTGCTGCGATATCAAACTGCGCACTTACGATATCGATACCCGAAGTCGCTTCCGTCACTGGATGCTCAACCTGCAGACGGGTGTTCATTTCCATGAAGTACACTTCGTTCGCATCTAAGTTATAGATGAACTCAACTGTACCTGCGCCCATGTAATCGGTCGCATCACCTAATGCACGGGTGTAATCCAGTACTTGTTTCTTCAGTTCATCCGGCAGCATAGTTGAGCCAGATTCTTCAACCACTTTCTGGTTGTTACGTTGAACCGAACAGTCACGTAAACCTAACACCTTGGCATTACCGAACTTGTCACGCAGTAACTGCACTTCGATATGACGCAGTGAGGTGACATATTTCTCTAAGTACAGGTCGCCGTTACCAAAGGCCGCAGCCGCTTCGGTAGAGGTTTTTTGGAATAAACCAATCATATCCTCAGGACGTTTAACGACCTGGATACCTTTACCGCCACCACCTTGTACCGCTTTAAGCAGCACTGGGTAACCAATTTCATTGGCCACGTTCACCGCTTGCTCAGCGTTCGTCAGAATACCGTGTGAACCTGGTACTACTGGTACGTTTTGGCTTTGTGAAGTCTTAATCGCGTTCGACTTGTTACCCATAGTCGTCATTGAATGCACGCTAGGACCAACGAAGTTAACCCCATTGTTCACACACAATGCCGCAAATTGTGGGCTTTCAGACAGGAAGCCGATACCTGGGTGCAGTGCATCAACTTGCTCGTATTCGGCAACTTTCAGTACTGAGTAAGCGTTCAGGTAACTTTCGTCAGAGGTGTTACCCCCTAAGCAGACTAACTTGTCTGAATCTTTCAGCATATCCGCAGGTACGGCGGTCATGTCAGGATCTGACGCCACTAATACCACATTGATATCGTTATCGTGAGCCTTACGGATCAACTTAACCGCGGTACAACCACGGGCATGAACCAATACTTTGTTAATTGGTTTCATTAACTTACGTGGATCGTTTTGAACAATCACTTCTTCTTCAACAGGCGCTTCAACAACCAGTGTTGATAGGGCGTTGATGATCACGTCATTGATCTTCGCCGTTGGCATTGGCATCAGAGGATCGATGCTCGCCAATTGATTATCTAAGGTTTCGCTGAATGGGTTGTGGACTAAGCCCGCCATTGCACCTGGTACTTTCGACAAGTAGTTAGACAGTGTCGAAGTCGAAGGCAAGTAAGCTGGAACCACCATTTGACCCGCGAATGGCATGTTAGTACCAGACAGGTAATAAGTTTGCACTAATGGGTGAGTCACGAAACTCGCCTGTGCACCGCCGGTACAGTCACCAAAACCGAACATCAGTACTGGCAATTCGTTATCACGGATAAAACGAGTGATACGGTCGTTCACAACAGCCATTGAGAACAGTGCCGCAGCACCTTCTTTAGTCTGCATACCGCCTGAGCTGATAAAGCAAACAACAGGTAGCTTACGCTTAGCACACTCGATCAGCAGCGCAGAGAATTTCTCAGCACTCGCCATATCGAAGGCTCCCGCTTGGAATGCGGTGTTAGACACTGCCACACCCACACGGACTTTTTGACCTTTTTCTTTAAAGTCAGCAATACCCGTGATCAGACCGCAAGGACGAATGCCTTTGTCTAACGCATCTTCGATTGAGAGACGGAAACCAGGGAAGTTAAGCAAGTTAGCCGACATCTTGTCGCCATTGATTTCTTCAAAGTGAGTGAAGAATTGCTTAATCACATTTTCCCAGGTCATCTTGCCGGTACGTTTTTCGTCACGTAATACTTTTTGGATCAGTAAGTCCTGATAACCCATGGTCAAGCGGTTCCAGAAGTCCTTACGACGACCAATACGCACAGGGTTAATCGCGCCAGTGTACTTGCTGTTATCGCTTTCACTGTCGAAGTATTCAGGCAGTAAACGCTCGAAGAAGTAAGTCAGGATAACGAATAAACTGTCGTTAAGTTGTGGGAAGCCCACACTCTTCCACTGCTCTACACGCACCAATAAGTCAGCACGGTTAGATTGGCCCATAAAGTACTTAAGCCACTTGTAGAATTTCGCCTTGTCGTTAGCGGTATCCTGAGTCGACAGCGCATGGTCAATTGACTTGTGCAGCAGGTTGTTCACAGAGTTACGAGACAGGCTCTTAGACATCATGGCTTCTTTCGCGATAGACGCTAAGCTGCCCACAACGTTGTCGTACAGTGAGTTAAAGATCAGGATGTTATGACATTGCCAAATGAAGTCTTCACGCAGCTCGTCATTCACAACCACATCGAGCACAGTCAGTTGATTCAGTTCAGGCCACTTGGCTTGAGTCACTGATTTTGGCAGATTTTCAAGGTGCTGGATTAAGCCCTTGAAGTTGTTTGCCGCGTTGCTCTTCCAGCGGTGATATAAAGACCAACCGATGTTAAATAGCAGCGCCTTACGTGCTTTTTTGTAGTTCTCTTTTGGTTCACCCAAAATCAAACGAGTCAGCATGTTACGCTCGGTAGACACTTCATCGCGCTTAGCAATAAAGTTCGCCCACAGCTTGTTTAGATCTTCATCGTAAACCAGCTTATCTGGGCTTGATAACCAAGCTTGGAATACACGGTCTTGCTCTTGCTGGATACGAGCTAACAAGTCACCTTCAGGCACGCTAACACGTGACAAACGTCCGTATTGCTCCTGAGAGATTGAATGAATGCGGCTACGCAGCGTTAAATAACGCAGGTAACGGTAAGCACTACCAAACAGGTTGTGATGGTTGGTTGGGCTAGTTGCCACGGCCAATTCTGCGTTTAACTCTAACGCCATCAGGTTTTTAGATGGGCTGAGGAAGCGCGCTAGACTGCGGTCATAGTGCTCACGTAAATCTTTAGATTCACGCACAAAGTTGATGGCTGCACGTTCAACAGCTTCGATACTGCTGATAATAGCGCGGCGTAAGTTGTGCTGACGCTCGTCACGGTCACCTGGAGAGAAATCGATGATGCCATCGATACAACCCGCAGTGTAAAGCTCTTCTGGAGACACGCCCACAGACTTAGCACATTCCTGCCATGAAAGGTTGTACTTACGCGCAATACTCTGCAGACCTTGTGGCTGAATCGTGTTGAAAATACCATCGCGCAGCGATAACAGGATGTTAGCCGCCGCTAATGGAATCGCGCCGCCCGAGTAACCCGCACCGATAACGATACCGACTGTTGGCACGTCAACGTTGGCACTCTCAGCGATCGCCTTAGAAATAGAATGGGCTTGGTTTTGGCTGTTGGCCACTTCGCCCGCATCGGCCCCTGGGGTGTCGATGAGGTAAACGATAGGCATAGACAATTCGGCGAAATGACGAATCGCTTTACAGGCTGCATAGTGATGCTCTGGCATCCACGCGCCGTTAGCCGTAGTACGCTCTTGGGCAATAAAACCGATACGACGAGTGCGTGAACCGAAATTCAGCTCGACCTCAGCGCTGTAGAAAGAACCCAAGTGAGTTTCGGTAATCAAGCGACCTTTTAGGTCAGCAATGATACGTTTTGCACCAGGACGACCTTTATCTTGGGTCGGCTGGATCACTTTTGCGACGTAACCATCGACATCTAAAGATGCCAAGTCTTTTAAATTTGACTGAATGGCGTCATCGTTTAAAAGACCTTTAATTTCATCTGATAAGCTCTGTTTACTGTGTTTAGGAAACAGAGAAAAATCTTTTGCCAAATGCTCGGCTTGTAAAAAAAGCGGATCGGGCGTTTGGGCTTGAGTCATGTGTGTGGGCTGATTATTGCTGGTCATCAAAAGATCCTCTGCTTTAGCCTCTGAAAATTTTTAGCCAATAAATATAACTTTGTTATCCCGCCAAATGCCATTAAACTGCATAAGACGCTATGTTCCAAATATGAGACAGTGGGAAAAACATGCCAGATTTAAACGGTATGATGCTATTTGCAGCCGTAGTTAGAGCGAAGGGATTCTCCCAAGCTGCACGTGAAACCGGCCACCCAAAATCCACCATAAGTCGCAAAATCGCGCAGCTCGAAGAAGAACTTGGCGTGCGATTATTACAACGCGACACCCGCAACTTAAGCCTGACTCAAGTCGGGGCCCTCTTTTATCAACACTGTGATTCCATTCGCAATGAGGTGGAAGCGGCCAAGGCGGTTATCGAGAGTACCCATGATGATGTGTCAGGATCATTACGGATAGCTATTCCAGTCTCTTTTAGCCAAGAATTAATCGCTAACCTCTGTAGCGGATTCATGCGTTTATATCCCAATGTGGAATTGGATGTCCAGTTTACCGACAACGATATCGGTTTAGTGGGTGAAGGATATGACATAGCTATCAAATATGGGCCACTGCAATCCTCTGATCTTGTTGCAAGATTACTGTTCGAGCGCCAACCCATTCTCGTGGCAAGCCCTGCCTATTTAAAAGCCCGAGGCACGCCTGCAACGCCAAAGGAATTAAGCGAGCACAGTGGCATCTTACTCGGGACATCACGCTCCGCGCCCATTTGGCCCCTAGGTAAAGGCGCGCGTAAGACCATGGTGAATTTTCAACGTAAGGTCAGGGTTAATAGCCCGATAATGGTCAAACAGTTAGCCCTCGATGACTTTGGCATTGCTATGCTGTCTAACTCCGCCTGCAAGACGGAATTGGCGAATGGTCAACTGGTGCCCATACTGCAAGAATGGCCAATTGAGCCCTTTAAGGTCTACGGGGTGTATTCCAGCCGCCGCCAATTAGCCACTAATATCAGTGCCTTCTTGGACTTTTTCGTCAAACGCTTTAGTAGCCAAGAAAGCCTGCAATCCTTGATGGGCTAGACGCTTGTCTTCTCCTTTTTTAACAACGCCACTCCTTTACTCACACCACCATTGTGAGCACCTATTTTCAGGGATAACAAAAAAGCCTAGCGAATCGGCTAGGCTTTTTACGTTTAGAAATAAAATGCTAATGCTCAGGCTGACGGTTAACGCGCGAAGCTTAAGTCGATGGGGCCTGACCGAATGAAATATGAGCCATTAGGTTGAAGCACACCAAGCATGAGCATTTGTCCATATAACTTTACAGCTTATATGACGGCTATTTCACTAAAGTGCGCCGCTAACCACTTCTAGGGAATAATTTTTTCCTGCTTCAACACTTCTTTAGTGATGGTTTGACGCAGTCCTAAACCATCCGAAGTTGGCATATCCATATTGGTCGCGAAGAACCACACATTATCATCGAGTTCGACCCAACCCACCCACCAACCGATTTTCGGCTCAATTCTGACTGAATAACCGGTTTTCGCCCGAATAATATAATCAGCATTCGCCTCGGTCAGCATGGCTTGTTTAACGATACGCTGACTACGCTCCGAGACATGCAACTTGTTGTGGTACAGCTTGCGTAAAAATTCGATTTGCTGGATGGCCGAAATCCGAATGCCACCATCGAGCCAAAAACTGTCCAAATTGCCCGAGATATCCTCATTGCCATAATCGAAGGCGTGCAGCATTTTACTCATACGGGCCTCGCCAATTTGGCGGGCAAATTCTTGATAAACAGGCACAACCGAATACTTCATCGCGGTGATTAAATCATGGTCGCGATTCCATGCGGCGATATCTCGCGTCTGTCCATCCCATTTAAAGACTTGATGCTCATCCTTAACCACACCTAAGTCCAAGGCAATTAAACTGTTTGGGATCTTAAAGGTCGATGCCGGTAAAAATGCTTGGTTTGCCCGTTTAAGATCGTTAGTAAAACCCTGCTGTGTATTCTCGTTCCAAAGCACAACCACGCCTTGGGTTTTATGTTCGCTAAAGTGAGCATTCCAACTCTTGTTCTCTTGCCACTCCTTTGCCACCGCAGGCATGCCAATCATCGTTGTCACCATCAACACAGCCGATAAGGCTAACGCACGCATAATGTCCCCTTGCCTAATGCAATAAATCCATAAAAATGAGGCGCTAAGAGTAGCACCGTCTTGGCGGGCTTTCCCTAGCAAACTGCTGACCAATTGTGGCAAAAATAAGGCAGGCACTTATGCCCGCGTTTCTCGCCACTCAACACAGATTAACGCCCGCGCTCCGACCTCAATATGCAAAACAGGAATAAGATCCTCGAATCACTCTAGGTAAACTCTTATACTCAAAACAATCATTGTGACTTTTTGGCATAAGTTACATCCTCTCTAGGATGAAGCAAACCCAAACGCCTTAGGAACATCGCCCTTTTCCAGCAAAATAAGTGATTAAAATAAAAAGGAAACGCCAATGTTAAAGCCCAGCCTCGTTTTTATCCTCGCCAGCACAGTGGCGCAAACCGCAGGTGCAGTACAACTCCTAGGAGATGTGGAAGTTTCCCGCATTCCCACTGCAGAAAAAACCATGGCAGAAGTGGTCAACCGCTATCAAGCCTTGGACGAAGGCTTGGCGACTCAGCTTTCCGCACAGAAGAATGAACGCGATGCAACCCAACTTGCCGCTCGTCAGGGGCATAGACTGTGGCAACAGGCGGTGCGTGATGTGCAGTCAGGGCACTTTGACGACAGATCCCTCTACTGGGCTCGGCTCTCAATGTTAAATAGCATCAAGAGCAATAGTGCCAATTTCAAAATGGCCGATTGGCAACAGAATATTTTAGCCAGCGCCGTCGAAAAGGCATCACGCGGTTTTAGCGATATCCAATACGGCGATGATGTGCAGATAAAAATCTTCCTGACAGGATTCGACCCTTTCTTCCTCGATAAAGACATCAGCCAGAGCAATCCTTCAGGCTTGGTCGCCCTCGCCCTCGATGGTTTTAGGTTTGATATCAACGGCAAAAAAGCCCAAATCGAAACCGCGATGATCCCAGTGCGCTTCGAGGATTTTGACCAAGGCATTATCGAGTCACTACTTAGCCCGATTTATCGCGATCCTAAAACCCAGTTTGTCTTTACCGTCAGCATGGGCCGCAGTGACTTTGATATTGAACGCTTCCCCGGCCGTAACCGTAGCGCCGCCGCACCTGATAACCAAAATCTGTACACAGGCGGAAGCAAAACCGCGCCTGTCGCCCCCAAACTCAATGGTAAAGACTTTATCGGCCCTGAGTTTGTTGAGTTTTCACTGCCCGTCGCCGCCATGCAGGTCAAAGACGGCCAATGGAAAGTCAACGACAACCATACAGTGACCACACTAGCGCGCGGCGAATTTAATGCCAGCTCCCTAAGCGAGCTGCAAAATGAAACCTCGGTCGAAGGTTCTGGCGGTGGGTATCTCTCAAACGAGATTTCTTATCGCGCCATTGTGTTACAGCAAAAGTTCAACAGCCCTGCCAAGGTCGGCCATATCCACACTCCAAGGGTGAAGGGCTACGACAATGCCACTGAACAAGCCATCGTCGAGCAAGTGCGTACTATGGTGATGCAGGCCGCAGCGAGCCTGTAACAGTCGCAATACTGGCATTGTCAGCAAGCGTTCGTTATGATGCGAACGCTTGCAAGTCGCCTTGAATGAGGGCTCTGAGCATGTGAGCTTTGAACTCAGCAAATCGTAATAGATGTCGTGCGATAGCTAGATGAGTTGTTTAATTGATGCTTTGCAAAATAAGAGTTAACGCCTAAGTCTATGTTTAACCCGAGATCCCTACTCAATAGCCTGCGCCGTAAAACCATCTCATCCACGAGTATCACCTCAGCAACGGCGGCTAACTCGGCCACGCCACAACGCCAGCCAAAGCCACTGACACCCCTGCAGCAACAAATCTTGGTACGCATCGAAGACTGTTACCAGCAGGCGGAAATCTACTTTAAGCGTCCATTTGCGCGGCCGCTGACTCAATTTACCCTGCGGGGACGGAGTGCGGGCACGGCCCATTTGCAACAGAATCGCCTGCGCTTTAATCCCGTATTACTCAGGGAAAACAGCGAAGCCTTTTTAGCCGAAGTAGTGCCCCACGAAATCAGCCATTTGCTCTGTTTCCAACTCTTTGGCAAAACCAAGCCCCATGGCCGCGAGTGGCAATCCATCATGCTCAAGCTGTTTAAGGTGAGCCCCAATACCACCCACAGTTTCGATACTCAGTCGGTTAAAGGGAAAGACTTTGAGTACCGCTGTGCCTGCGGTCCGGTTAAGCTGAGCATCCGTCGCCATAATAAAGTGTTACGTGGTGAAACCCGTTATCTATGCAAACGCTGCCATACCCACCTCACCTTTATCGAAGCCGCCGAATAATCCGCCATACACCAAATCCTTGGCCAAAAGTACGAGCGATTTGCATAAGGCGCGCTATTTCCCTTACCATTCAGGCATAAGAGACGAGCCACAGGCTCGCGTAGTACAGATTACTTTTTGGGATAAATATTGAACAACGTCAAGATAGCCTTAAGGTCTCGGCAAGCCTTGCTGTGCCTATTCAGTTGGCTGGCGGTTTCGGCCTCAGTCCACGCCTCTCCTTCACACCCCAATAGTTTTAGCCAAGCCAAGGTCTTGTCCCAATCCTTATATCAAGGCAGTCGCCAAGGCACCCTGCCCGCGGTCAGTTTTTATTGTGGCTGTGATATCCAAATAAAGGGCAAATCCTGGAAGCCAGATCTCAACAGCTGCGGCTATCAAGTGCGTAAACAAGAGACCCGCGCCAACCGTATCGAGTGGGAACATATAGTTCCAGCATGGGAATTTGGCCATCAATTACAATGCTGGCAAAAGGGCGGCCGTAAAAACTGCGCCGATAACAGCCAAGAATTCAATAAAATGGAAGCGGACATGCACAATCTGGTGCCCGCGATTGGTGAAGTGAACGGCGATCGCAGCAACTTCCGTTTTAGCCAATGGAACGGTAAGGCCGACCAATATGGTCAATGCACTATGGTCATCGACTTTAAGAATCGCCAAGCACAGCCGCCCGTCAATGCCCGTGGCAAGATTGCCCGTACTTACCTGTATATGCAGCAAACCTACGGCCTTAAAATAGCCTCGCAGCAATTAAAATTGTTCAAAGCATGGGATAAAAGCTATCCAGTTGATACTATTGAATGCAAACGCGATAACGCCATAGCGCAGATCCAAGGTAATCATAATCCCTTTGTGCAGAATGCCTGCAATGCGCCGCCACTGCGCCAACAATTAGCCGAATAAGGTCGACAATGAGAGTTCCAAGAATTTATCAACCTCAACCATTAGCCGTAAATCAACAGCTGAATTTAGATGAGGATGGCGCAGCCCATATTGGCAAAGTGTTGCGTATGGGCAGTGGCGAACACATTAGCCTGTTTAATGGCGATGGTAATGATTATCTTGCTGAAATTGTCGATGCGGGTAAAAAATCGGTCACGGTAAAAGTGCTCTCCTGTGAGGCTAATCCATCGGAATCGCCCCTCAACCTGCATTTAGGCCAAGTGATTTCCCGTGGCGATCGGATGGAGTTCACCATTCAAAAATCCGTTGAACTAGGGGTGAATACCATTACGCCACTGTTTTCTGACCGCTGCGGCGTCAAGCTCACGGGTGAGCGTCTCGAAAAGAAAATCCAGCAGTGGCAAAAGATTGTGAACAGCGCCTGTGAGCAATCTGGCCGTAGCCAAGTGCCCATCGTTCGCCCCGCCATGGAATTACAGGAATGGTGCAGCGAACCGACCAGCGCACTCAAACTCAACTTGCACCCAAGGGCGGCGCACGGTATCAATGGCTTAGACTTATCCCATACCCGTGTACGCCTGCTGATCGGCCCCGAAGGGGGATTATCGGCGGAAGAAATCGCCATGACGGAAACCTACCAGTTTACCGATGTGTTACTCGGCCCCCGAGTGCTGCGCACCGAAACCGCCTCACTCACGGCGATTACCGCGCTGCAACTTAGATTCGGTGACTTAGGTTAAATCTAAAATGGTTAAATGCCAGCGGGTAACACACTGCCTGGCGAATCGATTACTGGCTAATCCATAAATGCTTTTTGCCTGCGACGGCAATCAATAAGGAACAGATTAATGATAAAACTCGGCATAGTGATGGACCCCATCAGTGAGATCAACATTAAGAAAGACTCCAGTTTTGCCATGCTGATGGCGGCGCAGGAAAGGGGTTACCAACTGTTTTATATGGAAATGGCCGACCTCGCCATGGTCAACGGCGTAGCCATGGGCAATATGCGTCCATTAAAGGTCATCAACGATGCCAATAAATGGTTCGAACTGGGCGACGCCCAAGACACGCCGCTGAGCGAGCTGAACGTGGTGTTAATGCGTAAAGACCCACCGTTCGATACCGAATTTATCTACGCCACTTACATGCTCGAGCGCGCCGAAGAGCAAGGCGTACTGATTGTGAATAAACCGCAAAGCTTACGCGATGCCAACGAAAAACTATTCACCGCATGGTTTAGCGAATTTACGCCAGAAACCATAGTGACCCGCGATGCCAATCGCATCCGCGCGTTCCACCAAGCCAAGGGCGATATCATCCTCAAGCCATTAGACGGCATGGGTGGCACCTCGATTTTCCGCGTGAAGCAGGACGACCCTAACCTTGGGGTGATCATCGAAACCTTGACCCAATACGGCAACCAATACGCCATGGCGCAGGCTTTTATTCCTGAAATCACCAAGGGCGACAAGCGCATTCTGGTGGTGGACGGTGAGCCCGTGCCCTACGCCTTAGCGCGTATTCCGAAAAAAGGCGAAACCCGCGGTAACTTGGCCGCAGGCGGCAGCGGTGTTGCCCAGCCGTTATCGGACTCAGATTGGAAAATCGCCCGCGCCATTGGCCCAGAGCTGAAAAAACGCGGCCTGATTTTTGTGGGTCTGGATGTGATTGGTGACAAGCTGACCGAGATTAACGTCACCAGCCCAACCTGTATCCGTGAAATCCAAGCGGCATTCGATGTGGACATTACTGGCATGTTGTTCGATGCCATCGAAGCCCGTCTTGCCCAGTAAGCTTGTACACCTACAAGATAATATTATTCATTGAAGGCGCCCACAGAGCGCCTACGACTTCTAGGGATCTGATATGAGTTTCACCAAAGCGCCACTGTTATTGCTTGGTATGAGTTTATGGCTCTCCACCTCCGCACTGGCAGTTGAAGCGGGAGCGAATGAGACAGGCCCAGTAAAAGCCCCCTCACGCCCGAAAAATATTGTGATCATGATTGGCGACGGCATGGGGCCTTCCTATACCAGCGCCTATCGTTATTACAAGGACAATCCAGATACCGAAGAAGTCGAACAAACCGTCTTCGACCGCTTATTGGTTGGCATGGCGAGCACTTATCCCGCTAACGTGAGTGGTTATGTCACCGACTCGGCCGCAGCAGCGACTGCCCTCGCAACAGGAGTCAAATCCTATAACGGCGCCATTTCAGTCGATACGCAAAAACAACCCCTGCCTACCATTTTTGAAAAGGCCAAAACCTTAGGCTTGAGCACGGGTGTGGCGGTTACGTCGCAGATTAACCATGCCACGCCAGCGGCCTTTTTATCCCATAACGAGAGCCGTAAAAACTACGACGCACTGGCATTAAGTTATCTCGAAACCAACGCCGATGTGTTTTTAGGTGGCGGGCAAAAGTACTTTCCTCCAGAGCTGTTAGCCCAGTTCACCGCCAAGGGTTATCAACACATTACCCGCTTTGACGATCTGGCCAGCATTACCCAGCCTAAGGTCTTGGGTTTGTTTGCCGAGGTGCAACTGCCTTGGGCGATTGATGAAAAAGATGCTAAAAAACTCAGCACCTTGACTCAAAAAGCCCTCAGTTTACTGTCGCAAAATGAGCAAGGCTTTGTGCTGCTGGTCGAAGGTAGCCTTATCGACTGGGCGGGACACAACAATGATATCGCCGCCGCCATGGGCGAAATGGATGAGTTTGCCAATGCAATTGAAGTCGTCGAGCAATTCGTACGCCAAAATCCCGATACCTTAATGGTTATCACCGCCGACCATAATACTGGCGGGTTATCGATTGGCGCCGATGGCAACTACAACTGGAATCCAGAGATCCTACGTAATATCTCGGCAAGCTCAGATACCTTAGCCCAAGCCGCTCTTGGTGGTGACACTTGGCAAGCAGACCTATCCCGCGGGCTAGGCTTTGAATTGACCGAAGAAGAAGTAACTAAGTTAAATGTTGCCAGAATGCAGGGCTTAGAAACCATGGCCGTTGCGATTCGCCATGTGATAGATAAACGTACCGATACGGGTTGGACAACCGGCGGCCACACGGGGACTGACGTGCAAGTCTTTGCCGCAGGCCCAGCCTCTGAGTTGTTTAACGGTCATCAAGACAACACAGATATCGCCAATAAGATTTTTAGCCTGTTACCTAAGCCTAAAAAGCCAAAAGCCACCGCACAGGTATCGACTCCTGCTCCAGCACCAGAACTAGCACCAGTGCAGTCTCAGGGCTAATTTGCTGCGATTAGCTAATAGATGAAAGGCAACCGTGTTAACACTGTTGCCTTTTTTATTGGCTTTCATTCCACACCGTTTCGAGTGAGCGCTGTTTTGCTGCATCCCTTAAGTCGGCGGCTTGCAGGCTGGCTCGTAGCCGAATAAGGGGTATAATGCCCGCACTTATTTTTTACGGTAGCCATGCAGTGTTAACAAATCCATCGCAAGTCATTATCCGCAATCAGGAAACCCTGAGCCAACATAAAGTCTTAGTGCTAAACCATGAGGCAGACTCATTGCCCAAAGCACTGCTTGATGTCGCCCAGTCCGTCGATGCCCTCGCCTTGGATTACCATCATTACCTGCATTTAGCGCCGCAGGCGAATGCCAAACTGCGCTGCTATTTTGGCCATCAACTGCCCCACCAGGATAAGTACGACACTGTGATTGTGTACTTTCCTAAGGCTAAGCCGTTAGCGCCCTACTTGTTTAATCTGGCCGCTCAGCATTTAGTGGCAGATGGTCAACTCTTAGTCGTGGGTGAGAACAAAGGCGGGGTTAAATCCTTAGTCAAACTGCTGCCGAAATACTTTGCCACTGGAGTCAAACTCGATAACGCGCGCCATTGCCTACTCTTTGGCAGCAGCCTAATCGATACTGCGCCCGCGATTAAACTCAGCGATTGGACTAGCCAGTATCAACTCGCCACCCCGCAGGGCAATATCACCATCTGCAACTTAGTCGGTGTGTTCAGCGAGAAGCATTTAGACCAAGGCACAGAGCTATTGCTGTCGCATCTGCCAACGCTTTCTGGGCGAGTACTGGATTTTGGCTGCGGCGCCGGTGTGATTGCCGCTGCACTGTTAAAGGCACAACCGACACTGTCGCTAGAATGTATTGATATCAATGCCATGGCGCTGGCCTCCTGCGAACTTACGCTGGCGGCAAACGGCATGACGGCCAAGGTCTATCCGTCCGATGGATTAGCGCAAACCAGTGGAAAATTCGACGGTATTATCTCCAATCCCCCGTTCCACGATGGCCTTGCTAGCACGACCAGCATTGCCCAAAGTTTTGTCGCCGATAGCGCCAAGCAATTACAATCTAAAGGGATTTGGCAAATCGTCGCTAACCGCCACCTACCCTATTCGGACACCATCGCCGCCGAGTTCGGCCAATTAACCGTGCCAGCAGAGAACAACAAGTACAAACTCTATTCCTTCCAACAGGCCTAATCTTTCGCCCCGCTCGATTGTGAGTGGGGTAACACCCTTAGCCTCGATACCTTCCAATATCCTTTATGGTTAAGCCTCAACTTAGCTATGGGAAATTGCAGCCAATACAATCAATTATTTGGAATTTTTGGGGCAGCCTCGATATGATAAGTCTCGGCTCCCAATATGAGTATGAGGCTAAGCATTTTGAGCAAATTTAACTGGTTCAACTCACTCAGATACCGATTAACCTTTTTCTTCGGTGGGATCAGTCTTATTTTCTGTCTTGGTTTTACCAGCTATTTATCTTCCATTACCTCAGACAAACTGCTCAATGCCTATGCCAATCAATTAACTATGATTGGCCGTTCGATTGAAACAACCATCTCGAACAACATTGACGAACGTGCCCGAGAAATATCGCTATTGAGTAAACGCGCGCTCTTTTCAGGCGCTAGCGCTAACTATCCACAGATCCGCCAAAACCTCGATAATATAAAAGCTTCCTACGAATACTACTCATGGCTTGGGTTTGCCGATATCAATGGCGTCGTCCAATACGCGGCCGATGGCACGCTTGAAGGCCATGACGTATCCAAACGCCCATGGTTTATTAATGGCAAGACAGGCGTGTTTATTGGCGATGTACACGATGCCGTATTGCTCGCCAAAGTGTTAAATATCGATAAAAATGATCCTCTGCGCCTAATCGATTTTGCGGCCCCAGTGTTTGATACCAATAACAACTTGCTTGGCGTCGTTGCCACCCATTCAAACTGGAAATGGGTTAACACTGTGATTGAATCGGCGCTCGCAAGAAGCAAGCAACAGACAGGGATAGATGTGCAAATCGTAAGCCGTGACGATGGGATTTTGTACCCGCAAGCCTCGGCTGATCAGCACCTTCCTCAGGATTTACTCCCCAAAGACAACAGCAGTCAGCTTATTCAATGGCCTGATGGTCATGAATATTTAACGGGTGTGACCACACTAAAATCAACCTTGATGGATCAATTGGGCTGGCGCATTGTCGTTCGCATCCCGAAAAATATTGCCCTGCAAGAGACCACCGAACTACAACGCCAACTTCTCTGGGTGAGCGTCATTGCGGTCTTGCTGTGCCTGTGGTTTGTCTACCGCATGTCGATTTCAATGAGCTTACCGCTCGAGCGATTAATTACCGTCACCAGAGAGATCCAAGCGGGCAAAGAGCAAGTCAAATTCCCCAAATCGAATGGTTTGATTGAAATCTCATTCTTAATTGATGCCATTCAAAAGATGACCTTCTCGCTATTGAGCCATGAGAAGAGCTTAATGGAAATGAATCAGACCTTAGAAAATAAAGTCTTAGAGCGCACCAAAGAACTCGAATCGGCCAATCAAGAGCTTGAACGATTAAGCCGACGAGATCCCTTGACGGATCTTCACAATCGTCGTTCGGCCGCCGAACATATCGACAGCGAATTTACGAGACTTAAACGCTTTGGATTGGCTTATTCGATCCTGATGGTGGATATCGACCATTTCAAAAAGATTAACGATACCTATGGGCATGAGACGGGCGATATTGTGTTGGTCGAAGTCGCTAAGTTATTAGCGCAATCGGTACGTAAAGCCGACTTAGTCGCGCGCTACGGTGGTGAAGAGTTTTTAATTATACTGACTGGCACTGATAGTAGTGATGCATTAACCTTGGCCGAAAAAATAAGAACATCCATTAATACGACCGAATTCACTGTCGTAAAAAATGTCACCGCCAGCATTGGCTTATCGACCGTCGAGCAAGCGGATGAAACGGCCTATGATGTCGTAAGACGAGCCGACACCGCCCTTTATCTAGCCAAAACCACCGGCAGAAATAAGGTTTGCACTTAATCAACGCAACTAAAGCAGAAGGTAAAAACTGATAGGTTAAAATGCCGCACTTATATGGATATAAAAACACGGCCATATTTCGTGTTTCGGCTCGTTAGCTCAATCGAAAATTCTCACTCCTATTGCGATACAAATTCTCATCTATTTGCCTATGTTTGGCCTTACCAGAAATCGACTAACAATGTATGGGTATAGTCATATTTAAATTGAGGTATTTTTGAATAATTTGAAGACAATATCAGTGCGCATTAACTCCTACTACAAAAATAAAATCCTATAAAATCAACTAACTATAGAGACCGACTTTTAGTTAATAGGTTTGAAAAACGCACATGCGCGTTTTTCCAGATGGATTACTTATATGAAAAGCGGCAGAAAGCTGATAAGTTCTTTGCATACAGATAGTTAACTGTGCGCGTTTTCACTGATCCAACGATGTAAACGCGCATGAATAAAATGTTAGGAGGTATGGAGTATTTATGACAGATTTTTTAATTTCCACGATCGCTTCAAATGTAATCTTACTTGGAGTACTTGGATATCTTTCTAAGTCATTAATTACCCAATGGCTTAATAAAGATATTGAGCGATTTAAAGCGGATGTAAAAGCCAATGTAAATGAAGAGCTAGAGGCGTATAAATCTAAGCTTGAAAAAGAACGCATTACACTTCAAGTTGCTTATAGTGGTATTTTTTCTAAACAAGCTGATGCTGTTTTACATATTTACAGACTATTAGTTAAATTAGATAAAAATTTAAAATTATCTATTCAAATGATGGAAACAGAGGTTAGTCAAAATTACCTAGTTTATGCTGTAAAAAGTTGGGCAGAGTTCAGCGAATATTTTGATGAGAATAGAATACTATAACCAGAAGATGTAGTTGCAACGATAATTCGAATTCAAATTGAAGTTTTCAATTCCACGTTAGAGTATAGAAAACTATCACTACAGAGTTTGACTGAAATGGAAACTAATGAATTAAAAAAGTTACTACATGACAAAGATAAAGCAGCTAGCGTTGCTAGTGAGTTTCCTGCATTGAAAGCTACGCTGGAAGCTCGATTCAGAGAATTGATTGGCTCAGCAATAACCCCCTAACAAGCTAATAAACTCGGACGCATAACGGTTATTAGGGCATTAACCTCTAAGGCAAGTATGAAGCACATTATTAGTAAAAATATCGGCATTGAAGAATTTAAAAAGAGATTCTCAGAAATCAGAGAAACCTTTCTGGATTCATTAACAGCAGCTAGCGAAGGTTATGAGAACGTAAGATACCTTGCTTGTGATGAAGATGGATCACCTATTAACTGGGTGTGGGACGACGAAACCTTCACCCATAACAAGGAAGAAGGCTCGCTTGAAGAGGCAGTTCAATTTGCCAATAACATGATAGATAGCGGCATGAGTTTCTCCTACATGGGGTGTTTATCAGGCTCCGGTGAGCTTGAAGTTTGGCTGACAACTTTTGAGTCCCCCATAGAAAAACCGACATGGCCAAGCAATAAAGCCCCCCTATTTGAACTGACTCATGGGGGCGTAACACAAGAATAGAAAAGGGGTAATCAAATGTTACGCCATAGAATTTTGAATCCTGACCCTGCGATTTATGCCTAACCTCACGAATGGAAGCAAAGCACCTAGCCCACTTTGCCCCTAAGTTAGATTACTCGAAGATTTTAACGCGCCGCTCCATCTGGATAGAAACCTTCCCCTTAAGAACACCTCAATAATGTCGCGCGGCCAAGCCGAGCACTAGCGGCTACTAGATAAGATTTTTATGGTTTTGTGAACGCTATCAAATGCAGTAAGCGCTAAATTATCGAGGGTTTTACCCCTGTGGTGCTGTCCCTAACATACGGGGCAGCGTTGTAAAGTTTAATTTTTTGTTACATGCAAACATTGCGCAGTTTTAGGCTCATGCTGGCGCACAGGCAAAAAACCAAAGATAACACTAAGTTACCGCCTATAACTCCGATAAAAATCTATTTAAAAATCAACACATAGACTATAAGCAACAAAACGCCAACATTTACACCTTTTCGTGCCGAAAAGGCTTCTTTGAGCAAAGTTTCTACTGTTATACTCAGGTTAGCTACTAAAACAAAAATAAAACAAATGGATAGGAAGTGCTCTATGTTGGCCCCTGAACTTCTTGAGCTAAGCAGCGATAAAACCAAGGCGGAATTACGCTTAATTCCGAATGAACACGGTCCCATTACCCGTGATGATGTGATGCGTTTATTGTCCGTGCCAGAGTTCGCCGCCCTATTCCCACTCGAGCCTGCGATAGATAAAGTTATCGCGCAAACCAATTCCCTATGCCATCAAGAAGATGGTAAATACGAGCTATTTGCCGTATTGGCAGAGCGCCGCGATGGCAGCGTAAAAATTGAGCTCAGCCAAGATAAAATGCAAGCTACCATGATCTTAACCGCCCCTTGGGGAGGTAAAGCCGTCGATTTACCCGAAATCCTCACGCAGCTTAAAAAAGACAATGTTTGCATGGGCTTAAGTAAGCTTAAGATCCAAACCTTGCTGCAAAAAATGACCAAGTTAAAACCGGGTGAAAGCTGCCAGAGTGAAATCGCTCAGGGTAAGGCCGCGATCAATGGTCAAAATGCGGTGCTGGAGCGTAAAGTCTCCCTCGCCCGTGAACGCCTATTGCAGCCGCAGGAGCGGGAAGACGGTACTGTGGATATGCGTAATCTCGGGGCGATGATCATGGTCAAGCCCAACGATCTGCTAATGATTAAGCATCCCGCGACCGAAGGGTCTCCCGGCTATAACATTAAAGGCGAAGTCCTTAAGCAAAAACCGGGGAAAGATCTGGTATTACAACCGGGTACTGGTACCGACTTCCACCCGAAAGACCCCAATAAACTCATCGCCACAGTGGCAGGCCAACCCGTTGAAACCCGTACTGGCATGAATGTCGACGATGTGTTGCAACTTAAAGATGTGGATATCAGTACCGGCCATATCAACTTTAAAGGCAGTATTTTAATCACAGGCGATGTGCACGAAGGCATGATGGTTAAAAGCTCAGGCGATATTACCGTGATGGGCTTTGTCGATTCGGCAACTCTCGAGGCCGATGGCGATATTACGGTGAGCAAGGGCGTGATTGGTCGCCAAGTCAGAGTGAATGAGTTCTCCACCAATATCACGGCTCAGGGGCAGATCAGCGCCCAGTTCGTGCAATATTCCCAGTTAACGGCTAAGGGTAATATCCTGATCACTAAGCAATTACTCCACAGTAATACCAAAACCGCAGGCACGCTCACTGTAAGCGATCAGAGCGGCCGCCGTGGTGACTTAGTGGGTGGTGTCGTGCATGCCGAAAAGGGCCTCACCGCCGTCGTGATAGGCGCAACCGCAGGCACCAAAACCGAAGTGTACTGTGCCATGGAACAGGGCGAACTCAAACAGAATCTCAAGCAGCTGGAGGAGAGCGTGCATGCTATGGTGGTGGCGACGCTGGATATCGAGGCTCGCCTGAAAAAACTGCCGCCGAAATCCGAATGGCAGAGCGACCCTATCATGATCGAACAGATCAAGATGATGCTCGATGAGAAGAATCGCATCTTAGCTGAACGTTCTCGCGAAGAATTAGAGTTCGATAGCCTCAAGCAAGAAGTCGAAACCTATTACGACAAGTATCGTATCGATGTGATTAAGCACGTATTCCTCAATGCCAAGTTCCATATTGGTCAAGCCAATCACAGAACCACCCGCGAACACGGTACCTGCTCAATCACCAATCTGAATCAAGAGATTAACTTCGATTACAACGCTAAACCTAAGGCGCAAGCGGCAAGCCATTAACAGGGCAATCATCAACACCCGCTAAGGGTTCATTCCATTGAGTGAACTCTTAGCGCGAATGCTTAGCCTGAATGCTTTGCTGCCCGCCATGCTCCCCCATTTAGGCGACTTGCCAGAGAAAATCCCCCAACGCCTTTCATCTTCGCCTAGGTCGGTGGCATACTGACCTCAATACAGCCCTTTAGCACAGACTCTGTCGGCTAAAAGGCTAAGCACATAAAAAGCCTACGGGATTGCGCATGACTCAAGTGAAAATGGCAGACATTGAATGGCCTGCGGTAGTCAAACTCACTCAAAATGACGAACTACTCTACCTCGCCCATCAACGGGATTGGTTAGAACTTGCCTGCCTGTATCAGCATCAATTTGTCGACACGGATCTGTTACTCGACAGTCTCGGTAATCAATATCTGATCCGCGCCACTCCAAGCACCATTCATGAAGATCCCATAGGCGAGCTACCTAAGCTCCTCAAACAAGAGCAAAAATTGCCGCTTACCGACTTTATCAAATGGGTACAAAAGCACGCCAATGCCATAGGCCAGTGCTGCGTTGCTAAGTTAGCCTTCACCACCTTGGCCCAAGGGATGGAAATCGTTCGCAGCTTAGATGACTAACCCAGCTCAAAGAAATCGCGAGCGATCACAATAAAAATTAAGATGATCCTAAAAGCTAATATCCTCAGTCACATTTCACAGGCATAATTTGTCATACACGGCTCAGGCCGTTTTGCCCAAAGCGATTGATATTTATATGCCAAATTATCGCTGGGCATCATTCGGATACACATACAAACGGACCCTAAATTGGAACTACTTAAGATTGACTGCTTAGGCAAATTGCTGCGTTTGGAAGGCTCACTCGCAGGTTGGCAACAACTCTTTTGGGACAATACCTTAGTCTCACAAAAAGCCGCATCGGTCGAAAATGGCGGCCTCAAAGTCCATGAATTTGAACTCACCCAGCACCAGAGCCAATTGGCCAGCGATACCGGCGAAACACAGGTTTTAGAACACAAAATCTTGGTACGTCTCGAGACCGACGTGGTTTGGCAGCCGTTTCGATTCGATTACCGCCTGTTGGTCGATGAGGAAGTGATAGCCCAAGGCACTCGCACCGAGAAAGATATCGAGCGTCAAACCCCTGAAATCCCCGTGACTAATCCACAAAAAATCAGTTTTGTCGGCTTAGCCTCCCTCGGCTTTAAGCTGCTCAAGAGTGCCAAAGTAATTAAAGTGGTGCTCGCAGGCGCGAGTGTGGCGGCCTATTCTTGGCTGTTTTCCTTCCAATTTGCCTTGGCGCTTATCGCCTGTTTGGTCTTCCACGAATACGGCCATATCCGCGCGATGAAGTATTTTGGGATGAAAACCAAAGGGATTTATCTCATCCCCTTTATGGGCGGACTCGCGCTGAGCGATGAAAAGATTAACACCCGCTGGCAGGATGTGGTCATCTCGATTATGGGGCCAACCTTCGGCCTGTTGATGTCGATAGGCTCGCTTATCGCTTACCACATGACGGACAATGTCTTCTTTGCGGGGCTTGCGGCCTTTAACGCGCTACTTAACCTGTTTAATTTATTGCCGATTTTACCCCTCGATGGCGGCCATATTTTAAAGAGCATTAGCTTCTCGATGAACAGCATCATGGGCTTAATCGCCTGTGTGATTGGCGCCGCCTTTGGGGTGTATATCAGCTATACCTTGGGCCTTGCCCTGCTCGGTTTCCTATTGCTTATCGGTAGCTTAGAGATAGTGTTCGAGTGGCGTACCCGCCATCAAAGCCACCTATTGCCGCTAGATAGATATGGGCAGATTTTCTCGACCATTTGGTATCTGGTCACCGTTGCCGCCCTCGTCGGCATTATCTGGCACTTAGCGGGCACGGGCGATGATATGTTAAGCCTGCCACTGCATATTCTGCGCAGCTAATCACGACTCGCATTAAGATAAAAGCGAGATAATAAAAAACCGCTATAGCCTTAGGCATCGCGGTTTTTTATTTATGAATGATTCAATTAGTTATCCGCTAATGGCGGCGCTATATCGCCCCCACCTAAGGCTTGGTAGAGTGTCGCTTGGGCCGTTAATTGGTTATAGCGATTCTCCAGCAATGCGGCCTCGGCGCTGCGGCGATTCTCCTGCGCATCGATCCAATTTTGAATGCCGATAGCACCATGGCGATATTGGCTCTCATAAATGGCTTCGGCCTGGGCGGCGGCGCTAAATTGCAGCTCAAGCTTCTCACCTTGGTAAGCGTATTGCTGCTTGGCCGAGATGGCGTTATCCACATCCTCGAAGGCGCTGTAGAGGGTTTTACGATAGCTGACGATGGCCGATTGATAGTCGATATCGGCAATATCATTGTTGATTTGCATTTGATTCCATTGCAAAAAAGGCAGCACTAAGCCCGCACCTAAACTCCCCACGGGATTACGCAATAGCTCTTTTAGCTCTGAGGTCGACTCCCCTACGCTGCCAGTCAAACTCAAGCTTGGGAAGTAACTGGCATAGGTCGCATCCTTACTGGCGAGCGCCGAGCGCAATTGATACAGGGCCGCCTTCACATCGGGACGACGGCCGACCAAGTCGGCGGGAATGCCGACGCCAACCTCAGGCACCGCACTGTCCGGCAATTGCTTGATCTCAACCGCCACTTGCCCCGGGGCACGATTGAGTAAGATCGCCAGAGCATTCTCGGCTTCAACCAACTGTTGCAGCAGTTGGCTGTGGGAGGCCTCTTGCCCCGCTAAACTGCGTTGGGATTCGAGCACATTCAGCTCTGTCACAGCGCCCGAGGCATATTGGCGCTGGGTTAACGCCAGCGTTTGCCGACTGTGTTCAATACTCTTATTGCTCAGTTCAATCCGCTGATGCAAATAGCCAATCTGCCAATAGAGTGACGCCGTCGTCGCGACGAGACTCTGCGCCGTGCTCTCCCTATCTTCGAGACTTGCCAGCGCAGTCCATTGAGCTTGGTCGATATTGGCCGACACTTTGCCCCAGAGATCCACCTCATAGCTTACCGACAGGTTCGCCTGAAATGCCTTGCTCGAACTGCCGCCCTCCAGTGGTTTATTCACCGAGGCCGTATTATTGGAGCTGAGCTGTGGATACAGATCATCCCGCGCTAACCCCGCCTGTAAACGCGCCTTTTGCAAGGTTAAGGTGGCGAGCGTCAGGTCATTATTACTGCTGAGCACTTGGCTAATCAGCTGATCCAATTCGGGTTGATTAAACTTCTGCCACCAAGGGTCTAGGCTCACTTGACCATTCACTTGGGTGTGCTGCCACTGCTCAGGCACCTGTAAAGCAGGCGGTTCAAAGTCGGAGCGCATCAGCGCGCCACAACCTGACAGCAGCGCAATGCTGATGGCAATCACGCTGAGCTTGAGCGTTGAACCGACACGGCGGCTTACTTCGTTTTGATGCGTTAAAACTCGATTATTCATTCAGTTACTCTCTCGCTAGGGCATCAACAGGGTCTAAACGCGCCGCATTACGAGCGGGCAGGAAGCCAAACAACACCCCGATTAAGGTAGAGCAGGCGAAGGCGGCAACAATAGAAGTCGTCGAATAAATCATCTGGAAACTGCCTCCCGCTTGGGCAAACACCACGCCAATCAAATAGGCCAAGGCCACCCCAAGCGCGCCGCCGCACAGACAAACCAACACGGCCTCAATTAAAAACTGCCGCAGAATATCGCTCTGGCGCGCCCCAACCGCCATGCGAACACCAATCTCGCGGGTGCGCTCGGTCACCGACACTAGCATGATATTCATCACCCCAATACCGCCCACGACGAGGGAAATCACCGCAATGGCCGAGATTAATAGCGTCATGGTCGCGGTAGTTTTCTCGATATTCTGGCGAATGGTATCCGTGTTAATGGTGAAGAAATCCTGGGTGCCGTGGCGCATCTTCAGCAGGCTAATAATGCCCTGCTCCGCCGCATTGCTCGGCACCGACTCATCGAGTCGCACGGTAATGCCATCTAAGTATTTTTTACCTACCATACGGCCAGAAACCGTCGTGTAAGGCACCCACACATTGAGGGCATCACTATTACCAAAGGCGCTTTCCTTAGGCTGAGTCACACCAATAATCCGCACCGGTAAATCCCCGAGGAAGATGACTTCCCCGATGGCAGAATTCATAGCGCCGCTACTGTTAGGGAACAGCTGTTTACGGGTGTTCTCGTCGATCACCGCATCTTGGGCTAACGCATTAACACTGTCATCGTCCCAAAACTGTCCTTGGGCAAGCTCATAGCCTCGAACACGGAAGAACTCTGGCCCTACGCCATTCACAGTCGCCGTGACCGCCTTATTGCCATAACGCACAGTCGCACTCGAGCCAATGCTCGGGGTGACGCTATCGACATAGGGTAAGTTTTTCAGTGCGTTGGCATCGCTTGCGGTCAAAGTTCGCACCCTTGCCGAGCGCCTATCACCAAAGCCTGAGCCGGGGCGAATGTCTATGGTATTGGTGCCCATCGAACTAATGCTCTTTAAGATTTCCCGCTGCGAGCCTTCCCCCAGCGCCACTACAGACACCACGGAGGCTATACCGATAATAATCCCGAGCATAGTTAAAAAGGTGCGCAATCTATGGGTCGACATCGCCAGCAGCGCCATTTTCAGGGCTTCGGCATATCTGTCCCATGCCGCCACGCGGGTGCGTGCCTTAGTCTTGGCGGGGATCACTTCGGTCTTAGGCACAGGCGCAATATTGGAGGCGGGATTAGGCTCATCGCTGATAATCACCCCGTCCTTAATCTCGATAATACGGTCGGCATGCTGGGCCACATGCATATCGTGGGTCACGATAATGATGGTCTGGCCCTCGCGGTGCAGCTCCTGTAACAGCCGCATCATTTCTTCGCCGCTGTGACTATCTAAGGCGCCAGTCGGTTCGTCGGCGAGGATCACATCGCCGCCATTCATCAACGCCCGCGCCACACTCACCCTTTGCTGCTGGCCGCCGCTGAGCTGATTCGGCTTATGGTCGAGGCGCTCACCTAAACCCAAACGCGATAATAAGCTTTCCGCCCGCTCCCGACGCTCTAAGCGATCTTTACCCGCATACACGGCGGGCACTTCGACGTTACCCACGGCATTAAGATCGCCAAGCAAATGATATCGCTGGAAAATAAAGCCAAAATGCTCGCGCCTCAGCTTTGCCAGTTCATCCACATCCATCTGCGAGGTATCTTGGCCATCGATAAAGTACGAGCCCTTTGAGGGTTTATCTAAACAGCCCAAGATATTCATCAGGGTCGACTTACCCGAACCCGAGGCGCCGACAATCGCCACCATCTCACCACGGGCGATGGAAAGATTAATATCTTTGAGTACAGTCAGTTGTTGCTCACCCGCCTGAAAACTGCGGTAACAAGCTGAGACTTCCAGTAATGGCTTACTCACGCTTAAAACCTCATTGGTGGGCCACGGAACTTCATGGTCGAACCGTCGGCGGGCATTCCGAGCACCACTTGATCGCCTTCGTTCAGGCCAGACAGGATTTCGGCATTGATTTTGTTATTAATACCGACAGTCACATCCACATATTGCACTTGGTTATTCACCAGCACTGGCACTTGATACTGCGGCCCACGGGATTTGCGATCGCTTGCCGATGCCGCTTTATCCCGCGGTTTAGCTCGTAGCACCTGTGATGGTACTAACAACGCATCATCGGCTTTAGCGAGCACAATCGAGATCTGCGCCGTCATGCCAATACGTAGGGTACGGTCGGGGTTTTCGACATCGAATAAGCCGTGGTAGTAGATGGCGTCCGAATCGCTGGAACTCATATTACTATCGTCACCATCCATGGAGGTGGGGCCGGGTTCAATCGCCCTTAGGGTGCCGCGATAAGGATGGTTGGGACGACCAAGAATCGTAAAGTACACCGCCAGCCCCGGATGCACATTGACTATATCCGCCTCGGAGATCTGTGCCTTGACCGTCATGGTATCGAGCTGCGCCATCTCAACTATGGTTGGCGTAGTTTGATTGGCGTTAACGGTTTGGCCCACTTCAACCGCAGAGTAAACGACCGTGCCATCCATGGGCGCGGTGATCTTGGTATAACCTAAATCGATTCTGGCACTGTCGACATTAATCTCAGCCTGTTGTTTTTGCGCCTGTAACTGCTCAAGCTCAGCTTGATAAACCGTCAGCGTGGCTTCGGCGGCTTCAAAGTCTGCGCGGGAGCTGGCCTTATCGGCAAGCATTTCCTGCTGACGGGTATATTCGAGTTTTGCCTGATGAATTTGCGCCTGCTTAGCGCGGTACTGGGCATTGATACTTTTAAGGGAAGCCAGTGCATTTTGCAGGTTGTTTTGCTGGGCAAGGCTGTCGATTTGCGCGATAAGGTCGCCCTTTTTCACCTCTTGGCCAAGATCCACAGGCAGACTCTGAATTTGCCCCGAGACTTGCGCGCCCACACTCACCAACTTGGAGGCCTGCAACATGCCATTAGCGAGCACCGAGTTTTCAATGTCGCCGCGCTTAACGGGTTCAGTCACATAGCTTGGGGCCGCCTCGGGTTTATGCAGCAGAAAATAAGCGCCGCCCCCGAGGAGGACTAAGCCACTTAAGATCAATATGAGTTTACGCTTTGAGGATTTTTTCATCTGAATCTGGGTGTCCATCAATGCCAATGGGCGCAAGCGTATATCTTGCGGGAGGAAAAATAGTGCAGTCAGTATATAGAGTTAGCTCAGCGCAGTAGACGAAGGAAATGTCGATATCAGGTAAAGATTTGCAAATATCTGTGTAGAAGTTTGAAACAGAGATCACGGCCGTAACAATTCCCACAAACGAGTCCTGATTCGTTTGCGATGGGTTATTGCCTCAACCTTATTGGTATCCGCCATAACAGGCTAATGAACGCAGGGCAGCATCAAGCTCTGGAACTAAAGTGCCATTGTCAGGCGCCGCAAAATTCAGCAAGTTCTCACTATCATGAACTTGGAAGCACTCCTATGCGCAAATTGACACTCATTGCCACTTGCCTCAGCGCACTGTTATTCACCCCAGCCTATGCCCAGAGTGAATATCAGGCATTTAGCGAATTTGGCGCCAATCCCGGTGAGTTAACCGCCTCCTATTTATCGCCCGAAGGCCCAAGCCAAGATGCGCTCGTAGTGCTGCTGCACGGCTGTGTGCAGGATGGCGTGGAACTGGCCAACAATAGCGGTTTAACCGCCCTCGCCCAAGAGAAAAAGTTTAGCTTACTGGTGCCACAACAGAGTTTTGATAACAATGTAAAGCGTTGTTATAACTGGTTTTCAGCGCAGGATACTCAGGTGGATAGCGGCGAGATGCTATCGCTGAAAAACATGATAGCCAAAGCCCAATCCCAATCCGGCGCAAAGCGAGTTTATGTGATTGGCCTGTCCGCCGGTGGCGCCATGGCCAGCGCCGCACTGGTTAACTATCCCGATTTATTCACCGCAGGCGCGGTGATCGCAGGCCTGCCTTACCCCTGCGCCGATAACCTGACCAAAGCCATTTCCTGCATGAAAAAGGGCCCAGCAGAGTCTGTTGAAGAACTGGTGAGTTTTGCCAAACAAGTGCACCCAAACCAACAACACTGGCCCGCCTTAACCGTGTGGACAGGGCAAAATGATGTGGTGGTGAATCCTGAAAATGCCAAACAACTCTCGGCCCAGTGGGTCGCACTGACCCAAGCGAATAAAACACCAAGAGTCGAACAATATGCCGACTATAGTGTTAGCACTTGGTCCGATACGAGTGGCAATAACCTTATTTCGTTAGTCGAAATAAATAATATGGGCCATGGCATTGCCGTTAATCCAGATATTAAAAACGGTGGAAACACGGGAGACTTTTTACTAAAAGCTCCTATCAGCAGCATGCCAGAAATAATCAATCTTTGGGGAATATAGGGTTTAATAATAAATAAACCTTGAGTATCGATATTCAACGTATCGGTATAAAAATAAAAACAATGAGTTAAAAACACATACTACTATAGTACCGATTTAAATTTTAAATAATTACTATAGAGTCAATGTGAATCAGAAAAATAGTAGTAAGTACCAACCTTTAAAAAATAAATACTACAACGGGAAATCTGTATGAAACAGAATACTATCAAAATGAGTTGCATTGCTTTAGCTATCTCATCTGCATTGGCAGCACAATATGCTGTTGCTGAGGATGAAAATAGCACCGGGGAGAAGCAAGCTACCTTAGAACGCATTGAAGTCACCGCTCGTAAGTCCATTGAGAGCCTGCAAAACGTACCTGTTGCAGTGACCTCGGTCAGTGCTGACGATTTGGCGGAAAATGGCATCAGCGTGATGACTGAAATCCAGCAATTTTCACCCAACACCACGCTGCAATCCAGTCGTGGCACTAACTCTACCCTCACGGCCTTTATTCGCGGTGTCGGTCAAGAAGATCCGCTCTGGGGCTATGAGCCCGGCGTCGGTATCTATATCGACGATGTGTATATCGCCCGCCCACAGGGCGCGGTGCTCGATATCCTCGATGTGCAACGTATCGAAGTACTGCGTGGTCCACAGGGCACCCTCTATGGTAAAAATACCATCGGCGGCGCGGTCAAATACGTGACCAAGAAGATGAGCGGTGACGCTGAGTTAAACCTCAATGCCACCATCGGCAGCTACAACCAGCAAGACTACAAAATAGCAGGTCAATTACCTTTAATTGATAACAAGCTGTATATTGGTGGCGCCTTCGCAAGCTTAAATCGCGATGGTTATGGTGACTTCATCACCTCAGCATTACCAGATCAAGATACTGAAAACTATAACAAAGATGTTATGGCGGGCCGTGTGAGCTTAGAATACACGCCAACCGACGATCTGTTTATGCGCCTCAACTACGATAAAACCACAGATGAGTCGAATTCAAAGGGGGGCTACCGCATGCTCCCCAGTGTCCTGACCGATGCCCCAGTACCAGACAGCAAATACGACTCTTACACCAGTATGCCAACCTGGAACAAAGTGGAAACCGAAGGTTGGGGGCTGACCATTGAATACGGCTTGAACGATGATTGGACACTGAAATCCGTGACCTCATCCCGCGAAAGCTATTCGCCCACCAACATCGACTTTGACAACACCAGCCTGCGTATTTTGGACGTTCCAGCCATCTACGATGACGAGCAATTTAGTCAGGAATTCCAAGCTAACTACGACGGCGATAATTTGAAACTCGTATCAGGCCTTTATTACTTTAAAGGCGATTCCTGCGGGATGTTCGATTCCATCCTGTATGAATATTACAAAGCTTATGGTGGTCTTACTCGTGAAGTTCGTGGTTGCAACAACAGTGAAAGCTATGCCGCCTACGCTCAGGGCTCTTACGACATCACGGATAAATTGTCGATGACCGCAGGTTTGCGTTATACCCGCGAAACGAAGGATGCCACTGTCTATAACGGCATCATGTTTACGACGCTTTATCCCGAAACAGGTTGGATCCCAGGATATGTTCGCGATGAAGATGCCATCAACGCCAGTATTCCTAAGGTGTTAGATGATGAGGAAACCTGGTCGAAACTCAATCCACGCTTAGGTTTAGAGTACCAACTCAGCGACGATATGATGCTCTTTACCAGCTATTCACAGGGCTTCAAGTCGGGCACCTTTAACCCAAGGGCAACGGGACCAGAACCCGCAGTAGACCCAGAAGTCGTTGACTCCTATGAACTGGGTATAAAGAGTGAATGGTTTGACAGGCTGCGAGTTAACGCAACCGCCTTCTACTTAGACCATAAAGACAGACAGTTCGTGACCGTATTACCCGGTGAAAACGCGTCCGATCTTAACCAACGTCTAGGCAACATTGGTAAATCGACGGCCACGGGTCTAGAACTCGAAGTGGAATACGCCGCGACTGAGTCATTGAATCTGTTCGCGACTCTGGGCTTAATCGATGCCAGCTTCGAGGAAGTGATCTCCTACGATAGCGATGGAAACCGCATCGATATCAGCGACACTTACACTATCACCAACACCCCTGATACCACGGCAAACGTTGGATTTAGCTACAATATCGACACGGATATCGGCAGCTTTGTGGCCAATGGTAACTACTACTATCGCAGCGACTACGACTTAGCCGTAGTAAATAACCTGTTGAGCCAAGACGGCTATGGCCTGTTAAACCTCGGCTTGAACTGGTACAGCAACGACGGTCACTGGCAAGCGGGTCTGCATTGGAAAAACGTCACTAACGAAGAATATCTGGTCGGTAACTACGCCTTCGTCACCCCAGATGGTAATGGCGGATATATTCCAGGTTTAGGTGGTGACAATACATTAATTGGTTATTATGGCGATCCAGAGACTATCTCTCTCACTGTTGGCTATAATTTCTAGAATATAATGTTATTGACGCATAATAATAACCGACTCCCATGAGTCGGTTATTAATTTAACGGCTTTAAATATTATCTAGCATTAATTTCCAATAGGATTAAACTTGGTTAAAAAATAAAGGGAACGGATTATGTCTCAGATAAAAGTCGCCATTGCTGATGATCATCCATTATTTCGTACAGCCTTAACGCAAGCTGTTCTCAAGAATGTGAATACAGCGGAAGTATTGGAAGCAGAAAACTTTCAAGAATTAATTACGCTCGTTGAGAATAATCCTGATATTGAACTGATCTTTCTCGATTTACATATGCCCGGCAATGAGGGCTTTACTGGCTTAACTCTACTACAGAATCATTTTCCCGATATCGCGGTGATCATGGTGTCCTCCGATGATCAGCCCGAGATTATCCGTAAGGCCATTAACTTTGGCGCCAGTGCGTTTATCCCCAAATCCGCCAGCTTAACCCAGATCTCCACCGCGATTGCTACTGTGCTCGAAGGGGAAGTCTGGCTACCGGAACACACGGATATCAATGTCGATCAGCAAACCGCTGCCGAGCATCAACGTTTAGCGAAGCAACTGGCGCAATTAACCCCACAGCAGTACACAGTGCTGGCCAGCATTGCCAATGGACGCTTAAACAAGCAGATCGCCTATGATCTTGATATTAAAGAGACCACGGTAAAGAAACACGTGTCGGCGATACTGGTTAAACTCGAAGTCTACAACCGCACTCAGGCAGGCTTAGTCTTCCAACAGTTGATGATAACCAGCAACGATAAACCGCCGATCAGCGCCTAACTAACCTAGGCTCCAGAATTCAAACCTAAAGAAAAACAGTGGCACTAAGCCACTGTTTTTTTTATCCGCATTTATTAATGCCAGAACCACGATAGTGCAGAGTTAAGACAATTGCTTAATTAATCGTTTTAAGGCGGTGGCTTTAACGGGTTTACGCACAAAACTGAACTGTGCGCTGCTGGTGTGTTGTCGCACGGATTCAGACGGATCTGCCGAGCAGATAATGCAGGTCGGACGCTGACTACTAAACACAGGATGAGTGAGTAAGCTTTGCACCAGATCGACACCGTTTTGGTCATCATCCAAGTGGTAATCGGCAATGATAAGCTTCGGCAACACCTGCTGCGCAAGTTGCTGCTCGGCACTTGCTTTATCCCGTGCAGTGAGTACATGGCAGCCCCAGCCTAACAGCAATGAGGAGATGGCCTTTAGCATTAACTCATCGTTATCTATGACTAACACGCTGATATTAAAGCTATCGTTTACGCCTTCCTCTTCGCTGCGTAGCTTAACCACATTACTGGGATTACTGGGTTTAGCCTGAGCGAATACGCGCGGCACTTCAACACTAAAACAGGTGCCCTTACCCACCTCTGAGTGCAACCTAATCTTAAGCCCGAGTAACTTAGCGATGCGATCGCAAATCGCCAGTCCCAGCCCAAGCCCTGGGATCTCCCGCGTTTGTTCGAGGCGCTCAAACTCGCCGAAAATCGCCTGCTGTTTATCTTGAGGAATGCCGGGGCCATTGTCCCATACTTGAATGAGCAGGCTATGTTCGAGCCGCCTCACACCCAGCAGCACCTTAGGCACAAAATCGGCTTGTGATAGCTTAGGCAAAGCCGCGCTGGCATTGAGCGACAGCGGCGTTTGCCGATTCACCGCGCCAGCAGGGGAATAATGGAACGCATTGGAGAGGAAATTTTGAATAATCCGTCGCAGCAAACGTTGATCGCTTTGCACTAAACAGGAGGAGAACTGATAGGAAAAATCTATGCCCTGCTCGGCGGAAAGTGCTTTAAACTCATTCACTAAGGTTGAGAGTAAATCATTGAGCGCAAATTGGCTCAGCTCGGTTTTAAGGCTGCTGCTATCGAGGCGGGAGATTTCCACCAGATCGGATAACAGGCTCTCCACCACATTTAGGGAGGCTTCAATATGGGTGGCGAGATCCTTGAGTTCGGTCGACGTCACCCGCTGTTTGAGCATCTCGGTAAACAGAGTGAGTGCGTTAAAGGGCTGCATTAAATCGTGGCTCGCCGCCGCTAAGAAGCGTGTCTTACTGCTATTAGCCGCCTCGGCTTCGGCCTTGGCTTTAGCGAGTTCCCTTGTGCGGCTTTCGACCCGCTTTTCGAGGTTTTCGTTAGCCAGTTGCAGGGCTTTTTCGGCCTGAATATGGGCGGTAATGTCGGTAAAGGTACTGACAAAGCCGCCACCCGGCATGGCTTGACCACGGATCTCCAGTACCTTGCCATCGAGCATAGTGCGCTGGAAATGGTGTGGGCTGCCGCTACGCATATGGGCGAGGCGTTTTTCCACCAGCTCATGGGCCTCATCACCCACAATAATGCCGCGCTCGATATTAAACCGCAGCAGCGTCTCTATCGGTATACCAGCTTTTACCAAATCTTTAGGATAATCAAGCAATTCAATATAGCGTTTGTTCCATGCAACTAGGCGCATATCGGCATCGACTACGCTGATCCCCTGCTCGATGTTTTCTACCCCTGATTGCAGCAGCTCGCGGTTAAACTCGAAGATCTGGTTGGCCTCATCGACTATGCTGACCACATCCTCCAGCGGTACTTGCTGGGAGCGTGAGGCGGCATTCATCACCATCCGCGTCGAGGCAGACCCTAGTACCCCCGACAGCTTAAGACGGGTGTAATCCACCAGCTCCTCGCGCCGTGTGGCTAATTGCAATTCCGAACCAAGTACTTTCGCCCTAGCCTGCAGGGCATCGGCTTCTTCCTTGTTGATAAAGCGGTGTAATAGGCTCGCCAGATCCTCAACCGAGAGGTGCCTTTCCAGCGCCACCTGTTTACGGTTAACAAACACATCGGCTTGGAGCACCTCCCCCACACTCTGCTCTTTCAGCAACGAAATCAGCACAAAACAACCGACGTTCGCGAGCAAACTATACAGTAGGCCGTGGCTGATATTATCCAGCCCCGTCAGGCCAAATAGCGCGGTTGGAGTTAACCATGGAATATTCAACAAGCCTTGGGTGACCCAGAGTGCATCGGGAAAGGTCGCGGGCAGCAGCAAGGTATAGAGCCAGACTAAACTGCCCATCAACATGCCCCAAAAGGCCCCTTGGGTGGTGGCGCGGCGCCAATAGAGCGCGCCCACGGCGGCGGGAAAAAACTGCGACAGCAGCACAAAGGATAATAAGCCAATGCTGGCCAAGTGATTCTGCTGATCGATATAACGCTCGAAGGCAAAGGCCGATAGCAGAATCGCCGCTATCGATATCCGCCGTAAATTGAGCAATATCCCCGCAAGCTGCGGTGTCTGTTGCGAGCTAAATTTCGGCAATCTCAGCAGCAATGGAGTCAAAATCTCGGTCGAAATCATGGTGCTGAGTACAATCGCCGCCACAATGACCATGGCCGTTGCCGCCGCAAGGCCGCCAATATACACCAAGACCCCAAGCCAAGCCTGCTGATAGAAGAGTGGTAAGGTCAGCACGTAGGTGTCGGCATCGACACTGCCGCCGGGAAAGCTAATCTGCCCCGCAAGCGCGATAGGCAATACAAAGGCATTAATCAGCAGCAGATACAGTGGCACCATCCAACGGGCGGCTTTTAACTCTTTGGCATGATGATTTTCAATCATCATCATGTGGAATTCCTGTGGCAGCGCATAGATGGTAATGGCGCCCAGCAGAATTTGTGACAGCACAAAATAGAGTGAATTCCCCTCAGAACTCGGCGGTAAGTGCTGACCCCGAGCGAGCAAATCACTAAAACCATCAAACACATAGAAAGTCGCGAACAACCCAACCGTGGTGAGCGCAAACAGCTTAACGATAGAGCTAAAGGCAATCGCCAGAACCAACCCTTGATTTTGTTTACTGGCCGAAAGCTGCCGTGTACCGAATAAGATACTAAAGATAATCAACACGATAGTAACGATAAACGCCGTGCTGATCCCAGACTGAAAGGTACCCGTTAAGAGGTCGAAGCTGGTACTTATCGCCCTCAGTTGCAGCGCGATATAGGGAATAGTGCCAAAGAGGGACACCATGGCAACGCTGGCGGCAATTTTAGGCGAGCGGTCGAAGCGGCAGGCGATAAAGTCGGCAATCGAGGTCAGGTTTTGGCTTTTGATGATCTGCAATGTGCGCATCAACATAGGCCACGCCAATACTAGGCAGATTATCGAACCTATGTAGATGGGCGCTAACCAAGCGCCCGTGGTCGCCGCTTGCCCAACCGTGCCGTAAAACGCCCACGAAGTACAACACACCCCCAAGGATAAACTGTACACCCAAGGGCGTTTACGCCATTGATCAATCGCCTGATTTTGCCCCCATTGGGCGACAATAAACAGCACAGCCAAATAGACAATCGATATAACGCTGATCCACCAAGTATCAACAGACAACCACGCCAGCAAGATATTCCCCAATCAACCTGTATACACCCAGCCAAACTACACTAGACAAACAAATTGTTAAACACTTGATAACAGCACGGTGCACTAAGGTAGTACTTATTTATCCCCCCCCATCGGCTAACCTACGGCCAATATTGACTCGAGGTTTTAAACAACTATGCCGATAAAAATTACCCATAAATATCTCGTAGAAGGCTTGGTTTTTACCAGTTACGTCTTATTTGCAATGGCATGGGTTGGCGGCACCGCGAGTATGAATAACATCATGGCCTCGATGCATATCGAGAGTTATGCCTCCGCCAGTTTATTGAGCGGCGCTGTCACCTTAGCCAAAATTGTCGGCACCTTTGCTGCGGCCTATCTCACCCTCAAATTTGGGGTGAAGTATGCGTTTTTAGTCGCGGCGTTATTGATAGTCACAGGCATCATGACACCCTTCGCTCCAAACTATGAGTTACTGCTGGTGAGCCGCTTTTTAATGGGGCTGGGCGGCGCCTTTATGATTGTCTATTTCAACCCGATTGTGATGCACTGGTTCGCCCCCGAAGAACGCCCAGTGATCAATGGATTAAACGCGGTGGCCTTTAATGTGGGCACTGCTATCGTGCTTTGGGGCATGCCGAGCATCAACGCCATCAGCGGCGGTTGGCAACAAAGCCTGTTGGTGTTTTCCCTGGCCAGTCTGGTACTGGCGCTACTCTGGTTATTGGTGAAGTTTGAACAAGCCCCTAGCCATCAAGCCAATGCACAACAAGATAACACCCACTCATACTCCTATCTCGATGGCTTAAAAGACGGCTTTAACTGGGCCTATGCCCTCACCTACTCGGGATTATTATCCTTTTATATTTGCCTATTCACCTTTTATCCGCAGGCGGGCATCAGCCAGAGTAAGTGGGTGATTGGTTTTGGGATTGTCGGCACCATAGCGGGGATACTCTACAGCCGTAAACAGCCCCTGCGCCTGCCGATTATTCGCCTCAGCGGCCTGCTTATTTTCTTAACCGTGTTAGGGCTCTCCTTCGGCTCGGCGCCTTGGCTGCAAACCCTGTGCGCTATCGTCTTAGGCTTTTGCATCTTTTTACCCGTCACCGCTTTAGTCTCGATTCCCCACGAGTTACCTAAGATGACCAGTCAAAAAATCACGGTGATTTTTAGCCTGTTTTGGTCCATCAGCTATCTGATTTCGACCTTAGTGCTATGGCTGTTTGGCAAGCTAGTTGATATCAACCAAGGCAGTTACTTTGCCTCGTTTGTGCTGATCACTCTGTTAAGCGCCACTGTGTTTATTGGCAGCTATTTTCTCCCCGAAACCGGACAAGCTAAGGAGTAAGCATGCAAGTTTCCCCACGCGGTACCGCTTCAGCAAAACTGACTGATTTTCTTGAGTTAGCGAACCAGAATATCGCCCTCGCGAAACAGCAAAATATTCAATACAGCCCACAACTGCTGCGGGAAAACTTGAATAAACTCGCGGCCCTGATGAGTGCTAAGCCTGAGGTGAGTTATATCGCCGATAAGGCATGGCAAGTTAAAGATGCGCAGCATGGCGACAGGGAAATTGGTTGCCGAGTTTATAGCCCTGCGCCCAACAAAGCGCTACCCGTGGTATTACATTTTCACGGCGGCGGCCATATGTGCGGCAGTGTGGAACTATACGACCCTATCTGTCGTCACCTTGCCAGTATCGCTCAATGTGTGGTGATCAGTGTTGAGTATCGCCTCGCGCCCGAACATCCCTATCCGGCGGGACTTGAAGACTGCGAATATGCCCTGCGCCACTATCAAAGCGTGCTGACTGAGGTGCAATACCAACAAGGTGTGAGCATCATGGGTGACAGTGCCGGTGGCGCGCTATGCACTAGCCTTAGCCAACGCAGCCTCAGCGACAGCACACTTAACATCGCCAAACAGATCTTGGTGTATCCCAGCGTGGATTACACTATGGCGAGCGCTTCCTATCAGAGTAATGGTGCGGGTTTCTTGCTCGAAACCCCGAGGGTGCAATGGTACTTCGAGCAATATTTTCAAGAAGTGGCTAAGGATGCCGAGCGAGTCAAACAAGCTTCCCCCTTACATGGCGAGTTCAACGCCAAACTGCCTAGCACCTTGATATTTACCGCGGGCTGCGACCCTCTGCGGGATGAAGGCATTGCCTATGCCAACGCCTTAACGGCGGCTGGCGTGCAGGTGCAGCACCATCAATTTGAAGACATGATCCACGCCTATATGCTGCTGCAGGATTTGGTTACAGAAGAATGCCTTGCGACCTACCGTATGATTGCCGCGTTTTTAGCTGAGCCCATAACCGCTAACACTCGCTAGCTCGCCCATTCAAACTCTCCCTCAAAGCACCTACACCCAAGATATGCTTGTAGGTGCTTATTTTTTAAGTAGTCATTAGCGGGAGGACATCATTAAAAAATACAGCTATACCCCAAATTACTCGCTATAAATCACGCCAATTTTCCCATTTAAAAATGGCACTTGGATTAATTGTTCATTCGTCCAAGGTGTAAGGTAACCAATTGATATAGCATTAGTTCCCAATTCACCCTCACCATAGGCGTACTCGTGACTAGTGTGAACCTCAATCAGCTCAGGAGTGAGCAATGACCATACAGTGACAACATCAACCCTGAACTCAACAGGCACGATATTACAAGCATGAATAAACTCGACCACTTTAGCCGCTATTTCATCGCGCAACGTCTCGCTCGGCTCGATAAGTAATGTGAGGGCCGTGCGTTGACTGGCCGAAGGCCCATTAACCTCACCATGAATAACCAGTTGAAAGTCTCCCCCGAGGTAGGGAATCGACAATGAGGTTTGCCAAACTTTGGACTTTCCTTTAGCTCTGAGTACACCAAAAGGCATGAGGTCGATAGTGCGGTACATGGTTAAAGTAGAATCCTAACGCTGGAATAGGTTTGATAAATAACGCATGAGAGATTAACGCGAAAAAAACGGGATGGGTATTGTTACCCATCCCGTTTTGTATTTCTCAGTCTTACGGCGTAAAGCTTATTGACTCAGCGGCGGTGTACGCGGCGGAACCATACGCTTATTGCCCGTTGACTCGAACGCGCCAGCAAACTTCAGCAGATTGTTATCATCGTAGGCACGGCCCGCGAAGGTTAATCCCACTGGCATACCAATATCGGCCATTACGCCCATAGGCACAGTCACAGTCGGCACGCCTAAATGGCGAATCGCAAGGTTACCGTTTGCTACCCAAACCCCATTGCTCCAAGCGATATCGGCTGAGGCCGGATTCACATGGGCATCGGCGGGGCCAACATCGGCCACGGTCGGGAACAGCACGGCATCCAGCTTAAGTCCGTCCATCCAGTCTTCGAGATCCAGTTTACGGGTCTTTTCTAAACCACGCAGACCATCGGGAATACTGTCGATCTGGTCATAGGATTTCAGGCCGCGTTTGGCCATATTGACATACTCTTCCATGCCCGCCGCTAAGTCACCCTCACGGTTTGGCAAGGTGCCGAGGTCATGGGGGAATATCAAATGTCCCACCACATCTTCAAGCTTGTTGAGTTTAGGGTCGTTGTTCGCCCGCAGGAATTCATCGAACGCCCAACCCGAAAGCTCCCATAATTCATCATGGAGGAATTGGGGCGTCACTATGCCGCGGTTAAACACGGTCGGCGCGCCGGGGCGGTCGCCTTCACAGTTAGACACCAGCGGAAAATCGACTTCAATCACTTCCGCACCGGCGGCTTCTAGGGCTTTACGCGCCGCTTCCCACAAATCGATAACAGATTGGCGAGTATGAATGCGTTGTCCCGTTGGTCCACCGATACCTGGGTTTTCGCTGGTACCTGCGAGTTCATCTTTGTTGATGTACATGCGCGGTACGCCAAAACGCTTCCCCTTAAGGGTGTCGGCGCTGGCGGCGAGTGCCAGATAGGATTCTGGGCGAACGCTAGACGCTTTAGGGATTTGAACCCAAGGTTGCAAGCGCCAGAGGTCGCCACGGGTGATAGGGTCATCGGCCACAATCACATCCAGCACTTCGAGCATATCCGCCATAGTGCGAGTATAAGGCACGACCACGTCCATGGTTGGGGTCAATGGCCAGTTGCCACGCACCGAAATCACCCCGCGAGACGGCGTATAGGCGCACAAACCGTTATTAGACGCAGGGCCACGACCACTCGACCAAGTCTCTTCGGCAAGACCGAACGCCGAGTAGCTTGCCGCTGTTCCTGTACCCGCTCCGTTGGATGAGCCCGAGGCAAAGGGCGCCGTCAGATAGTTCGCATTGTAGGGGCTTTCGGCGCGGCCATAGTGACCACGCTGCATGCCGCCATTCGCCATCGGTGGCATATTGGTTTTGCCTAAGCAAATAGCACCCGCGGCGCGTAGGCGCTCGACGGCAAAGGCATCGTACTGGGCCACTAAATCTTTAAATGCTGGGCTGCCAGACGCCGCCGTCAATCCCTTCACTAAATAGCTGTCCTTAGCGGTGTAAGGAATACCATCGAGCGGGCTTAAGGTTTCGCCACGGGCACGGCGCGCATCTGAAGCCTCGGCTTCTTTCAGCGCATCGGGATTGTGCACCACTAACGCATTCAGCTTAGTCTCAGTGGCAGGCCCATCGTAAGCCGCCACTCGAGCCAAATAGGATTTCACCAACTCAACCGCAGTCGTGCGGCCAGATTCGAGCGCTTCACGCAGCTCGGCAATGGAAACTTCGGTCACTTCAAACATCTTACGCCCTCCCGCTGAAAGCCAATTGTGGTGCAATAACAGTGACATCAAGCGTCATACTGTTCTCCTTGGTGTACTTACTTTCCAGAAGGGATCTGCTGGGTAATACAGTGGATATTGCCGCCACCTAATAAAATCTCCCGCGCGGGCACACCCACAATCTTGTGCTTAGGGAAAATTTCCTGAAGTTTTTGCGCGGCGATATCGTCGGTTGCAGGGTCAAGCAGTGGGAATACGATACGATCGTTAGTGATTAAAAAGTTCACATAAGAACCCGCTAAGCGCTCGCCCGCAGTGCGCGGTACGCCAGTGCCTTCTGTCACGCCTTTTGATTCTTCTTCGGTGCAATACAGAGGACCCGGTTGTGGCAGCAGGTGAATTTTTAACTTGCGACCTTGGGCGTCAACCGTGTTTTGCAACACGTCCAACGCGGCTTTCGAGCGTGGGTATTGTGGATCGGTTTCATCGTCGGTCCAGTGCAGGATCACTTCACCAGGGCGCGCAAAACAACACATGTTGTCGATATGGCCGTCGGTTTCGTCCATATAAACGCCCTCTTCCAACCAGATAAACTGCTTAACATTCAAATAGTCACGCAGTAAGGCTTCGATCTGCTCTTTCGTCAGTTCTGGGTTACGGTTGGCGTTAAGTAAACATTCGGCCGTAGTCATACAGGTGCCTTCACCATCGACATGGATAGAGCCACCTTCGAGGATCAACGGCGCACTATAACGGGCAAAACCATGTTGCTTGAGCATTTGTGCGGCAACCTGTTCGTCTTTATCCCATGGGAAATACAGACCACCGTTGTGGCCACCCCAAGCATTGAAGCCCCAATCCACACCACGGCATTCGCCCTCGGCATTAACCACCACAGTAGGTCCAGTGTCGCGAGCCCAGCAGTCGTTACTGTCGATTTCGACCAGAGTCACGTGGGAAGGCATCACTTTTTGAGCTTCTGCTAAAAAGGCCTGAGGCACACCCATATAAACGGGAGTTGCCCCACCAATAGCATCGGCCACCTTAGCAAAGGTCGCTTGAGCATAAGCACCTGCAGAGCGCCAGTTATCAGGACGATATGGCCAAATCATCCATACGGCTTGCTGCGCCGCCCATTCGGCGGGCATATAAAAACCATCTGCTGATGGCTTAGTCGTTAACTGCGTGGCATCCACATTCGCGTTTGTCATGAGTTTTGTCTCCAGTAATGCTCAAATCTATAAGGGTGTACGCCCCGTTTAGGACGACAGAATAGAAATACACCTAACATAATCAAATAAATAAATCGAATAACCGCATTCATCACGCGGCGCGTTAGGTCAAAATTGCCACGTCTTCACTAGGTGAGTTTTCACCTGATAAACATTCTGGCGCCTATCTTATCATTTAAGACGGCTTTCGCTGAATAGTGCTATGCAGGGCATTGGTGAGAATTTACAGGATAATGCGCTATTTGCTGTCAGTGGCCGCTCACACCATCCACCCAAGCCAATGTAAAAAGGCGAACTATAAGGTTCGCCTTTGTTATTAACTTCTTAACAAGCAAGTGAAAATGAATGTTGGACTGTCGCAGTCAATACCAAACCTATTGCGCGGTCCAGGCGCCATCCATAGCCAGCGATGCGCCCGTAATTCCCCGCGCCGCACTGCTACATAAAAACAGCACAAACTCGCCAATCTGACGTGGGTCGAGCATCTCTGGCAGGGGTTGTTTTGCCGTGACGAGCTGGTACTTAGCTTCGTCGTAACTTAAACCCTTATTGCTGGCGATGGCCTCAATCTGCTTGTTGATCAGCGGCGTATCCACCCAGCCAGGGCAAATCGCATTGACGGTAATCCCCTGCTCGGCGCACTCGATAGCCACGACTTTGGTTAAGCCGACAATCCCGTGTTTAGCCGCACAATAGGCCGCCTTGTTGACCGAGGCTACTAAGCCATGCACCGAGGCGATATTGATAATGCGGCCCCAACGCTTTTCGGCCATCGCAGGCACGGCTTGTTGAATGGTATGAAATGCCGAGGATAGGTTAATGGCGATAATGTCGTTCCATTTATCAATGGGGAAATGCGCAACATTTTCAGTGTGTTGAATACCGGCGTTATTCACCAAAATATCAATACTACCCAATGCCTTAACGCCAGCATCCATAAAAGCATGAATGCTCTCGGGATCCCGCAGATCGGCGTTACTGAAATAAGTGTGAATATGATATTGCTCGGCAAACTCCGCCGCAAGGCGCCGCCCCTCGGCTTCTGGCATTAATCCATGCAGGATCAGATGACAACCTTGCTCCGCCAACACATGGGCCGTTGCTAAACCAATACCACTGGTGGAGCCGGTGATCAGCCCTACCTTGCCCTTTAAGCTTGAGTGTTCAACCGCCATATTGCTTGTCTCCCGATGCTTTAAAATCCAGTCACAGTCCTTTATCCATGCCTTGAACACAGGCATCGCGGGGCGCACATTCCCAATGCCCCAGACTCAATACCATTAGAATATGGCAATTGGCCGCGGTTTTATTTGGCACCTTAGTACCATAGGAGCGCCCGAGAAATTGGGTAATAGTAAGCGCCACACTTTCAGCAAGCGTAAGAGAGCACTCCATGTCTGGATTGAATAAGGTGGTTACCAGCTACGCCGATGCGTTAGCGGGACTCGAAGATGGGATGACGGTGATCGCGGGCGGCTTTGGCCTTTGCGGTATTCCTGAAAATCTCATCAAAGAAATCAAACACAAGGGCACAAAAAACCTGACCGTCGTCTCCAATAACTGCGGCACCACGGAATACGGGCTTGGGATCTTACTGCTCGATAAACAGATCAAAAAAATGATCGCCTCCTATGTGGGTGAAAATGCCAACTTCGAGGCGCAGATGATGTCTGGCGAACTGGAAGTCGAACTCACACCGCAGGGCACGCTGGCGGAAAAAATGCGGGCGGCGGGCGCGGGCATTCCGGCTTTTTATACCGCAACAGGCTATGGCACTGACGTCGCAATAGGTAAAGAAGTCAAAGAATTCAATGGTCGCCATTACATTCTTGAAGAATCCATTACAGGCGACTTTGCCATAGTCAAAGCCTGGAAGGCCGACACCTTCGGCAATTTAGTCTTTCGCAGAACCGCCCGTAACTTCAATCCCCTTGCCGCCACAGCGGGCAAGATAACCGTGGTGGAGGTGGAGGAAATTGTCGAGCCGGGTCAATTAGATCCCGATGAAATCCATACGCCCGGCATCTATGTCGACCGACTTATCCAAGGCAGCTTCGAGAAACGTATCGAGCAACTGACTACCCGTCCCTCCAGCAAATAGGATTTGGTTATGGCACTTTCAAGAGAACAACTCGCCCAGCGCGTCGCCCAAGAACTCAAAGATGGCTATTACGTGAATCTCGGTATTGGTATCCCCACACTGGTGGCCAACTATATTCCCGAAGGCATTGAAGTGATGCTGCAATCCGAAAATGGTCTGTTAGGGATGGGGCCTTTTCCGACCATGGAAGAGGTCGATGCCGACTTAATCAATGCCGGAAAACAAACCGTGACTATGGCAAGGGGCGCCGCCCTCTTCGACTCGGCCGAGTCCTTTGCGATGATCCGCGGCGGCCATGTGGATCTCACCGTATTAGGCGCCTTTGAGGTCGACACTCAGGGCAATATTGCCTCCTATATGATCCCGGGCAAATTAATTAAGGGCATGGGCGGCGCCATGGATCTTGTCGCCGGCGCCGACAATATCATTGTGACCATGACCCACGCCTCAAAACACGGTGAATCTAAGCTATTAACCGAGTGCACCCTGCCGCTAACAGGTAAGGGCTGTATCAAAAAAGTGCTGACGGATCTGGCCTTTATCGAAATCAAAGAAGGCAAATTTCATCTGCTCGAACGTGCGCCTGGCGTGAGTGTCGAGGAAATTATCAAGCTCACCGCAGGCGAATTGGTGGTACCTGAGCATGTCCCAGAGATGATGTTTAGCGAATAAGCACCATTAAACAGTAGGCTCAAGTGCGCATTCAAATATGCCTTTTCAAATCACCAATAAAAGCAGGGATACCTTAGGTATCCCTGCTTTTATTACGCTATGCCAAAGAGGCATTCATTGCGGATATTACACGCGCTTAGCCAAGGCGGCGACGCAGTTCGCGGGTCGCATCGACCATATTCTTCAACGCGGGTTCTACCTCATCCCAAGTGCGGGTCTTCAGGCCGCAATCGGGGTTAACCCAGAGTTGGCGCACAGGCACTTTTTGCGCCGCTTTTTCGATAAGGTGCACCATGGCCTCAACACTTGGCGTATTTGGCGAATGGATATCGTAAACGCCTGGGCCAATTTCATTTGGATATTCAAAATCTTCAAAGGCGTTGAGCAGTTCCATACGTGAACGCGAGGTCTCGATGGTGATCACATCCGCATCCATGGCGGCAATGGCGGCGATCGTGTCGTTAAACTCGCTGTAGCACATATGGGTGTGGATTTGGGTTTCATCCACAACACCCGCCGCACTCAGTTTAAAGGCATTCACTGCCCAATCTAAGTAAGCTTGCCACTCGCTTTGCTTTAATGGCAGACCTTCGCGGAAGGCTGGTTCATCAATTTGGATAATGCCAATGCCTGCATTTTGTAAATCCACCACTTCATCACGAATCGCCAGCGCCAATTGGGTGGCAATGGTATCGCGGTTGATATCTTCACGGGCAAACGACCAATGTAGAATCGTCACCGGACCCGTTAACATACCTTTGACGGGTTTGTCCGTCAGGCTTTGGGCGAATTCGGCCCACTCTACTGTCATCGCTTTCGGGCGGCTCACATCACCATAAATCAATGGCGGCTTAACGCAGCGAGAACCATAACTCTGCACCCAACCATTTTTGGTAAAGCCCACGCCTTCGAGCTGCTCGCCGAAGTATTCCACCATGTCGTTACGCTCGGCCTCACCGTGTACTAGCACATCGATACCGAGTTTAAGTTGGCGGTCGATGGTATCGCGGGTCACTTGCTGCAACTGCTCGGTATATTGGGCATCGCTTAACTCCCCTTTGCGCCAGCGGCTACGTAAACCACGAATGGCGGGCGTTTGTGGGAATGAGCCAATCGTGGTCGTGGGCAGCAATGGCAAACGATACTTGCGCTGCTGTACCGCTTGGCGCTCAGTAAATTCGCTCACACGTTCATAGTCAGCTTGGGTGAGCGCAGCGACACGGGCGATCACTTTTGCATCCGCAGCCTGTGCCTTAGCCTCACGGCGTGCCAAACAAGTGTTAACTATCTCTTTGGCGGCAACAGACTCTGGAGCCTGTAACAATTGGCGCACATTGGCCAGTTCCAACAGCTTTTGCTTAGCAAATGCGAGCTGCTGACGTAACGCTGGCGTGAGGGTTGTCTCTACCTCTAAATCCACAGGGCTGTGCAGCAGTGAGCATGAGGTGCCAATCCATAGGCGCGCGCCGTCTTGTGAGCATAAGTCTCGGGCAACACTACCGATACGCTCGACAATCAGGTCAACCTCTGCCGCCCACACGTTACGGCCATTAACTACACCCGCTGAGAGAATTTGATCTGATCTTAAGGCATTGGCAAACAAGGCCAATTGTTCAGGGGCAGTCACTAAATCGAGGTGCAGACCCGCCACCGGCAACGCGGAAACCAGCGCCTGATGATGACTAATGCTGCCATAGTAACTGGTGAGTAAAATCTTCACTTGAGCCGTTTTAAGCGCTTGATAAGCTTCGCTAATCGCCGCTTGCCAATCGGCGGTTAATTCGAGTGCTAGGATTGGCTCCTCAAGCTGTACCCAAGTCACGCCCTGCGCGGCAAAACGCGCAAGAATGTCGGCATAGGCCTTTAACAGATTGGGCAATAGGCTGAGTTTATCGAAATCCTGACCCACGGTTTTGGCCAGATACAAGTAACTCACAGGGCCTAACAATACGGGCTTGGCTTGATAACCCAGCGCCTGTGCCTCGGCCACTTCATCAAAAAACTGCTCATAGGCGATAGAGAACACTTGATCTTGCTTAAGCTCTGGCACTAAGTAGTGATAGTTAGTGTTGAAATACTTCGTCATTTCCGAGGCTGGCGCATCGGTGCCAGTTGGTGCACGGCCACGGGCAACGCGGAATAAGGTATCAAGATCGATAGCACCCTCGCCGCGGTGGCGATCTGGGATGGCGTTAAGGGTTGCACTCAGGGTTAACACTTGATCGTAAAAGGCAAAATCACCCACTGGTACTTGCTCGATCCCTGCGGCGACTTGCCATTGCCAATGGGTACGACGTAACTCCTTGGCCACCTCATGCAGTTCAGCTTGAGTGCTCTCACCACGCCAGTATTTTTCGAGGGCAAATTTCAGTTCACGACGACGCCCGATACGGGGAAAACCAAGACTGTTTAATTGCATACCATATCTTCCTTTATTTGAGATAAGCCATATTCGGCACTAGCACCCAGCTGATGGTGTTTTCTTGGCAACTTTTCGCATTTAAGCCTAGATAAATCACAATGGGCGTCTGGACGTCTAGAAGTTTATTGTGATAGTCTCTATGCCAGCAACCGAATTGATTTCAAGCACAACATGAGCGAAATTCACTTGGAGTGATCATGATCGAACTAAGACATCTGCGAACCTTAATGGCACTGAAGGAAAGTGGCAGCTTGGCGGGCGCAGCCAAAAAACGTTTTGTCACTCAATCGGCTCTCTCCCATCAAATTAAGGAGTTAGAGCAACGAATTAACTCGCCCATTTTTGTGCGTAAAAGCAAACCCCTCTCTTTTACTCAGGAAGGCGCACGCCTGTTGCACCTCGCCGAGGAGATCCTGCCTAAGGTGTTAGAGACGGAAACGGATCTGAAAAATGGCCTAGAGACAGAGACCAATCAACTCAGAGTGGGGATTGAATGCCACAGCTGTTTTCGCTGGTTAATGCCAGTGATGGAGCAATTTAGGCAAGATCATCCGCAGGCCGAGTTAGATCTGTCGAGCCGTCACCTGTTCGATTCGCTCAATGCCTTAGAAATGGGCGAACTCGATATAGTGCTGACCTCGGATCCCGTGCCTGGGCACTCGCTCGCCTATCAGCATTTGTTTGATTTTGAAGTGAAGTTAGTGGTTGCCAAGGATCATCCCTTAGCGAAAGAAGCCTATGTTACGCCTAAGCAATTGGCGCGTTTACCCATAATCAGCTACCCAGTGCCACTGGCGCGTTTAGATATTTACCGCCACTTTTTAGAACCCGCAGGTGTTGAGGCGGGTGAACAAAAGACCTGCGATTTGACCATGATGCTATTGCAACGCATCGCCTGTAAGGACGGTATCGCCGCCCTGCCCAACTGGTCAATCAATGAGGGACATGGCTTGAGCCTCGCCGCCGTTAAACTCGGCCAAGAAGGCTTAAAGCGCCCACTATTTGGTGCCTATCGCCGCCACAGCGCGAACTCGGCCTTAGTGCAAAACTGGCTGCAACTGGTGGCAAGCGAAGGCTTAGCGCGTCAGCAAAAATCCAATTAGTGCCGTAAATCAGCATAAAAAAAGCCTGCAATTGCAGGCTTTTTTATTAAAGGTACATGCCTAGAGCGGGTTGAGTAACATGCCGCGCATCGAGAGCACACGGCGTAGAATCAACCCGGGAGAATTTTGATTACGGGTCTGGCGCAGATTATGGGCGATCATAAACTCTTGGCGCAGATCCTGATCGAGATCTAAAGCCTCAAAGGCTTCGATGGTTAAGGTCTGCTGCTGATTATCAATCAATGACTTAATCACGCTTAACGGGAAAGATTGCTCAGAGCTGGCATTTAAGTATGCAAAAGCAGTTAAGGCAATGATTTGCCCGAATACGCTAAACAGCGCCAAGGTTTGTACTTCATCGGGATCAACTTCAACATCCGGCATATCGACTAGGCTGTCGACCGCGTCGGTAGCGATATTTTCCGTGAGTTTCCAATAACCTTGTACCAACTTCTTATAGGGTTGGGGGAGTTCATCGAGGCGTTCTTTCAAGTAGAAGGTGAAGGCATAACGATAAATATTGACCTGGCCTAAACGGATCAGGGCGTCTTTTAAGGAACGAGATTTAGGATTTACGACGCCTGAAGCCTGCGCCGAATTACTGCGCATCAACATGTGGGCAGCTAATGCGGGATCGCTCGAAATAATATCGATCACATTACGAATGTCGCCTTCGGCAAGGATCGCTTTTTTGAGTGGAATTAAGATCCCACGGCGACCGATCACTTGCTCTTCATTCGCTATGATGGCTCTCACTTGAGTAAAAACCTGTTGCTCAAGATCTGTCATAAGACACTTTACACCTGTTAATTTGCTATAAGATGGTTCGAATACCGCTCACATCATACCCAAACTACAAAGAATTTCAGCCCTAAGTCGTAGAATAATTGTGACTATGCTTTAGATGCAGTGATCTACAGCACAAGCAACGACTTAGGCTATCTGAATATAGGGCGAACTTATAAAGAATACACCGAGAAAATGGATTTTTCTCTGCGTATAGCCAAACAACGGAAATAATAAGGCCAGACTAAGTCTGGCCTTATATAGATTAACGATTAGTCTCAAGCTTAGAAGCGGTAACCCACAGTCAAGCGAATATCACGACCTCGGCCCGTGTAATAGCCGTCATATTCTCCACCAGCATAATAGCCAGAACTGACATACTCTTTATCAAACAGGTTATCGATACGCAGGCTCGCTAACCAAGCGTCACGGGTATAGTTCAGGGCCAGATTACCTAAAACATAGCTAGATAATTTATCGCCTTGGTTAGCGTTATCGCCTTCGATAAAACGATCGCCCGTGTAAATCGCCTCGGCAAACACTTGGAAATGCTCGGCAAAATCCATGCTAACGTAACCGCGTCCCGTATGCTCAGCCACCCAAGACAATTGCTTGCCATCATTCACCCCATCGGTAAATTCGGCATCGATATAGTTATATTCCAAACCTAAGGTAAGGGCTTGAGTGACCTGCCAATCCCAATCGGCACTCGCGCCATAGCGACGTGAAGCATCGGCATTGACGTTGGCGCCTTGGAAGCTGCCACCAACAGGTTTTTCAGCACTCGGGTCGAAGACGATTTCATCTTCTAAATCGAGACGATATAGGCTGACGCGTAGGCTTTGGCTAGCAACAGTCCAATCCCAACCAGCCTCGTAGGAGCGGCCCGTCTGCGGCTTTAAGCCATACACATCTTTCGGGGTGTAAGCTTGCTCATCGACCTTAGCGAAACGGAAGTTTTCATCACCACGCAGATAGAATCTGTGCTCGGCGCTCGGACGGTAATTTAAACCGAACTCGAATGCGGTCGCATCTTCATCTAAATCGATACCGTTTGGATACACATTGCCATCGACCAGATCGTCGGTCACCCGCGCATAACGTCCGCCCACCACATAGCTTAAGGTGTGGCTTAATGGCACTGTGGCTTGCAGGTAAGCACTCTGCATTTCCTGCACGTTGCTGCGCGCCATAGAGTCAAACTCTGCCTTACCGCGGCTGATATCCAAACCTGTGACTAGATTTAGCTCACCTTGACGGGTGCTGTAATTAGCAAGCGCTTTAGGACTAAACATCAGCAGCGAGCGAGTATTATGGCTACCCGCCCCCCAGTTTAATGAGCTCACTAAGGTATCGCTGTAATCCAGATCCGCCGCCAAGGCCCAGTTTTGGTTAAGCTGATGCTGATAACCGCTGCGCGCCGCAGTGGTCATCTCATGAACATATTCGCTGCTATTAGAAGACTGACGTGGATTTTCTTTGAACTGCTTAGGGGTCAACGCCCCAGGATTCTCGCGGTCATCATCGTAATAGCTGGTTTCAACGAAGAAAGAATCTGTGGCAGTTTTATATTGAATACGGCCTAAGATAGAGCCAGTTTCATTGGCATTATGCTTACGATAGTTATCGCCTTGGTTGTAGCTACCGGTCAGGAAATAGTGCCAATCTTTATTGATGGCGCCCGACACATCGCCGCGACCTTCGTAGGTATTAAAGCTGCCGCCGGATAATTGCACGCTGCCGCCCGTATTCTCAGGCGATTTAGTTACAATGTTGATCACCCCGCCTACCGCTTGGTCGCCATAGAGCACGCCGGCACTGCCCGATAGAATTTCAACACGCTCAATTAAATTGAGCGGAATCGCATTCAGGCTAGGCGCGGCGATATCGATATTATTTAAGCGGCGACCATCGAGCAAAATCAAGGTGTTGTTAACCGCAGAGCTCGCGCTAAAGCCACGCATCGCGAAACTAGTACCAATGTTATTGTCGGATAGCTGAATACCGCTTTGACCACGTAACACTTCGGTCAAGCTGGTTGCGCCACTCTGCTCAATCGCAGCGGCATCAATCACATTCACATTAGCGGCAATATTTAAGGGGGTCTTGTCTGAACGGCCAATGACGACAATATGCTCATCGACTTTGGCAACGCTGGCATCATCGGCCGCCACGGCGGGGGCGATAACAGAAAAGCTGCAAAGGCTGCCGATCAGCAGCGCGATTTTAGTTGGATGTGTTCCCATTTTACCTTTAACTCCTGCAAGGAAAACGGGGCATTGGCGCCACGATACCGTTGATTCAGTAACAAATACTGACAGTCACTATCGCATTTTGAGATCTGCCCACCGAAATCTCAAAAACACCTTTAGGGCCGGTCTCCGGACTTAGGCTATGTCTATCTCAACGAGAGATAAACGCGAAACTGACCTTTGCACACTCGATTCTCTGGCTCATCTTGAGCTACCTAACGAATGCGGTCGTCTCTCACCTTTTACCGTTGCGGGGGCAGTGCCAGAATTTCACTGGCTTCCCGATTATCTCGCGACGAATGCGTCGCAAGCACCACAGAAGGTTGACTAAAAATGAGGTTCATAGGGCGAAAAAACCAGTTAACGCCCAACAAGGCTCGTGGCATATCAAGCCTGAGCGCGCGCATTATAGACGTCTATACGGATGAAAGTCCATGATCATCCGTCTATCGACTGACAACTACTTTAAGGAAAAGGGCGCTAAGGCAGAGATAAAGTCGGCACTGTTGGCGGCTTGCAGAGGAGGTTTATCGGCAGAAAACACCTCACCACGCATCGATTTATGCAGCAAATACAAATCCTTGTCGCCACTCACTACAGTGTAATAACCAATTTCGCCCTGGGGATGAGAGGTAAAGGCCGTTGGATTAAATTGAGTCGCGCCATGGAGATTCGGCATAGTGGTACAACCAAGAATGGCTTGAAATCCGTCGTGACCATCCACTTGGGTATCCCCCAGCTTTTGGTAAACCACCTCACCGTCACAGGAGGCTTGGTAAGTCTCGGCCATCGCATCTAAAAACTGCTCCGGGCTGACGCTTTCGGCCATATCCTTAAAGCCTTGCACACAAAACAGCGCACTCCATTGATTGAGCGCCTCCTGCTCCGGCACAAATTCCGCCATAAACATGCCCGCACGTTCTTCATGGTAGGCTTTGCGCCACCCCTCTGGCAGGTTAAATCCTAATTGCTGGCTAAAGACGGGGAGCACATGGGAATGGGAAGCACTGCTCTCATGGCGAGGCATATCCAATTTCGCCTCAACGGATTCAGAACCGATTAGGCTGCATAGCATCAATACGCTCGCGCCCTGCCATAACCTCATCTGCATATGGGGTATACATTTCATTATTATCATCCTTGTATCGCATTGTTATGGGTTAATACGACATATGAAATTGCATAGAAAACATCCAGCATTCTAGCGAAGATGTAAATAAGATAACAGTTAAAAAGCAAAACAAAATGATACTTATACAGTCATAACAACTGTAAAACAGCAAATAGCAGCCAAAGATAGGTCGGTGAGGGATAAACAAGCTGGTGAATGAACCTTCACCAGCTGAGAAATGCCCTACATGCCCAACAATGAGTTAGTCAAATGACCAATTGATTTTACGCTGCGGCCTTGCCTGACTCAAAATCGCCTGCCGTTGCTCTGGGGTCTCACATTGGGCAGCGGGGGTAAATTCCAGCGGCTTAACCACCAAGGAGTCGGCAGGTTGTACCGGCGATTTATCAAACATTCCCAGATTCATCGACCAAGAGACCCATTCTCCTTTTTCACTGATCCCCACAAAACCATCATTTGCCTGCGCTAACCAAGTGAGGCGCGGAATGCGTTCAATCAGTTGCTCGACATTTTTAAGGTCAGCCCGATAACCGACGGGTACCACTTTGCCGTCGGGGCGCGTAAAGGCAAAGGAGGACTTACCTAGGGTAATTTTGCTGCCTTGCTGCCAATATTTGTCGAGGATCTCTTGAGCATGATGAAAGCCAAACAGATAGGCGTAATCCGTATCGTCGGCGAGAATTTGCGGCGTGGCGTTGTCACGCAGTAGCAAGAATCCCGGGCCAACGCTGATAATATCCTTCACGCCTGTGATATCGGTTTTCTTGATCCAATCGACGCCACAGTTAATGCCATCGCCCCAGAAATGGGCATCCCCCGTTGGACTTAACACCGCAAACGCGCAACTGTTTGCCGTGAGACTTGCTACATCCTTAAGCGCGCTGCGGATAGGATAAGCATCACTGCGCCAGCCCCAACTCACCACTGAGCCATCTTTTTTTAAGGCGGCATAGGTATTTTGAAAATATTCGATATGTTTAATATCCGTCAGCTGCGACTGCAACTTCTTCATATTGGTCGAACTTTCAACCTCCCCCCAAACTACGGCGCTGGCGTCTTTTTTCAGGGCAATAAAACTGCGCCCTTTAGCAAAGATATCGACCACATCGACTAACTCATCCTGCACCTGCAAACTATTGCCGCCGTAAGGCCCGTAGCCCCAAGTATGTACCTTACCATTGGCGTCGAGGGCGGCTATGGCCTCTCGGTTGGCGAATAGCTTAGTGATATTGGTCATGCGCGCTTGCAATACCTTGTCCAGACTCAACTTGCCCGCATTACCCCAATAGACCACAGTGCCATCTTGGCGCAGCGCAGCAAACCCATCTTTAACTGGGACAATTTGCTTCACTTGCTTGAGCTCTGGCGTCACCTCACGGCTATCGCCACCGGCAAAACTGTCGCCCCAAGTGATCACCTCATCCGAGTTAGTTAATGCGGCGAAGGCCGTGCTGTTGGTCACCACAGTCTCAACTGCGGGTAAATCGCAGGGAATATGGCGGTAATTCGGATTTGCCTCTTCCTTAAACTGGATAAGCTTGCCGTTATCAAATTGCAGCAAGGATTCCTTTTCATTTTCGACTACGGCTACGGGTTTAGGCTGACTACAGGCGGTTAATTGCAACGCCACTAAGGCAGCCACCAATGCCAAGGGGCGTGATATAGGATAAGACTGCATTACTTATTTCCCTGTTTTGCTGAAACTTTGGTTGCTGAAATTTTGTTTACTGAAAACGCGGGTTGCTGAATGGGTTGTGCTAACTTAGCTGCTATCGACTCGAGTAGCGGCTTAAGTTCGTACCCAAAACCCTGACGCGAATCGATACGGGTTAAGAGAACTTGAATTTGTTTATCTAGCGCCTGTGCACTGTCTTGGCTGAGAGTATCGAACGCCTGCGCCTGTGTTAAGGCTGTTAAGATCAACCGTTGAACTGGGCCGATTGTGCGCCCCACTTGGCGGTTCAGTACGGTATTGTCGAGCACTAATGTTACTAAGTAGAGTAAATAATCGAGGTGCAGCGCAGAATCGACTTGGCATTGCTTTTCATCCGTCAAGCCGAATGTGAGTACTTTGGCCTCACACAGCGCCTTCAATGCCGCTAACTTTTCTGCGGTTAATTCCAATGCAAAGGGCAACTGCTTAGTGCGCGTCATCAGCACAAAGCTGGCTAAGGTTTTAGCCGACAGCGCCTGTTTATTACGGGCGAGCATCGCCAGCGCTAAGTCGTGAAATCCTAATGAACTCAAGCGATAAAAGCTTATCATCGCAATAGATTCATCTACCGACTCCAGCTTTTTTTTTCTCGGTGAAGATTGCATTTGTTCGAATAAATCGACCAAACGCGGATAGTGTTCAGGGCAATGACCTATATGCTCAGCCGCTTCCCAGACTAGGATATTCGCAGCAGGATGCTGGCGATAGGTTTCGAGCAAATGGATAATCCCGGTGTAATCCTGTTGCCGCCCTAAACGCCTAATCATTGGCACATAACGGGACTCGGCCCAGCGGATCCTTAATAGCGTCAAACAGAAATAACCGACCAGCAAACTGCCTAATATACCTGCGATACCAAAGCCCAAATCTAGCTTGGCGCGATCGCGGGTTAATTCGAGATCGGCGCTCGCCCGTGTTGGCGCCTCGGGAAGATAATGCACAACACTTTGCCCGTAGTTGGGCACTAATGCGCCTGGGGTGTCGCCCTGCGGCGGCCGTAATTGATAGGTCGCTTGGCAATTCACGCCATCGAGCTCCCATTGACGGACGAGCTTGCCTTCGGCGGTGCGATACTCAACCAAGCAAATCAATCTTTGGTTATAAATTCCTGTCGAACTGCGCTCACTGCGATAGGCAGTTTCAATCACTCGACCAATGGCCACATCGCCACGCTCCAGCAACTGATTGACCAGAAACCACTTTTGCGCCCCTTCCCAGAGGAATAGCGCGGCAACACTCATCAAAAGGAGAGGGACACAGGTCAAGAGTATTGCTAACCAGCCCCAAAAACGCGTGGGTGCACTCGAGGTTAATTGACTGCGATTCATCAACACGCCAGAACTTCCTTATCATTCCATGATCGGTAAGGCATTAGAGAACTTGATTCTGCCTAAAGCGGGGCGCTATTGTAGCAGCTTATTGATAGAAATCAGAAAAAGCTCACAGTTTGCCCTAAAGACTCGGCCACATCCTAGCCTGCAAACTTGAGCATGCTATTCTACGTTTCCATTCCCGCTGTTTAAAGGAGTAACAGTATGAGTCGTCCGATTATTTTGGATTGCGATCCAGGCCATGACGATGCTATCGCGCTCATTTTAGCCCTCGCCCATCCAGAGCTAAACCCACTGGCCGTGACCACCAGCGCCGGCAACCAAACCCCTGATAAAACCCTCAATAACGCCCTGCGGATCTTAACCCTGCTCAATCGCAGCGATATTCCGGTCGCGGGCGGCGCGGTTAAACCCTTAAGCCGTGAATTGATGATTGCCGACAACGTTCACGGTGAAACAGGGCTCGATGGCCCGGCATTGCCTGCACCGAGTTTTCAACCTCAAGCCGTGAATGCGGTCGAGCTGATGGCCGAGAAAATCCGCCAAAGCGATAAGCCAGTAACATTAGTGCCTACTGGGCCGCTCACCAATATCGCGCTGCTACTCGCCAGCCATGGCGAGTTACACGCCAAGATTGAGCGCATAGTGTTGATGGGTGGTGCCGCCGGGGTTGGTAACTGGACACCCGCCGCCGAGTTTAATATTTTTGTCGACCCAGAGGCGGCCGATATCGTCTTTAAATCCGGAATTCCCATCACCATGTGCGGCCTCGATGTTACCCATCAGGCACAGATCATGGATGAAGATATCGAACGTATTCGCGCTATTCCGAATCCCGTGGCTAAGTGTGTCGCCGAGTTGTTGGATTTCTTTATGATTTACCATAGAGATCCTAAATGGGGCTTTGTCGGCGCGCCGCTGCATGACCCTTGCACTATCGCTTGGTTACTTAACCCCGCATTGTTTGATGCCCAAGACTGCTGGGTCGGCATTGAAACCCAAAGCGAGTTAACACTGGGGATGACGGTAGTCGACCGCTATCAACTGACAGGCAAATCCGCGAATGCGACAGTGCTATTCGGCATTGATAGACAGGGCTTTGTTGACTTGTTAGTTGACAGCTTAGCGGCCTACACACCAACCTATCTCAATCGCAGATAAACTTAAGAGTGAACCTTCCATGAGCCAGATCCTCGTTATCGGCAGTGCGAATGCCGACCATGTGATGAACTTTGAGTATTTGCCCGTTCCCGGCCAAACCTTAATGAGCCGAGCCTATCGCTTGGAACACGGTGGCAAAGGGGCGAATCAGGCGGTAGCCTGTGCCCGTTTATGCCAAGCGGATGCGGAAGTGGCATTTATCTGCCATCTCGGCCAAGACAGTGTCGGCAATGACATGCGTACAAGCTGGCTCAAGGATGGCATTAAGGCCGAAGGTATTACCCAAGTCGCCAATATGAGTACGGGCACGGCGCTGATTTTTGTCGGCGATAATGGGGAGAACTCCATCGGGATCGCCGCGGGCGCCAATGCCCATCTCACCCCGAGCGAGCTAGAGAAGCATTACGCCCTGTTTGCCAATGCCCAATTCTTACTGATCCAGCTCGAAACGCCGATGGAGACGGTTCACCACGCATTGCAAACCGCCAAGCGCCTCGGTATTACCACAGTGCTGAATCCTGCGCCTGCAACCAGTCAGGAGTTGGATTACCTCAAATGGGTCGACATCATTACTCCCAATGAGACCGAGGCCGAAGCGCTTACAGGCATTGAGGTCAAGAATGAAGAAGATGCCGAACTTGCCGCACAGTGGCTACATCAGCAGGGCGTTGCAACTGTCGTCATAACCTTAGGCAGTAAAGGCGCGTTTATCAGCAGTGCTGGCTTTACCGGGTTAATTCCGGCGCTGACAGTGCAAGCCATAGATACGGTTGCCGCGGGCGATACTTTTAATGGCGCCTTAGTGGTGGGTTTAAGTGAAGGCATGTCAATTGCCGCGGCCGTCGGGTTTGCCAATGCTGCCTCGGCCATTACCGTTACCCGAGAAGGCGCCCAGCGCGCGATTCCCTATCGCCACGAAGTCCAACGTTAGCCTATGAGTGCGGCAAATTGTCGCACTCAACCTCTTTCATTCAAAAGTACTATATACATAATTTACATACCGAATTCATTCCCATTTAATGAATTCAGCCTATGCTGGCAAGCGCATGTTCGAGCCAAAACGGCTCGACCCACCTTGTTCAGAATAAGGAAGTACCAGATGAAAGCGAAAAGCACCACTTTACGTAATATGACTAGCGCTAGCTTACTCGGCCTAGGATTATTCGTCGCCAGCCAAGCGAGTGCTAACGAATGTGAACTCAAGATTGCTGCGACTGACGCTATGCAATTTGACACTAAAGAGCTGTCTGTTCCTGCAACGTGTAAGGAAGTGACCCTCACACTAACGCACACTGGCACGCTGCCAAAAGCAGCTATGGGCCACAACTGGGTATTAACTAAAGCCGCTGATATGTCTGCCGTTGCGACCGATGGTATGAGCGCTGGCGCCGATGCAGCTTACGTTAAAGCCGGTGATACCCGTGTTATCGCTCACACTGCGTTAGTGGGTGGCGGCGAATCAACTTCTGTAAAATTTAGCACTGCGGGCATGAGCGCGACTGAAGCTTACCAGTTCTTCTGCAGCTTCCCAGGCCACTGGGCGATTATGCAAGGTAGCTTTAAGATCCAAGGCTAATTCCATTGCCTAATGCTCACTTAAGGGAATACCTTAAGTGAGACAACAAAAAAGCGGACCTCGGGTCCGCTTTTTTGTTGAATGCTGATTGGCTCACAAGCCAGTTTGCCTTCGAGGATTTTGTTTCGAGATGTCTTCTTCGAGCGAGTTATTCTTCGCCGAACTCGTCTTCATCATCAAAATCATCGGCATCGGTTGCCGCTTCAGCCGCTAAAGCCGCCGCTAATTTGGCCTTAGCCTGTTTCTCTGAGCGACGCTTGTTGCGCTCAGCCAGCGTGCCTAAAAACACTTGCAGCTCGGCTTGACCCCAAGCTTGTGCCTCGGCTTCGGTCGCAAAACCGTCATGGCTTTTCGACACTACCGTCTTAGTCGACGTCATACGACGGGTGATTTCCGTCTTCCAACCATTTTCAGCTTGAGTGACGCGAAAATCGTATTTTTTACCCTTGCTCATTCTGCTCTATTTCCTAAATGATGCTTGCCACGTTTGTCTTATCAAGCGATACAAACGCCATCATAAAACAAAAGGAGCGCAGTTTACTTGATTTCGGCAAAGAAAGATCGCTTACGAGAAAATTTTCATGCTCAGCTGGCTCAGTGAGTCGCGGCATCCCAATATAACCCCGCCTGCCAGATGATTTTTCGCCCTAATCTTAGTCCTAAGCTCAATATCAAGCTAGCGCAAAAGCGGCTGGCGGACGGTATCTTTTCTTGTTTTGGTCATAAAAATAAGTAAATTTAGTCATATAGCAATTTTAGAGTGTGAGGGCCCCTATTAATAAGTCATTCATAATTTAGGAAAGATGATGAATACCTCCTCAGTAACACTCTGTATGCTGTTGGCAAGCACGGCCCTGCTAGCAGGCTGTAACAGCGATAACAAAGATAGCGAGACTGCACCGCCACCAGCGAAAATGGTGCCCGCCCAAGTCGGTGAGCGACCACTGTTTTTAGTGCGCCAAATGCAGGACAGCAGCTTAAAGACCCACTTAGCCCAGTGCGAAACCGATCATTTCTACCGTAGTGATTTTTCTATTGGTCACCGCGGCGCGTCGATGCAATTCCCTGAACACACTAAAGAATCCTACCAAGCGGCCATCGACTCTGGCGCGGGTATCGTCGAGTGTGATGTGACTTTTACCGCGGATAAAGCCTTAGTCTGTCGCCACTCCCAGTGCGATCTCGCCAGCACAACCAATATTTTGGCCATTCCCGAACTTGCCAACAAATGCTCAGTCCCCTTTACCCCTGCCGATGCGGCCAATGGCGTCGCCGCCACAGCAACTTGCTGCACCAGCGATATCACCCTCGCCGAATTTAAAATGTTAAAGGGTAAGATGGAGGGTGAGAATCCCAAGGCGACCAATGTCGAGGAATTTATCAATGCCACGCCTAAGTGGCGCACCGATCTCTATGCGGGCAACGGTACCCTGATGACCCACGCAGAGAGTATTGAGATGTTTAAAAAGGCTGGCGTCAAAATGACCCCAGAGCTAAAAGCCGCCAGTGTCGCTATGCCCTTCGACGGTTTTACTCAGCAGGAGTACGCCCAGAAGATGCTCGATGAATATACTGCGGCAAGTGTCGATGCCTCTCAAGTATTCCCCCAATCCTTTAATTTAGAAGATGTAAAATACTGGATTGCTAACGCCCCCGAGTTTGGCAAACAAGCGGTATATCTTGATGATAGATATGATATTCATACGGGCTTTGACCCACAGGACTCCTCCAGCTGGTCGCCCTCAATGGCGGAACTTAAAGCCCAAGGCGTAGAGATTATCGCGCCGCCACTCTGGGTGCTAGTGACCTTAGATGCGGATAAAAAAATCATTCCATCGGAATATGCCAAAGCCGCGAAAGCAGCGGGACTTAAGATCATCACTTGGAGTTTAGAGCGCTCAGGATTATTGAAAGATGGCGGCGGTTGGTATTATCAAAGCATCACAGATGCCATTGATAATGAAGGCGATACCTATGAGCTGCTCGATGTACTCGCCAAAGATGTCGGCGTGATTGGCGTGTTTTCGGACTGGCCGGCGACTGTCACTTACTATGCCAACTGCATGGATTTATAGGCCAAAACAATAGGCTCTATTTCAAAACCGAGAAACAAAAAAGCGTTAGCAAAAACTGCTAACGCTTTTTATTAACAGATTCTTTTTACTTAAAAAGATGCTGAATATTTTTTAAATCGCCCTTACCTTCGGCAATTTCTTCCGGCGTTAAGCCTGTCACTTCGTGTGGGAACACTAACCAATCTTCAGAGGCATGGATATAGTAATCAGGCTTTAAAGGCACTGCGGTATTTTTTGGCTTGTAATAAGGGCAAGCGATACGAATATCCTGCGGCATGTTTAAGCGCATCAGTTGGCTTAACTTTTCCTTCAGCGCGTGGATACTGCGGCCAGAGTCAAACACATCGTCCACAATCAGTAAGCTGTCGCTAGCATTCGCATTTTCAACAATGTAATGCAGGCCATGGACTTTGATTTCTTTGCTTTGCTTGTCGGTACCAATACCGTAGTAAGACGAGGTACGCACAGCGATATGATCGGTTTCAACCTTCTTAAAGTCGAAAAACTCTTGTACCGCGATCCCGATTGGAGCACCGCCACGCCAAATACCCACGATAAACTGCGGACGGAATCCACTCTCATAAACCTGTGAAGCTAATAGAAATGAATCTTCGAGCAGTTGTTGTGCGGTAACGAAATATTTTTCTGACATGACACCGATCCCCATCTTAATTATTGATTTTAGGTGTTAAAGCGAGAGCTTTTACCCTGTAAGGTCTGTTCGGCGTCCAAAACACGAGAACAGCATTCTCTTCATAAGAGTCCTAGCAAGTGTAGGCAGCCGCCGAATTTTGGGAGCGAATTTTATACCAAAAAAAACCGCCGTGCTGCAGTTATAGTCATAAGTTGCAGGTGAACGGCCGTTTATTTTGCATTTTTAGGACGGAACTAACAAAAAGCGGACAAAAAAGGCCACCCAAAGGTGGCCAACAAGGAACGAGCACAGGCTCAAAGCAAAGTGTGGCGCTTAAGTTAGCTCACAGGGTTGATAATAGGTTCACCGACCTTAGTCATGGCGCTGTAGCTGCGGCTACTCGACTCTTCAAACTCCTTCGCCAGAATCGTGCTGACATAATGCCAATCGCTACGCACGGCTTCCTTGGTGAAGGTTAAGGTCATAAAGCCACGGTCTTTAAGGTTGGTGTATTTAAGATCTGGCACCAACTCGACGATCGCAGCCTCGGTCGCGGGGATCTGTTCCGCCGGTAGATTTAAGTAATATTCCAAACCAGGTGATGATACCGAGCTTGTGGCAAACTCAACCCCAACGGTATCGCCGTTTACATCTTTAAGCTCATTCGCCCAGGCATTATGGGTGTCACCGGCAATCACCACTAGGTTGTGATTTTTCGATTTAGCCGTGCCTAAAATCACTTCCCTTTCATAGGCATAACCATCCCATGCATCCAAGTTATAGGGAATTGATGGCAGTTGCAGCAGGGCAATCACCTCTGGCGTTAACAGGGCTTGATTAGCCTGCAAGTACTGTAATTCTGCCGCCGTTAGGGTTGGATCATTTGCCGCAGCGCGGGCGGCTAACTTCGCCAGCGCCCCAAGCATGGCATATTGTGGAATGCTCATTTGCTGGGTTGCAATCGCCGCAGGTAGAGACATCTTGCCCATGAGGATCTGTTGTCCTAACACCTGCCAAGTGCCCGTGGCTTGCAATAAGGTGCCCTGTAACCAAAGTAACTGGGTCAGCCCTAACATAGTGCGCGTGGTCGATGTCACATCGGCGCGGAAACGCTCGCCATCGAAGGCGCCCGTGCTGGCATCCATATAATCGGCATAATCGAGCTGCTTATCGCGGGCCAAGACGCGCGTATCCAGCATATGTAAGTCGACTAAGTTGCCGTAACTGAAACTGCGATAAATCTCCTCATGGTTACCCTCGCGCCATGGACGGATTGGCAGCCACTCGAAGTAAGCCTGCAGTGCGGCTTCTTTGCGAACCGCAAAATCCCCTTCGCCTTCGTTGTGGTTCTCGGCGCCATCACGCCAAGTATCGTTTGCTACTTCGTGGTCGTCCCATACCGTAATAAAAGGCACTTTCGCGTGCAATTTTTGCAGGCTGGCATCGGTATGATATTGGCCGTAACGGGTACGGTAGTCGCTGAGGGTCAGCAGTTCGTTGACGGGCAACACTTCACGGCCAAGCTCTGCCGCATGTTCGCTGGCATAGCCGCCGCGGGCATATTCGTAGATATAGTCACCCAGATGCACCACGGCATCGAGGTCATCCTGCGCCGCAGCCAATTCATACACGTTAAAATAGCCGGCAGGAAAGTTAGCGCATGACATGACGGCAAGTTTTACCGAACTCACATCACCCTCGGGTAGAGTGCGGGTCTTACCCACCTCAGAGGTTTTTCCGCCCGTCATAAAGCGGTAGAAGTAGGTTTGTCCCGCACGTAAACCACGGGCATCGATTTTAACCGTGTAATCACGGTTAGCGTTGGTGACCATCTCCCCTGTGGTCACTAATTGTGAGAATGCTGCATCACTGGCCACTTGCCAGCTGACTTTAACATCCCCAGCAGAATCAGGCGTCACACGGGTCCAGAGGATCACCGCGTCTTGCGCGGGGTCACCACTGGCTACCCCATGTAAAAACTGCGCAGGAACAGATTTATCATTATCACTGTCACTACACCCCATTAGGCCGTAGGAGATCACTGCTGCACCAATGCCTTTGGCCGACATGGCTAAAAAATCACGACGAGTCACGGTTCGTTTCATTATTATTATTCCCTTATAAGATGAGGTTTCACTGGTATGAGGTCTAATGAGGCCCCGATTGTGAGACATCACTGTTACACATTTGTGACATCTTTGTCAGCCTTTTATGATTTCTTTTAATTCATAAGCTTATACTGGATAGCGTACTTTATTTGTACAGCACTGGCACAAGCCATGAGTAAGCTGCTAACATCGGATCAGTGGCAAATCGCTCAGATTTTGGCTCGTCGAGCATCAAACCTGAGCCTTGTTAAAAAAGGAATTTATAGGATGAAAGTCAGCGACATTATGAGCACTGAGGTCATCTGCATCAGCGATGGTGCAAGCCTGAAAGATGCCCACCATTTAATGCAAACCCGCGGCGTGCGTCATTTACCTGTGATATCTGAAACCGACGGCACCTTAGTCGGTGTGCTCACCCATAAGAAGATGATCGCCAGCGTATTGTCTATGCTGAACAAATACGGCCAAGGCGCATTGGATCGCAAAGAACGCTACACCCCCATAGCCACTGTGATGGACAAAGACTGCCAGCACTTAACCGCCGATGAGCCCTTAAGCGTGGTGGTAGAATACTTTATCGACAACAAACTCGGCTGCTTACCCGTAGTAGATAACGATAAGAAAGTATTAGGGATTGTTACCTCTTCCGACTTTATTAAGCTCTGTCGTACCCTGCTGCAACAGCAAGCTTAGCACCTAACATCCTCACTCTTTCTCGCTGGCCCGCAGTTATCAGGGCTGGCGAGAGTCATTATTTAACAATCCCAAGGACGCCCGTGGCTAAGTTATTAACCCAAGAACAATTTATCCGCGCCTATGAATGCGCCGAATTAGGCTGTATCGCCAACCATGACCGCCTCGCCCAATTGCTCGCCGATCCCGATTATGACGCTTTACATGAATACAGCGCCTACTTTGGCAAATCGGCGACACACATCATCTGTATCAGTGACTTACAAAGTATGGAGGAATTGCATTTTGTCGCGGGTAACTTGAATTGGGATGACCATGATCCCGATATGGTGAGGGCGATTATCGAACACCCACTCTGCGATGCGGGTACCGCTTTATTGCTCTACTGGTACGGACAAGGCTTTTATTACTCCACGCCACAGAGGTTAGACACGCCTTTTGGACAGCTATTCCAAACCATCACAGAACGCTTTGTTACGCGCGGCTATGCCAGTTATAGAATCCATTTTGATCCGTTTAAAGAATGTTTTATGCCCTCATTAGAGGACGTCCTCACGAATGGATGCCAAATTCCAGGGGCTATTTTTGCCCCCTACAGCACAATGGAAATCGAAACCGATGCAGGGCATTCAAGGTATCTACAATTTAAAAATGAACAGCTGAAATCGGGTAAATGGGGCCAGCAATAAGCCCCGAGCAGTCTTTAAATAGAGCGCTTAAAACCAAGCGATTAACGTGAAGAAACAGGCGTTGCTGGCGGAATACGGGTAAAACGCTGCCAGCGACCCGAGCGCCAACGGTGCACCATAATCAAGCCTCGCACCCATTCATCGGCCGCAACGGCAAGCCAAGCGGCAAGCACGCCATAACCTAAATGCAGCCCAAAGAACCAAGCCAATAGCACGCCAATTCCCCACATACTAAACAGGCCCACGCGCACCGGAAACGCCACATCCCCCGCGCCTTTTAATGCAGAAATAATCACCAGATTAAAGACTCGGCCAGTTTCGAGCGCGATGGAACCCAATAGCAGGAGTGCGGTAAGTTGAATGACCTCAGGGTTTTCACTCAGCCAGCCCACTATGGTAAAGCGCTGCCAATAAAAGGCTAACACTATGGAGAGGGAAGCAATAAAGCCCACAAGGCAATATTTTTGCACCCGCACAGTAATCTCATCGAACCATTGTTTACCGACGTAGTAACCGGTTTGAATTTGCGATGCCTGCCCAAGCGCCACCGCAAAACAGTAAATAAAGCGGCTGATATTCAAACCATAGGTATAGGCCGTCAGCGAGAGTGTGCCCATCTGGCTGATAAAATAGATGATGGTCATCTGCGCCACGTTGTAGGACAGCATTTCACCCGCATTGAGCAAACCTATGCGCATCACACTCCAATAGGTGCTGCGCGGCAATAACTTTAACCTTGGCATCGGCAGCGGGATACCTTTACGGTGGATCACCGCCAACATAATCAAGGCTCCGACAATCTGGCTGGTTACAGTCGAAATCGCCACGCCAGTCACCCCATAAACCGGCAACCCAAAGGGAGAATAGAGGGCAATATAGTTACCCAGCACGTTCATCAATCCCGTGCAGGAGGTGACTAACATGGCCGAGCGGGTAAAACCGTAGCTGCGTAAGATGGCGGCAAAGGCAATGTTCATCACCAGCCCAATACTTAAACTGCCGCAGATCAGCAGATAGTCATAACCATAGCCTGCGACCTCAGGCTCTAGGGCAAACAAACCGATAATGCCGTGGGCACCGAAAAACATCGATGCCCCCATCATCACGGCTAAGCCTAAGCTTAAGGCCACACTCGCCACACCAATATCGGTTGCCTGCTGCGTCTGCCCGGCACCATTATTTTGGCTGATCAGAATGCTGGCGCCCGTGCTGACCATCATGGACATCACCATCATAAAAAACATCAATTGGGTGGTGAGCCCCACTGCGGCGACGGCATTATCGGAATAATGGCTCAGCATAAAAATATCGCTGATCCCGAGTAAGGACTGCAGCAAGGTTTCGATAAAAATCGGCCAAGTGAGGGCGACGATGCCCATGCGTTGTTGCAGGGTTTTAGCTGATTTGGCCACGTTCTATCCTTACCGCTGGAAGACAAGTGAAATAGCAATAACACGCCAAGGTTGGCGAACGGTAATTTTCTTACATTTTTAGATTGTGCTCAATCTTTCATTACAACCAAACCGACCGCTGCAACCGTATTCATTCGCGATGCTTCCCTCAACAAGCTTTTATCAACAAGTGTTAATCAACTGAAATAGATGGAGTTAATAGCAAATCAGCCAATACACACTACCCTTTTCAATATTGAGCCGATACACTTTGCCGACCACAAGGGGCGATAAGCGCTCACCGAATATATTCAGGGAAACTGCACATGAGCCAACTCTATTTAGAAGACGGAATTAAACAATTGGTGAGCGAGTTTATCGCCGCAGGTTGCCCTTCGGTGCGCGAGCAAAGCCTTGAGGAACGTCGCCAAGGGTATATCGCCAGCACGGTATTGGCTGGCGAGCCGGAAGCGGTATTTGAGGTCAAAACCCTATCCCTTGAGGGCATAGAATTAACCCTATTTAAGCCCTCGGCGGACAACAACTTACCCGTGGTCATTTACTATCACGGCGGCTGTTTTGTCAGTGGCGGCATCGCCACCCATAATCAGCAACTGCGTAAAATCGCCAATGATTCCGGCGCGTTAGTGGTGGCGGTCAGCTATCGCCTCGCCCCTGAACATGTCTACCCCGCCGCCCATGACGATGCCTTCAATGCCGCCAATCTCGTGCAGCAACATTGCCAGCAATGGGGCGGCGATAACACCAATATCAGCCTGATGGGCGACAGTGCCGGTGGTCATTTAGCCTTAGTCACTTGTCTGCGGTTAAAAGCACAAGGGCAATGGTTACCTAAAAAACAAGTGCTTATCTATCCTATGTTGGATGCGACCGCCAAAAGTCAGAGTTATATAGACAATGGCGACAAGTACATTATCAACCGCGACACCCTGCTCACGGGCTTTGACATGTACCTCGATTGGCACCCCAGAACCGATGTCGAAGCCAGCCCACTTCGCAGCCAAGAGTTAGAAGGTTTACCCGAAACCCATATCATTACCGCCGAATTCGATCCCTTGCTAGATGAGGGTGAACAGCTATTCCGTAACCTATTAGATGCGGGCGTAAATGCCCATTGCCGCCGCTATTTAGGGGTGATCCACGGCTTCTTCCAACTCGCTGGAGTCAGTCAATCGGCGCGGGATGCCATGGTGCAGGTAACCCATATTATTCGCGCTTAACCTGATTAAGCCGCATGCCTTAATGCGGGGCATGCGGCTACCGAATCCATTCAACGAACAACTCATTGCATGATAACGCAATGATCAAACGACGCTATTTCGTCTCTGGCCGACTCAGTTTGTGGATCACATCTTGATGCTGCGGATACATGTCCAGCAAAGCTTCTTGGCTAAATAACTCAAAGTCATCGAAGGTAAAACCCGGTGACACCATACAGCCCACCAGCGAAAACCCTGGTTGATTCATGGCCGAGCCAAAAATACAGCCCTTAGGCACTAAAAACTGTGGCCTTTCGCCCGCAGCTAAATCCAGCCCCAACTGCGCCGTGGTCAGCTCGCCCTCAGGGGAAATCATATAAATCGTCAGCGATTGACCCGCATGGAAATACCACATTTCATCGGCCGTGAGTCGATGAAAATGCGACACTTCGCCGGTTCTCAGTAAGAAATAAATACTGCTCCATAGCTGACGACTCGGATCGAAGGCCGATTCTGAGCGATAGGAAGAACGGTAATAACCGCCCTCAACATGCTGCTCAAGTTCTAAATACTGAATAAAATCATCAGCCGTGCGCATACTCATCCCTCATTAAATTGATACGGGCTAGAGTCTACACCCTAAGTCCAATTTAATTAATTCTCTCGTGCCCTGCTTGCTTCTCACCGGCCAGTCGAACATAAACACGAATACCATGTGGTTAAGGTTTGTTTTCGCCATAAAAAAAGCTAAATTCTTACCATAGACTGAATGGCGAATGATGACATTCTTAGCAAGTGTCAAAGCCTTGAATAAGTCAGATAACCTTTGTGGGGAGCTTGTTTGATGGTCAGTATTGAGCAAATGGCTTTAGTGCTGGACGCGCTACCCGATCCGGCGTTTATCCTGTCCCAAAGCGGCCGCTATGTTGCCGTGTTTGGCGGTAAAGATGCGCGTTATTACCACGACGGCAGTGGATTAGTCGGCCTTTACCTGAGCGATGTACTCAACGACGAAAAAACCACTTACTACCTCGGTATTATTCAGCAAGCCTTAGATAGCCGTAAATTATTGATTGAGGAATATGAGCTCAGTAATAAGGATGTCAAAGGCTTACCCGATGAAGGACCATCGCAACCCATCTGGTTTGAGGGGCGCATTCAGGCGTTAGATTTTCTGGTGAATAACGAACCCGTCGTCCTCTGGGTCGCCAGTAATATTTCCAAGCGCCATAAACTGGAATTACAACTGCGGCAGTTAAGCGATACCGACCAATTGACAGGGCTCTATAACCGCCGCCGCTTAGACCGTGATTTACAACTACTCTTCGACACCTTTAGCCGCCACCGTATTCCGGCCTCGATCTTAGTCTTAGATCTGGACCACCTAAAACGGATCAACGATCAACTGGGTCACCAAGCGGGCGATCGCGTTATCATGGCAGTCGCCGACACCTGCCAACAACAATTTCGCAAAACCGACAGCGCCTACCGTTTTGGTGGCGATGAGTTTGTGATTGCCCTGCCCGGAGTTGACCATGACCAAGCCATAGTGTTTGCCGAATACCTCTGTGACTGCTGCTTCAAGGCATTGCAGCAACTCTCTGTAAAGGGATTATTTGCCACCGTCAGCATAGGTGTCGCCAGCATAGAAGCGGGCGATGAATCCTATGAAGACACCCTAAAACGCGCCGATGCCGCGCTCTATCAAGCCAAGCGGGATGGCAAAAACCGCGTTATCGCCAATAGTGCTTGATGCCGCATCGCCCCGACAAATCACCAATAAAAAAGCGAACCTAGGTTCGCTTTTTTATATACATCACACGCTTCGCGTTGCGATTATTGCGCCGCTTTGGCCTTACGGGCGGCGTGCAGTTTCTTATAGCTTTCGATTAAGCGTAAATGTGGCTCAATCCCTTCGAGCTGCATGCTGGTCTTAGTTAAACCGCTGAAACGGACTTTACCAGTAACGCTGCCGACCACTTGTTCCATCACTTCCGCGCCAAACATGCGGGTAAAGTTATGGCTAAAGTCTTCGAGTTCAAGATCTTCATCCAGCGTCACTTCCAATACCGCGCTCATTGCTTGGAAGAACAGATTGCGCTTCACGGTATTGTCGTTAAATTGCAGGAACTCACCGACTAATTCCTGTGCCTCTTCATGCGCGCCGAGTGCCAAATAAATCAGGATCTTAAGTTCGATAATCGTCAACTTACCCCAAACGGTGTTTTCATCAAACACAATACCAATCAAAGTGCGAATATCGGTGTAGTTATCCAGCTGACTTTCCTCTAAGCGATTGACTAGATTGACCAATTGCTTAGTGCTTAAGGAATGCAGATTCAGAATATCTTCACGGTAATCCAGCGCCTTGTTGGTGTTATCCCAAATCAGGTCTTCAACTGGATAAACTTCTGAGTAATCAGGGACTAAAATACGGCAAGCCGATGCGCCTAATTCGGTAAATTCGGCAACATACACCTCTTTACCCAGCTCTTCTAGAATGCCGAATAAGCGGTCCGCTTCTTCTTGGTTAGTGCCGGAGAAATCCCATTCGCAGAACTCATAGTCATGCTTGCTGCTAAAGAAGCGCCAGGAGATCACTCCCGTAGAATCGATAAAGTGCTCGACAAAGTTTTCAGGTTCGCTCACCGCCATGCTGTTGAAGGTCGGTTTTGGCACATCATTTAAGCCTTCGAAGCTGCGACCTTGGAGTAATTCGGTCAGGCTGCGCTCCAATGCCACTTCAAAGCTTGGGTGGGCACCGAAAGAGGCGAATACGCCGCCGGTTTTCGGGTTCATCAGCGTCACGCACATCACCGGGAACTGACCGCCTAAGGAGGCGTCTTTCACTACTACAGGGAAGCCCTGCTCTTCTAAGCCCTTAATGCCCGCAAGAATGCTGGGGTATTTTTCTAATACCGACATAGGCACGTCTGGCAGAACGATTTCCTGCTCGATAATTTGGCGTTTTACCGCGCGCTCGAAGATCTCAGATAGGCACTGCACTTCGGCTTCTTTGATATTGTTACCCGCACTCATGCCATTGCTTAAGAACAGGTTTTCAATCAGGTTCGATGGGAAGTACACAGTCTCACCATCGGATTTACGCTTGTAAGGAATCGCACAAATGCCACGGTCACTATTGCCCGAGTTAGTGTCGATAAGATGCGAGCCACACAGCTCCTCATCGGGGTTATAAATCTCGAGGCAGTAGTCGTCTAACAGGCCCGCTGGCAGCGAATCATCCTCTTCTAAGGCAAACCATTTTTCGTTGGGGTAATGCACAAACTCGCTGTTCGCGATCTCAACCCCAAAGAATTGATCGTTATAGAAGAAGTTATTGTTTAAACGCTCGATAAACTCACCGAGGGCCGAGCACAACGCGCTCTCTTTGGTTGCACCTTTGCCATTGGTAAAACACATAGGCGATGCGGCATCACGGATATGCAGTGACCACACATTGGGCACAATATTGCGCCAGGAGGAGATCTCAATCTTCATCCCCAGCTCAGCCAAAATGCCGGTCATATTGGCAATGGTCTGCTCTAGCGGTAAGTCTTTACCCAAAATATAGGTGCTGCTGTCGTCGCCGGGATGGCCCATCAACATGGCATTGGCGTCGGCATCGAGGTTTTCGACGGTTTCGATTCTAAACTCTGGGCCAGTCTGCACCACTTTCTTTACTGTGCAGCGGTCGATAGAGCGCAAAATACCTTCGCGATCTTTATCCGAAATATCATCGGGCAATTCGACATTGATCTGGAAAATCTGGTTGTAGCGATCTTCTGGGTCGACAATATTGTTTTGCGACAGGCGGATATTGTCCGTTGGGATATCGCGGGATTTACAATATACCTTCACAAAGTAGGCCGCACACAGCGCCGAAGAAGCTAAGAAATAGTCGAAGGGACTCGGCGCCGAGCCGTCGCCCTTATAACGGATGGGCTGATCGGCCGTGACCGTAAAGTCGTCGAACTTGGCTTCGAGTCTCAGGTTGTCGAGAAAATTAACTTTGATTTCCATTAGAATTTTTCCACTCAATATGCTCAAACGCGGTAATCGTATTCGTTACCGCACAGCATTGCCCTTGGGCGCTATCGTCTGGGGGGAATTATCGGTGTTTTTCGCCCATTAGTCTTGGGTTAATTATGTTAAAAAAACACCAGCGGAATTTTTACGCCATGGGCAGCAAGCAGCAGAGTAGGATTTATTGCGGCATTCACTGTGATTTAGCCAAGGGTTAATGCTCAGCACTGCCTTGCTTATCCGCCTCACGCTTAACCAGTAAAAAGGTGAGATACATCTTTGTCGGCAGGGATAACGCCATGCCAACGGCAACGCAAACGGCGCTGATAATAATTCCCTTAACGCCCATGGCTTCGACGGTTTGATTAAAGTTATGCAGATAAATCCCAAGCATAATCAGGCACAGCCCAAGGCCAATGCAGATTTTTAACAGCGTTATCAGCCTTTGATTAGTCACAGTCCTGCCTTTAGTTGCGCGTCATGATTAAGCTTGAGTCGTCTTGATTAAGCGTGCGTCGTCTTGATTAAGCGTGCGTCGTCTTGATTAAGCGTGCGTCGCAACGCTTAGCCACTCAAATCAGCGCCGTGCCGCCTATGCATAAAGATTAACTAATATAATGAGCGCATTGGCTTATTTAGGCTTTGATTAAGATCAACGAAGTACTGCGAGCCGTCCTCATCCTTAAGTCAAATATCATTAAGGTTTTTTGTCGGTTACATTAGATTTTTGTTAACTTAAGCACTTAAGAGTATTGGGGATTCGTTATACTTCCCTGCAATTAAAGAGGCTTATTTCGGAGTTGTTAAGCATGTCTAATTTCAGTTTACGTAACAAATTGCTCCTACTTGCACTGTTCCCCTTAATCCTAACTCTCATTGTACTGATGACGCTTTCTTACCATGTAGAACAGTCGGCACTTGCCGATGAGGTCACCGCATTTAGAGAAAAATTAATTAGTGAGCGTAAAACCCAAATCAAAGAAGCCACCCAAATCGCCGCAGGCATAGTGCAATACCAGCTATCGTTGAAAGAACAGGGCAATGTTAACCAAGCCCTGCGTGATATCCGCTTTGGTAGTTCGGGCTACTTCTTTATTTATGATTCACAAGGTAAAAACCTGTTCCATGCGGTCATGCCCAACCTCGAGGGGCAGAATAAAATCGATATGACCGATCCCCGCGGCACCAAGATCATTGTAGGCCTACTCAATGCCGCAAAAAACGGTGACGGTAATTTCTCGTTTTATTTCCAAAAGCCAAATACCAACGAGCAAATCGAAAAAATCGGCTACTCCATGATGATCCCAGGCACAGATTGGATGCTCGGCACAGGGGTCTATGTTGATGATATCGATGCAGTGGTTGAGGACTACCGCGCTGCCGCATATGAACAAATGATGAGTAAATCCCTTGGGGTGTTATTAATTGCGCTGATACTGGCGGCAATTACCGCCGCAGTAATCCTTTTGACAGCTCATCGCATGGTCACACCGATTAAAAATATGGCCGATAACTTAAACGATATCGCCAAAGGCGAAGGCGATTTAACCAAGCGCCTCGCGGTGAAGGGCGACGATGAAATTGCTCAACTCGGCCGCTCCTTCAACCTGTTTGTCGATAAACTGCAAACCATTATCGGCGATGTGGCCCATGCCACCGCTAAGGTCAAAACCGCGGCCAATGCGATTCATGACCAAACCAAGGTGATGTCGCGCCAGCTTATCAGCCATAACAATGAAACGGATCAAGTGGTTACCGCCATTACAGAGATGTCCGCCACCGCGAGTGAAGTGGCGCAAAATACCACCCAAGTCGCCGAAGCGACCCATGCCGCCACGGGTGATGTGGCCAATGCCCAGCGCTGCGTCGATGCCTCGTTAGAGGAGATTTCGGCACTGATGGCGCAAATCAATAATGCCGCCAGCAACATTCAATCCTTGAGTGAACAATCGCAAAAAATTAATAGTGTGCTCTCGGTGATCGGCGGCATTGCCGAGCAAACCAACCTGCTGGCATTAAACGCCGCGATTGAAGCCGCCCGCGCCGGTGAACAGGGTCGCGGCTTTGCAGTGGTGGCCGATGAGGTGCGTAACTTAGCCAGCCGCACTCAATCAAGCACATTAGAAATCAACGAGATGCTATCTGAGCTGCACAAGCTGGTGAGCTTAGCGGTTAAAACCATGGAAGAGAGTCAGCAGAGTTGTATACGCTCGGTGGATTCGTCCCGCGCCATCTCCGAAAGCTTAGGCTCAGTGACCTCGGCGGTGACCGCCATCAATGATATGAGTACCCAAATTGCCACGGCGGCGACCGAGCAAAGCTCAGTGACCGAAGAAATCAACCGCAACGTGTTCGCCATTCAAGAGATTGTAAATGAGCTGCTGCACTCCAGCGAAGAGGCGGCGAGCGTGAGCCAAACCGTGTCGCAGGAAGGACTTAACCTCGGCAAACTCGTCGGTCAATTTAGGATTTAACGCCTAAGGCGTGATATTGGCGGTCGGCGTAAGTCGATTCGGTATAAATCGCTATCGTTAACCACCTAAGGCCTCAAGCAATTGAGGCCTTTTTCTTGGGTTCTGCCTGCTAATGATCCCGCCTAAGCTCAGAGTTAGCCCTCAGAGTTCTGTATCAGGACTCGGCATCAAAGCTCGGTATTAGAGTTCGGCCTCGAAGCGGGCAAGGCGTGCCTCGCTCATCGTGCATTGGGTTTGCTGCATCAGTTCGCCCAAGGTAATGGCGGGGTTTTGGTTGATCAGGCGAACCAATTTTGCGCCGAGTGGTTCAAGCTTATCGGCGTGTTGTAATAAGCCGCTGTCGATCTTTTTGATCATAAAGGCAAATTCGGCAATATCACTCTGTGCTGTTAACTCGACGCAACAGCTTTGAATCGCGATAGCCTGCCCTGTGATGCTCCAATTACGGGAGCGGCGCACCCGCTTAAGCTCGCAGCCCTTTTGCACAGCAATCGCCTGCGCCCGCTTAACCGCCTCGCGGCCGATGCGATGGATAAGTGATGGCAAGGGAATACTAATATCATCGTGCATGGCAAGTTAACTATTGGGCCTTGGGTCGAATATGGAAGAATAACGGGGCACGGCTATAAGTTGTAAGCACTAAGCCTTAAGCGTAACGCCTTATGCGCGATGCCTTAAACCAACGCCGCAGAGTTTACCCTGCGGCGGGTGCGAACAAAAGACGATACAAGCTTATGCAACAACTCACGCAAGTGCCGCTCGCCCAAGATAGCGGCTTAGGCGTCACAGACTGACAACAACAGTCCTTGAGCAAGGCGGCGGGATTGCCTACAATAACGCACTTTTTGTTCACTACAGATGACAACCATGACTGACACAACTTCACAACCCGCATTACCGGATCGTCTTTCGGTTAACCCACGCAGCCGCCACCATGTAGCTGAAGTCTTCCAATACGATGTGGGTATCCGCGTGAACGGTAAAGAACGTTTCGATGTCGAAGAATACTGCATCAGCGAAGGCTGGGTTAAAGTACCAAGCAAATCTTTAGACCGTCGCGGTCAACCTCTGCTGTTAACCATCAAAGGCACAGTAGAAGCATTTTACCGTTAAGCACCAACGACTTAATGGATAATAACAACGGCCAATTCAATTGGCCGTTTTTATTTGTCCTAGGTAACACCAAAGCCTCCCCCAATACCTCTCCCCAAGTATTCACAAGTTGTTATTTAAAATAAGCTTTTGTGATAAAACGCATTGATTAAACCGCATAGCGCGGGTTAAAGTGTGACCACTAAGGGAAATGCAGAGCCACACTCGAACGCCACTATCGAGCACGCTATTTAAGGACAAAGCAGCCAATCTGTACCATGCCGCCCCACTCTTAACAGCCTCCTCTGCCACCAAGGTATCAAGCACATTAATCATGTGTGCGTTATGGAATGAACGATAAACCTTTCTATTTCAAGGATGTAAATGGCAGATTTCGGCAGCAATCTATTATCCGTTGTAATTATTCTATCCAGCCTATTTGTCGGAGCTGGAGTGTTGCATGTGTTTCTTCGATACCGCGATGCAACGCTAACCCTGCCCGTGGATCGTGAGCAGCTAATCCGCATTCCCGCCTATGGCTTACAAAAGCAAATCCAAGATCTGCAATTAGATTTAATGGGTTACATGATGATGGGAGCCATGATTTTTTGCTTCCCCTTTGCACTCAACAGCATTCAAGCACATATCGCAGCAGGCAAATTCCCTTGGATGTTAAGTATTTCTGCGTTAATGGGCTTAAGCTATTGCAGCTTTAAAACGTGGAAAAACTTTTCCAAACTCACCAAATTACGCCTAGGGCATACGGCCGAAATCGCCACCGCCAATGAACTGATTGGCTTACAAGCCTTGGGTTATCAAGTGTTTCACGATGTACAAGCCGACGGCTTTAATATCGACCACCTCGTCATCGGCAAAAATGGCGTATTCGCCATTGAAACCAAAGGCCGCCATAAGCGCAATAAAGACCTACGCCAAACCAATGGCAATGGCGGAGGCTCTGACAAAAAAGGCTATCAAGTATTTTATAAAGACGGGCGCTTAAACTTCCCCTCATGGACTGAAACCAAACCCATAGAACAGGCCGAACGTCAGGCCAAGTGGGTCAGCCAATGGTTAACCAAAGCCACAGGCTCCCCCGTCGCCGCCACCCCAGCCCTAGTATTCCCCGGCTGGTTTGTCACCAGTCAATCGAAACCACCGTTCCCGATTATCAGCCACAAACTTCTAGTCGGAACGATCCGGAAACTGAAAACCCAAGATCTTACCCAGCAACAGGTCGACACCATCATCTACCAAGTCGCCCAAAGATGTCTAAGTAAAAGCGAGGTTGGGAAATGAGGCAAAGAAAGAAAAAATAAATACAAAATTCACTTTAAAAATAAGTCCAAGTTTGTCAGTTGGTAAGAATAAAAATAAACTCAAGGAAATAACATTGATCGATCAAAGTACAAATGCTGGAGTCAGAGCGCAACAAGGATTTGCTTTACAGAGAAACATGGCTCTATTCATTATATTAGATAACTACGATAAAAAATTTAAAGGTACGAAATATTTTCTATCTATTGAACATCTGGATGACATCATATTTTGTTATCTAGATGACCATGGGAAAGCTGTTAAAGTAGAAACTTATCAATCCAAAAAAAAATCTAGTGGCAACTGGAAAATTAGTCCTGAACTTGCAGAAATAATAGTGAAGATACTTAAGGTAGGTAAATCACTTTTATCTGACAGTCATCCTAAATCAATTAACTATATCCATGACCTTTACTTTTCGTCAAATACAACAATAGAGCTATCAACTAAAGTTAAAGATGTAAGTAAAAAAAGTAAAACTTACTCTCAAATGGTCAATGAGGAGAATTCTGAAATTGTTTATAATGGCTTAGACCCAATGATAAAATGTGCGATTACAGAAAAGCTTGAAATTTCTGTACTGTACAATGAAGAAAAACTATGTGAACAACTTAAAAATTTAAAGTTCTTATATTTAGACTTTAATAAAACAAATAAAGAACAAGAAAACCAATTAAGAAGTAAACTTGAAGACATCTTTCAAAGAAAAATATGTGATTCAAAGGCTGCATTAGATTCTATATTTCGATTATTTAAAAAGATTGAGCTAACTTATAATCAAAAAAGTATTGCTCGTCTCTCAGACGTTACAAAACAAATACACAGTCAAGACATTAGTAATGCAATCGGAGTTATAACTACAAAATCGAAAGCTTTTCAATTTTGGAGAGATCACAAAAGAGAAATAAGTGAGAAATTAGAAGTAAAACCATTTGAGCGTGAATCGTTCGAAATGAAATTCGACTTAGCATTTGACTTATTTAAAAGCAAAGATGAAGCTGAACATCAAAAAATATTAGAATTTGTGAAAAACAACTATCTAAGTTGCAACGGATATAATGAAGATGATTGCATTGATGAGTTGTTCAAAAAATTTATCACCGAAAAAAAATCAAATTTAGACAATCAAACATTAAAAGCCACAATGTATGCAGCTTACTTTGAAACAATAAATAAAATGGATGATTAAAATTGGGAACTTTAATAAAATACAATAATTTTTTTGCATTCAGCAATAAAAGCCAAAAATACTTCAACACATCTTTCATTGACGGAATAAATATAGTTCATGGGAAAAACACATCTGGAAAAAGCACTTTCATACAAGCACTTCTCTACACATTTGGTATAAATGATGAAAAAAGAAAGCTTGCAGAATTACTTGATGAAGATGTTATTTTTAGGTTAGATTTCACAATGTTAAACCATAACGAAACTAAAGTATCAATTGTAAGGGATGATGAAATAGTTTCCATTAAGATTGATAAAAATCCCCCTGTAAAATTTATAGGTATTGGGAGTAACAATTCTAGAGAACATATAAAACTAAAAGTTTTCCTATCTAATTTATTTGGATTCACTTTACATCTAGAGTATGAAAATGAATACAAACCTGCTTCAATAGAAGCTATGTTCTTACCATATTATATAGCGCAAGATGTAGGTTGGGTATATCGTCACAAATCTTTTAGAGGTTTAGATTTTGTTAGAAACTTTAAAAATGATTTTTTTGATTACTACCTGGGAATTATAAATAATTATGACCGTTTAGAAAAAAGTAGGTTGGATAAAGAAAAGAAAGATCTAGAAGCTGAATCAAGACTACTTCATAAGATAGACACTAATAATATACAGATTAAGTTGGCAAAACTAAAGGATGAAGTTTTTACCGCAAGAACAATGGAATATATAGATCCATACAAAGAAAACAAGTCAAAACTAATTGAGTTGGAAAAAGAATACATTTCTATATGTAACAAGGTAACGCTCCTAGAAGAGAGTAGAAAAGTACTTAGACGAGTTAAAAGAAGTTTAAATAATGACATTATTGCAAAAGATAAATGCCCAACATGTCTTCACGATTTATCTCATTCGATTGAGGATACGTATAGTTACCTACAAAACATTAATGACACAGAAAAACAAATAGAACAACTAACTAAAAACATTTCAGAGCTAAAGGATTCACAAGGAAAATTAAACTCTATAATAACAGAAATTAATGATAAGAAAAAAATTGTTGAAAACGACTATTACGAATTATTAGAGTACAATGTAAACAACATCAATTTAGATTCTTGGCTAAAAAACAAGGTAAACATCAAACTGTCAAGTGAACTCAATATGAAACTTGGAGAAATCACATCAAAAATATACAATATAGATGCTGAACTAGCTAAATTCAAGACTGATAAAGCCGTAAATGAAGAGAGAAAAATCCTCAACTACACATTTAAATCAAAATTTGAAAAATATATTAAAGAGTTAAAAGTAAAACCATTTGAAGACGAACGATTTTATTTATTATATGAGATACCAGCCTTTCCAAAACAAGGTGTCGAACTACTAAAAACATTATTAGCCTACAACTTTTCATTTGTTGAAATCATAAAAAAAACTGATTACGTACATGTTCTACCATTTTCTCTAGATGCTATATTTGAAGGGGATTTTGAAGATGACAGCAAGAATGAGATCCTTGAGTTTATCAAAAAACACTCTTCCATTTCTCACCAAATAATAATTACTATTGCAGATTCAAAGAACAATGCCAATTCGGCAGAAAAATATAACAAAGAGCATTTCAACAATATGGCAAATCTAATTTGCATTGGTAATAATACCCATCAAAGGTCACTTCTTGAAAAATACAATGGAGATTTTGAATGTTATATTAATGAAACCATGGATATATTAAATTAATTACTATTAAATTAATCCTGTGAAACAGGACAGTCATAAGTCTTCACTAAATGGTTAGCCAGAGCTGACATTGTTGCATCAGTACACCCCATACAAGAGCGTTAAGAGAAAAGAATGACATAACAGGTATAACTCATCATTCAATGGTTACACCAAAACTGGCATTGTTGCACCAGTGACCTTCTAAAACATGGATGTTTTAGCAGAGCTTACAGGGATGTATTTACAGCGAGTCACTGGTGTAACAGTGCGAGAGCCTGCGGCAGGCAATTGGGAAGTACAGTTGCCAGAAGCCACAAAATAGCCCATTCGCAGCACTGAACTCCGCAGAGTTAAAACTAACCAATAAAAAAGCGAACCGCTAAGGGTTCGCTTTTCATCAAACGTTAGACCTGAATAACGTACTATTCAGCCCTTATTCGTAGTCTTCCATCGGCACACATGCACAGAACAAATTACGGTCGCCGTACACGTCATCAATACGGTTCACGGTTGGCCAGAACTTGTTAGTACGCACCGCGGCACTTGGGAACACGGCCACTTCACGGCTGTATGGGCGTGAATCAAACGCTGGATCCATAATATCGGCCATAGTGTGTGGCGCATTGTGCAGCGGGTTGTTGTCCGCTGGCCACTCACCGGCTTCAACTTTAGCGATTTCGGCGCGGATTGACACCATAGCGTCGATAAAGCGGTCCAGTTCAACCTTAGACTCAGATTCGGTTGGCTCAATCATCAGCGTGCCCGCTACTGGGAAGCTCATGGTTGGCGCGTGGAAACCGTAGTCATTCAGACGCTTAGCGATATCCATTTCGGTCACGCCAGAGGCTTCTTTGATTGGACGCAGGTCGATAATACATTCGTGCGCAACGCGATCGTTACGGCCACGGAACAGTACTGGGTAGTGTTCAGACAGCTTCTTCATCACGTAGTTAGCGTTTAACAGCGCGGTTTGAGTCGACTTTTTCAGGCCGTTTGAACCGAGCAGCTTAATGTACATCCAGCTGATTGGCAGAATGCCAGCACTGCCGTATGGCGCTGCCGATACTGCACCGTTGTTATCGCTTTCGCGGCCTGGTTTCACTACTACGTGACCCGCGACGAACGGTGCTAAGTGTGCTTTCACACCGATTGGGCCCATACCTGGACCACCGCCGCCGTGTGGAATTGCGAAGGTTTTGTGCAGGTTAAGGTGCGATACGTCGGCACCAATAAAGCCTGGTGAGGTTAAGCCAACTTGGGCGTTCATGTTGGCGCCGTCCAAGTACACTTGACCACCGTGCTGGTGCACTATGTTGCAGATTTCGCGGATAGATTCTTCGTACACACCGTGGGTCGATGGGTAAGTGATCATGATACATGACAGGTTTTCTGCCACTTCAGCCGCTTTGGCCTTCAGATCTTCTAAATCCACGTTACCTTGCTTGTCACAGGCAGTCACAACCACTTGCATACCAGCTAATTGCGCAGATGCTGGGTTAGTGCCGTGGGCAGATTGTGGGATTAAGCAGATGTTTCTGTGGGCTTCGCCGCGAGACTCGTGGTATTTACGAATCGCCAGCAGACCCGCGTATTCACCCTGTGCGCCAGAGTTAGGTTGGATACACACGGCATCATAACCTGTGACATTCACTAACCATGAAGACAGTTCTTCAATCAGTTGAGTGTAACCCTTGGCTTGACCCAGTGGGCAGAATGGGTGCATGTTAGCAAATTCTGGCCAGCTCACAGGCAGCATTTCAACCGCAGCGTTTAACTTCATGGTGCATGAACCCAATGAAATCATTGAGTAGTTCAGTGCTAAGTCTTTGCTTTCGAGACGCTTGATATAACGCATCATCTCGGTTTCGCTTTGGTAGCGATTGAAGGTTGGGTGGCTCAGGATCGCATCTTCACGCACTAAAGAGGCTGGGATCGATTGGCTACCTTGCGCCACGATTTGTGCATCTAATGCGGCAACGTCTAAGCCATGGCCAGCACCTAAAATCACATCGAACAGGGCTTCGATATCGGTGCGGATAGTGGTTTCATCTAAGCTCACGCCAACGATGCCGTCAGCATCGAAACGCAGGTTCATTTCAGCGGCCAGCGCGCGAGCATTGACTGCTGCAACGTCTAAGCCTTTGATGCTGATGGTATCGAACCAAGTGTTGTTCACTAAGCTCACGCCTTTAGCTTGTAGGCCAGCGGCTAAGATATCGGTGAAGCGGTTGATGCGTGATGCGATGGTTTTCAGGCCTTGTGGGCCGTGGAATACGGCGTAGAAAGACGCCATGTTCGCTAACAGAATTTGCGCGGTACAAATGTTTGAGTTGGCTTTTTCGCGGCGGATATGTTGCTCACGAGTTTGCATCGCCATACGCAGTGCGCGGTTACCACGGGTGTCCTTTGACACACCGATGATACGGCCAGGCATAGAGCGTTTGTGCTCGTCACGGGCCACGAAGAAGGCCGCGTGTGGACCACCAAAGCCCATCGGCACACCGAAACGCTGCGCGCTACCGAAGACCACGTCGGCGCCCATGGCACCCGGTGACTTGAGTAACACTAATGCCATGATGTCGGCAGCCACAGTCACAATCACGTTTTTCGCGCGTAATTCGGCGAATAAGTCTGTGAAGTCAGTGATTTGACCGAAACGGTTTGAATACTGGAACAGGGCACCAAACAGTTCGTGGTTTACTGCTTCATGGGCAGGACCTACCACCACTTCAAAACCAAAACACTCAGCGCGAGTCTTCACTACGTCTAAGGTTTGTGGGAATACGTCATCGGCTACGAAGAAGATGTTGGCTTTTTTGGCTTTAGACACACGCTTAGCCAGCGCCATCGCTTCGGCGGCAGCAGTCGCTTCGTCCAGCAGTGAAGCAGAGGCTAAATCTAAACCGGTTAAATCCATAGACACTTGTTGGAAGTTTAGAATGGCTTCTAAACGGCCTTGAGCAATCTCTGGCTGATAGGGCGTGTACGCCGTGTACCAACCTGGATTTTCGAAGACGTTACGTAAAATCACATTAGGTACTTGGGTACCGTAGTAACCCATACCAATGTAGCTTTTGAAGACTTGGTTTTGTTTGGCTAAACCACGAATGTAAGCAATGCCTTCGGCTTCGCCGCAGGAATCACCAATGCTCAACTCTTGGCTTAAACGGATCGACTCAGGCACGATTTGCGCAGTCAGATCGTCCAGAGACTCAGCACCAACGTAGTTCAACATTTCTTGTTGTTGGCTGCTATCCGGGCCGATATGGCGACGTAAGAATAAATCGTGCTGTTCTAACTGAGTGAGGGTTTGCTTGGTCATGATAAACCTTGTTCCAGATTTGCCGTAGCTCAGAACTGTAGGGTACTGATAAACGGGCTATTGTTATGTCAAACTTGCGCTAAAACAAACGAAGCCCCTTGGGGCTTCGTTAGCGTCGACGATTATTCCTCGTCGATGACAGCTTGGTAACCTTCTGCATCGAGCAGAGCGTCAACTTCAGATTCATCTGAAGGCATAACGCGGAAGAACCAGCCTTCGCCGTAAGCGTCGCTGTTTACGAGCTCTGGAGAATCTTCCAGTGCTTCGTTGACGGCAATCACTTCACCAGAGATTGGCGCGTAGATGTCAGAAGCCGCTTTCACTGATTCTGCCACTGCACAGTCGTCGCCTGCAGTCACAGTGTCGCCCACTTCTGGCAGCTCAACGAAAACCATGTCACCTAACAGCTCTTGAGCATGCTCAGTGATACCCACAGTGTAGCTACCGTCTTCTTCCTTGCGGATCCATTCGTGTGAAGAGGCGTATTTCAGTTCTGTCGGAATATTGCTCATTGTTCTTGTTCCTTGTTCCGTTTTTTTAAAATGCTTGTTTACCGTTGCGCACAAAGTTTGGCGCTACTACTCTAACAGCCACGCGCTTTTTACGCATTTCGACTTCCGCCGTATCCCCAATCGAGTTAGGAACACGCGCCATCGCAATAGAATAGCCCAATGTTGGCGAGAAAGTACCGCTAGTGATCACGCCTTGCTGCTCAACACCCGCTGCATCGATGAAAAATACTGGCATATCATGGCGTAACACGCCTTTTTCTTCCATCACCAGACCGACTAATTTGTCGGTACCCGCATCGCGCAGGGCTTCAAGCGCCTTACGACCGATAAAGTCACGGTCAGTTGGCTCCCATGCGATGGTCCAACCCATGTTGGCGGCCAGCGGGTTGATGGTTTCGTCCATATCTAAGCCGTAGAGGTTCATACCAGCTTCGAGACGTAATGTATCGCGAGCGCCTAAACCACATGGTTTAACGCCTTGATCTAACAGAGCTTGCCACAGGGCTTCGGCTTCAGTTTCTGGCACGATGATCTCGTAACCCACTTCACCTGTGTAACCTGTGGTGGCAATAAACAGAGAACCGGTTTGCTTACCGAAGAAAGGTTTCATGCCTTCGATGGCGGCATTTTGCTCGCTACTGAATACGGCGGCGGCTTTGGCCTTAGCGTTAGGACCTTGAACGGCGATCATCGCCAGCTCAGGACGCTCAGTCACAGTGACATCAAAACCTTGGGATTGTTTGGCGATCCACGCTAAGTCTTTTTCGCGGGTCGCGCTGTTGACGACAACACGGTAGAAAGTGTCGGTCAGGTAGTAAGTGATCAGGTCGTCGATGATGCCGGCATTGTCATCTAACATGCCGCCGTATAAGGCTTTACCAGGAACTTTAAGTTTGGCCACATCGTTTGCCAGCAACTTACGGAGGAATGCACAAGCGTCGGTTCCAGTCACATCAACCACAGTCATGTGGGACACGTCGAACATCCCTGCGTCTTGACGCACGGCGTGGTGTTCTTCGATTTGTGAACCATAGTTGAGGGGCATATCCCAACCGTGGAAGTCGACCATCTTAGCGTTTGATTCTAAGTGCTTGTTAAACAGAACAGTTTTATTAGCCATTGTTATCCCTTTTTTGCGGCCTTTTTCAGGTCTCTGCCTAGCGTAGGGTGATACAAATCCGGCTAAATATCTGGCTAATCGGCATTTCACTTCCACGATGCATCAATTTGAAAGGTGATTCTTTCTGTATCAATGCGTCTGTCACTGCAACGCCTGATTTGCTCTGAATTGATCAGATATTTATCGTGATTGGTATAAGTACTAGGGTCTAAAATGCGGCGAAATTATACCTTGCGTCACAAATTTGTATACAGGAGATTTTTCTAATCCGAAGCCAGTGTCATTAGATTTTCTCATCTTTAACATGTAATTTTTTTACATACGAAAGCGAGATTTGCGCAGCCTGCAATCAAATCGCTGATATTATCAGCAATTATGATTACATTAGCGCAACCGAGGCTAGCGACATAACTTGGGGAGTGAGGACTTATTGCCCATGGCCTGTTGCATGAACACTGTTTTCAGCCCAGCGACATTATCAACGAGGTTGAGTCCCAGATCGCGAATGGCTTTTTTAAGGGGATTGCTCCCCTCGAACAGGCGCTTAAAGCCTTCCATCGCCGCAATCATCTCCATCGCATCCGCCTTGCGCCAACGCTCAAGGGCGCGCAGCTGGGCATAATCACCGATATCTTTACCCGCCTCGTGTAGCTCGCCGATGACTTCGATAATGCTGGCGGCATCGAGGAAGCCTAGGTTTACCCCTTGGCCAGCTAATGGATGAATGGTGTGGGCCGCATCCCCCGCGAGCACTAAACGGTGGCGGGCAAAATGGCGGGCGTAGCGCATCCGCAATGGGAAGGCTTGGCGTTCACTCTCAAGCTTACAAATGCCGAGGCGGCCATCGAAGGCGGCGGTAAGATTGCGCTCGAACTGCTCTGGCGCCATCTCGAGTAACTCGGTGGCGCGCTCTGGCGGCACTGACCAGACGATGGAGCAGAGGTTTTCTTCATATAAGGGCAAGAAGGCCAGCGGGCCGTCCTGCAAAAACACTTGGCGGGCGGTGGCAAGGTGCGGCATTTCGCTGCGAATGGTCGCCACGATCGCATGGTGGCCATAATCCCAGAAGGTTAACGGGATCTTACATTGTTCGCGCACCCAAGAATTAGCACCATCGGCGGCAATCACCAGTGCGGCACTGACGCTCTCGATGTCAGCCTCGGCGCCATTGGCTAAGGTCAACCAAGCTTCGCGCTCACCAAAGGCGATACGCTCTATGCGTTGGTTTTCGATATGGGTGATATTGTCAAATTCACTGGCACGCTTGGCGAGGGCGTAGCTGATGGCATCATTTTCGATAATGGCGCCAAGGCTAGGTTCACTGATGCTGCTGGCATCGAAGGCGATTTTACCAAAGCCGTCTTTATCCCATACCGCCATTTTTTGATAGGGCGTCGCGCGGCTGGCATCGACATAGTGCCAAGCGCCGAGGTGCTCGAGCAAACGTTGGCTCGCCTTGTTGATGGCGCTGACCCTAAGCCTTGGCTCACCGCTTACGGCTTGGGTGCTTTGGGCATCGATCACGACGACATTCAAGTTGGCCTGCGCCAATCCTATCGCGGTGGCGAGTCCCACCATGCCGCCACCCACAATGGCAATGTCATAGGCTTGTGAACTTAACATGGGTACATCCTTTTCGCGTTGCGATACCAGTAATGATTATTTCCAGCCCATCGCCTTCTGCGCAACGGGGGTTTTCAGTGGCGGGAACCAAGATAACAGACGCAATCCCAGATTACGCCCAAGGGCCAAGGGCCAGTATTGGTTAGAGAAGCCACGGACTAAAAATTCAATATTGCGAATAGTGCTGTTTCTATCCGCCTCACGGGCCTGCAAATAGCCATGGGTAACGGCGACACCGCCGATATCCTCACCCTGCGCCAGCGCGCGTTGCAGCACATCGAGCAGGCTGACGACATCCCGAAGACCCAAGTTAAACCCCTGCCCTGCAATTGGGTGCAGAGTCTGCGCCGCATTACCGATAAACACGCATCTATGGTGAATCGGCCTTGGCATGTAGGACAGATTTAACGGATAAGCATGGCGCTCACTAACGTCGATAAACTGCCCAGCGCGATAGCCAAAGGCTTGCTGCAACGCAGCTAAAAACTCGGCCTTGGGCGCTGTGAGCATCGTTTGAGCGCGGTTATCGTCAAGCGCCCAGACGAGGGATAAACGCGGCTGTCCTTGGCTATCAGCCATCGGTAATAATGCCAGTGGGCCAGTCTCGGTAAAGCGTTCATAAGCCCAGTGCTGATGCGGCTTATCGGTTTGTAGATTGGCGATAATCGCGGTTTGCTCAAACGCCACTTGAGTGATGGGCAGATTAAAACTGCTGCGCACCTTAGACTGCAAGCCATCGGCCGCAACCACCAGCTTGGCGCAAATCCGCTCGCCGGAATCGAGCACTAGGGTGTGACTCTCGTTAGCCGGAATTAACTCTGACAGTTTGGCAGGGCAAAAGAGCTTAACCTGAGTTTTATGAAGCTCACTAAAGAGCACTTGGCCGACTCTTTCCAGCTCGACGACTTGGCCCAGCCCATCCAAGTGGAACTGACTGGCGTTGAGTTCCGTCATCCCAAAATGGCCGCGATCGGATACGTGGATATCCTTAATCGCCGTGCCTAAATGCGCCAGTTTCGGCCATAAACCTAAACGGGATAACTCGAAGATGGAACCATGGGCAATGGCGATGGAACGGGCGTCAAAGCCGGGGTGGCTATTATCGGGAAGATGCGCCTCGATTAAGGCAATAGATAAAGGTTTTTCAGTGCCAGACAAACGCGCTAAGGCCAGCGCGAGGGTCGCCCCCGCCATGGCGCCACCAACAATGGCAATATCGACATTTTGAACTGAATTATCCATGTGCTCTGCTACCGTCATGGGGTTCTCATTCAAGCTATGGCATGGCTAAAAGCGTTTCGCCATCAGGATGTTAGATTTAAAACTCATTAAAGGCGGAATCGCTCCGCCTTTATCTTTCTACGATTAGTGGATCACCGCAGGATCGTCGCCCTCTCCGTGGCTCGGCTCTGGGCCAAACTCGGAGTAACACAAAATGGCGGCAATGCGGACAAACTCCAGCAACTCCGTGTAAGCCGTTTCCGATTCTTCATCTTCGGTCACGTCAAACTCAACCTGAGCAATCTCGGCCAGATCTTTGATCACTTCACGCACTTCGGCCGAGGCTTTATTCAGCTTTGGCTGGATAATCGCGATGCCGGTTAAGAAGCTTTGCGTCCACAGTGATAAGGCTTCAACGCGTTGACTTAACGGCTCTTCCTCTTCGGGAAGCAGTGGCATAAAGCCAAACTCAAAGTCGCCTAAACGGGCAACCGAGTCTTGGAATAGCTCACACACCAATTGATGCAGAGGCGCTGGTAAAGGTTGACCATCATTCATCAGGTCAAATAAAGGTTTAATCCACAGATCGCCAGTTTGATCTACGCCACCGCAGATTAACCCCACAAGGGCACCGTGCACTTCCACGGGATGCTGACCAATTTCAGCCGCATCGAGGGCGATTTTTAAGCTGTCGATACGTAACGAAGGAGGGGTCGCCATATCAGGTTCCAATCAGAATTTTCCAGCAGCAATGCTAGCAGAGATAAAGACTTGAACCAACTCTGATCCGGCATTCTTGGGGGCGAAGATAAAAATTCCGGCAACTGCTCACACAAGCAGCAAACAAAACGGCGAATGTGCAATCCATCGGCGGCTCACCTTGCACTTTTAATATCAGCCCTATATAGTCCGCCCTATCGATGCCAACGAAAGGATCATCTTCGAATGAGTAATAGTGCAGTTGAAATCACCCTGCTAGGGCGCACCTACTCTATCGCCTGCCCGAAAGGTCAGGAAGATGCCCTACGCGTTGTGGCGCAAGGGGTTGAGCAGCAGCTAACTACCTTAAAAAATCGCACTAATAGCTTAAGCCGCGAAGAAATTGCCATTATGGCGGCGCTGAATATTGGACACGAGTTGTACCAAGAAAAGCAAAAGAATAAGCACTATATGAAACAAATGGATGACCGCATCAGCCTGTTGCAGTCAACCTTGGAAAACGCCTTAGTTGAGCGTTCAACCAAATAGATTTAGACTGTGCCACTCGGTGCCACGCACCATCAATCTGAGAAGAGTTGCACAGTGAATGGCTAAACTGGCCTATACTTTTTAAGCCAAGATTTTAGCGATTCAATACCGTTTTTGCTCCCTGGGGTGCAGGCCAACTGGTAATGTCCCTGTGCCGATAATTTTGATCTCAGGGTGAATGCTTTACTGACATTGAGCATGCTCGGCTCGTACCGAGAAGCCTTAGGAGGTAATCATTTACCCGCCTTGAACCTACGGTTCAAGGGCTACACCGGTAGCGGCATTCTGGGGAGCATCTTATTTATGTCTATCACTTCGCCTGTCTCGAACACTTCGGTTCCAACAGCCAATGGGCCACACGGCACTCAGTCTGAAATCGATACCACCACTCTCAACCCAAATCTAAGCCGCGCCGAATTACGCAAACAGATCCGCTTGGCTCGCCGCTCGCTTTCGACCGAGGTGCAAACCGAGGCTAACCTTGCCGCCAGTCGGCGAATGCTCGAAAAACTGAGCGCGCTGAATGCCCAGCATGTCGCGCTGTATCTCACCCACGATGGCGAACTGGCAACCGCCCCGCTTATCGAGGCACTTTGGCAGCAGGGCATTCAAACTTATCTGCCGCGGCTCCACCCCTTCAATGCAGGGCAATTATTGTTTTTGCATTACCACGCCGACTCGCCAATGCTGCCGAATCAATTTGGTATTTTAGAGCCTAAGTTGGATGTGCGTAGCGTTATGCCAATTGAGCGACTGGATGTGGTGATTACCCCGTTGGTTGCCTTTGATATCAAAGGTAATCGTATGGGCATGGGCGGCGGCTATTACGACAGAACGCTAGCCAATTGGCATAGCAAAGGTAAACCTCTACCCATGGGTTACGCCCATGATTGCCAGCAAGTGACAGCCCTGCCCTGCGAGCATTGGGATGTACCTTTGCCCTTTATCATTACCCCAAGCAGCGAATGGCAATTCGACTAGGCCGTTTAATCGAATCAACCGAGTTATTCGTTTAAATCCAGCGACTTTTTTAAATCCAGTTACTTTTTTAAACCCAGTACTTGATTAAGTTCACTGCTATCACGCAGCTTTACTTTAAATGCCGCCCACCATCGACATTGTAGCAGCGACCAGTGACGTAGCGGCTCGCCAAGAGATAATCCACTAAGGCGATAATCTCCTGATTTCCAGCTTCTTTTGGCAAGATGGCCTTAGCCAAGGTCTTTTGCCGATAGGCTTCATCATCGCTCGGATTAAAGAGGATCATCGCCGGAGCAATTGCGTTCACTTTGACCTCGGGCGCTAATTGCGCCGCAAAGGATAAGGTTAAGTTATCCAGCGCCGCCTTACTGGCCGCGTAAGCCATGTGCTTGGCACTGCCCTTTTCGGCCACATAGTCGGTGAAATGGATAATATCGCTGGCGCCAATCTCACCCTCGGCCCCAGCTCGCAGCTGTGAGGCTAAGGCCAAGTTCATTTGATAGGGCACGCTCACATGCACCTGCATCATCCGCTGCATGACTTCATGGGCGGCAAGGCTTGGGCTGTTGTCTGGCAGCCAGTCAGAAGCGTTATGGATGATGGCGCGGATTTTGGGGTATTGGCTCAATTGCTCAATCAGGTTTTGGAGCTGCGCATTATCGTAAAAATCGCATTGGATTAAAGTCGCGCCCAAAGACTGTAACTCATCAATGCTAAGATAATGGCTGCGATAGGTGCCAATCACCTTGTGCCCTTGGGCGAGCAAGTGTTTCGCGAGGGCATAGCCAATACGTTTACCCACGCCAGTGATAATAATGGGAGCTGTCATATCCATCCTGTTATTTGCCAAGCACTAAGCTATGCGTTAAATGCAGGGCAAATCTAGTTAGCTAAATCATCAATAAAACAGTGTAATACGCAGAATGTTACTGTCTTTATTGTCTTGCGCCTAATCATTAAGGTATGAAAGGCTTCACGATTTAGATCTAAAATGATGGCGCCCGCGTATACTCGAGGCGAGCTTAATCGAGGAAGCCCTATGGAACTGCGAATTTTTTACGACGGCAATTGCCCTTTATGTAGCGCCGAAATGCGCCAGCTTAAAGCGCGCGATCTCGATGATCGCATCGAACTTGTGGATCTTAATGCCGAGCATTTTAGCTCTCGATTCGGCTATATCGATAAAGAGTATGCCAACACCATTCTTCATGGTGAAACGGCGACAGGAGAGATTTTGCTTGGGCTCGATGTCACCTGCAAAGCCTGGGGATTAACGGGAACCCGCCCTTGGGTACAAGTGCTACGCTTACCGCTTATCAAACCTATCGCGGATTGGTGCTACCTGAGATTCGCCAAGCACAGATACCGCATCTCTTACTTACTGACGGGCAAGGCGCGCTGTGACAATCAATGCCAACTGCCTAAGTAGCTTTGCCCCAAGTAGGGACTCAATTTTAGCGCATAAAAAAACGGAGCCATTAGGCTCCGTTCTCTCATAATCCAGATAGATTACTTAACGAAATCAACGCCTAGTTTGATATCGCCTTTCAGCGTATCTAACATAGAATCACGGGCGTTAGCTTCGAATGCGCTCACTTCACCGTAAGGCAGTACTTTTTCGATACCGTTTTTGCCTAACAGCACTGGTTGAGCGAAGAATTCAGCGTGCTCGCTGCCGCCGTCAACGTAAGCACATTCAACGATGTTAGCTTCGCCTTGCAGACCACGAACCAGAGACATACCGAAACGGCAAGCCGCTTGACCCATAGACAGAGTCGCGCTTCCGCCACCAGCTTTAGCTTCAACCACTTCAGTACCCGCGTTTTGGATACGCTTGGTCAGAGAAGCGACTTCTTCATCAGAGAAAGTCACGCCTTCCACTTGAGACAGTAATGGCAGAATAGTCACGCCGCTGTGGCCGCCGATGACGTTCACTTTAACGTCAGCAACGTTTAAGCCTTTTAACTCAGCGATGAAAGTTTCAGAACGGATAACGTCCAGAGTCGTCACACCGAACAGACGGTTCTTGTCGTAAACACCGGCTTTCTTCAACACTTCTGCTGCGATAGCAACAGTAGTGTTTACTGGGTTAGTGATGATACCCACTAAGGCTTTAGGGCAAGTCACTGCCACTTTTTCGATCAGGTTACGAACGATACCTGCGTTGATGTTGAACAGATCTGAACGATCCATACCAGGCTTACGCGCAACACCAGCAGAAATTAGAACAACGTCAGCACCTTCCAGTGCAGGCGTTGGATCTTCACCAGCAAAACCTTTGATTTCAACCGCAGTAGGGATGTGGCTCAAGTCAACCGCAACACCCGGAGTAACCGGTGCGATATCGTATAGAGACAGTTTAGAACCCGCAGGTAATTGAGTTTTTAACAGTAGGGCGAGAGCCTGGCCGATACCACCAGCAGCACCAAGTACAGCAACTTTCATAGTTATCTCCGTTATTTCTCGGATATGTGTGACATGGATCTAATTTCCGTTGGCGTCACATTACTGGAATGTCACGTTAATTTCAATTATCCCTTAGTCGTGGAGACAAAGTTTTAGCGAAACTGAGCATTCCAATGTTGAATATTTACTCTAGTCCAATATCAATAGCGACAACACGGCTATCCAGCCATCCGTAAACTGCATTTTTATTCAGCCATAATGGTTATTTGTTGACACTTTGACCAAAACTATTCAAAATACGCCTGTTTTTTTGAATAAAGAATAAGACTATGCAAACGACCAAGAATCAGGATGACCTTGTTAGAATTTTTAAGGCGATTTTAAAAGAGGAGCGTTTTGGCTCCCAGAGTGAAATTGTCGCCGCTTTACAAGCAGAAGGCTTTAGCAATATTAACCAATCGAAAGTGTCTCGGATGCTCAGCAAGTTCGGTGCAGTACGCACCCGCAATGCTAAGCAGGAGATGGTTTATTGCTTACCCGCCGAACTAGGCGTGCCTACCGCAGGCAGCCCATTAAAAAACTTAGTGCTCGATGTTGACCATAACCAAGCCATGATTGTCGTTCGCACCAGCCCTGGCGCAGCGCAATTAATTGCCCGTTTATTGGATTCCATCGGTAAGCCTGAAGGGATTTTGGGGACCATTGCCGGAGACGACACTATCTTTATTTGTCCATCCAGCATCCAAGATATCGCCGATACCTTGGAAACCATCAAATCTTTATTCAACTACGCAGAATAAAAAAACAGGTCAGCTTGCTGACCTGTTCTCTTTTATCTGTACGCTTTTCAGTCCAACATTGCCCTTGTTTCTGGGCTGGTGTCCCGATTACGTTACAGCATAAGACCTATCTGTTGGCTTTGATGACGCGAACTTAGAACAAAGACTCGTCACCCCGAGCTTACAAACCTTAGTTCGTCGACTTAGCCGGTAGTTCTAAGATCGTCAGCCTTAGTAGGCCACACTGATCCTTTGATTGGGATGAGCCGCGTTTTCCGCTTCATCGAGCATGGCTTTGGCGTAGTCGGCCACTGAAATCTTGCTCTGACCATTCGCATCGGTAAAGAAGCTATCGCCGCCTAAACGGTAAGGACCTTCGCTGGCGCCTGGGTAAATTTCTGCCGCTGGACTGACAAAAGTCCAGTTAACCATAGTATTGGCGGCGCGAAATGCCTTCAATGCCTCACCTTGAGCCAAGGCTTCATCCTTATAAGCGGGCGGGAAGTCTGGGCTTGAAACCAAGGTCACTCCCGGCGCCACTTCTAAACTCCCCGCACCACCGACCCAAAGTAGACGAGGCACTTTTGCCTGTGGTAACACGGCTAATAGATTATTGACTGTCTTCGCGACTATGCCATGGTTCTGTTCGGCGCGTGCACCCACTGCGGCAATCACTAAATCGACACCCGCAAATGTGTCGGCTTCCAATGGCAAAGTCAGGTCGACACTACGTACTTCAGCCGCTGTTTCGCCAAGCTTGCTTGGGTCACGCACTAAGGCAACCACTTCATGGCCACGGCTCAGCGCCTCGTTAAAAATGGTTCCGCCAATCCAACCTGATGCGCCTAATACTGCAATTTTCATTTGATAAGTCTCGCTACTGATTTAAATTGAGACCAGTTTACTTGCGACACTTCACGTGATAAATATCGATAAATGAGCATGATTGTTTCAGATTGAGATACTAATGGATGTAATTATATATGGATAAAATCGCCGCAATGCGTAGCTTTATCGAAGTGGCCAACTGTGGCAGCTTTACTAAGGCCGCAGAACACCTCGATCTCAGTCGCCTACAGGTATCACGTCATATTCAAGAAATTGAGCAGTGGCTGAGTTTACGTTTATTGCACCGCACGACCCGCAGCGTCAGCCTCACTCTGCAGGGGGAAGAAGCCCTGCAATATTGTCAGCGGGTGCTGAGCGAAGTCGCCGCAATGGAAAGCCGCGCCCATAGTCATAACACCGAATTAGTTGGCAGTATTCGTATTGCTACGCCCGTCGGGCTTGGGCAGCACAGTCTGTTTGATGTGGTCGATCGCTTTATAAAATTACACCCTAAGGTCAATATTCAGCTGTTAATGTCGGACAGTTTTGCCCAGTTGGTGGATGAGCGGGTGGACGTGGCACTGCGCTATACCGAGCAACCCGATGAGAATTTGATTGCCCGCAAACTGATGAGCATAGATGCCGTGCTGTGCGCCGCGCCCAGTTACTTGGCTCAAGCCGAGCCACTAACCGTCCCTAACGATCTGCTCAGCCATAATTGCCTTATCCATAGCTCACAGCAACATTGGCAGCTACTCAAGGAGCAACAGAGTGAGCTGATTAAACCTATGGGGAATCTGATGGCCAATGAAATGGGAGTACTTGTCAGCGCCGCATTGCGCGGGCATGGCATTGCCTACTTGCCCTGCGACTTAGCCAATCCCTATCTGGCCAGCGGCCAACTACAAGAAGTGCTCCCCGAATACACGGCGCCAGGGCAAACCCTTTGGGCTGTGTATCTCTCCCGCAGTTATCAACAAGCGCTGGTGCGCGCCTTTATCGATTTTACCGCCCAGCAGTGGCAGCAGGATCTCAGTAAGTGGACGACGGCGAGTTAAGCCCACAAACAAAACGCACTGAGGCTTTAAGGCTCAGTGCGTTGAATCGCGGTTTGCGAAGGCTTAATTATCGAACTGCATCAAAAAATCTAAGCTTGGGGCGAAGAAAGAAGAACCCGTCAAGGCGCTGGTGAAGTGCATTAGGTGGTCATGATTACCCACACCATCGCCAAACACCATGCTGTGGAGCATCTTCTCAAAGTGCTCTGGGGTGCGACAGGTTGAAATAAACATCAACCCTTGCTCCTTGAGCGAGCCGTAAGGCATGCTCTGGCGCAAAATCTCAATCGACTTGCCGTTGTCATCCTTGAGGTTGACCCGCTTGATATGGCTGGTTAATGGCTTATCTTCCGACTCGTATTCGATGTTGTCTTGCTTGGTACGACCGATAATATCTTCTTGCTTCTTAAGCGGTAATCTATGCCACTTACTCAAGTTGTGGGCGTACTTTTGCACATGAATGTAGCTGCCGCCCTTAAATTCAGGATCTTCATCCCCGACCAAGGCAACCTCTTGACGATGACGCCCCTTAGGATTTTCGGTGCCATCGACAAAGCCTGTTAAGTCGCGGCTATCCATAAATCTAAAGCCGCGTTCCTCTTCGACTAACTCGACTAAGTCTTCGAACATTTGGCTGATTTCGTTGGCGACTAAATGCAAAATGTCATAGCGGTCGCAGCGAATATGCACAAACAGATCGTATTCGATCGCTGGCGCCTCACGGTTACCCGCTTGCATTGCTGGGAATGGCTTGAGCATCTCGGGGCGAGCATCGGGATAGAGGCTGTCCCAATAGTTGGCACCAATGCCCACAAAACCATTGAATGCGCTGTCGGAGTATTGATCCGTCAACTCATAAATATACTGCGCAACGTTGGCAATACAGGGACGCAATTGCGATTCAACGTTATCGTTGTCGCTCGCATTAAACATCAAATAGACGCTATGTAAGTTTCCCTCTGCACACACACCCAACTGTTCACGCGGCATATTTTGAATATCCATCTGGTTATCACCCTTTTGTCGATTCATTTTCGGCAATATTATCCGCAACTTTACCTGAAAATGACATTAAGTAACGCACAGTTTGTCCGTCTTTGTAATGTAAACACGTTTGTAGACTGGAATATAAAAATTGACGAGGCCATTACGCCTCGTCAATTCGTCTTACGCAAGTTTCGGCGCTCATAACGCCAAAGGCGAATTATGCCTTAGTAACCTGCGGCATAACCATCTTTACGGCTCTCTGATGCGCCGCGGTAAACGCCCGTTTCGGCATTAAAACCAATGGCTTGATATCCACCAAAATCGCCGAGCCCATCGCGTAGCACATGGCCTTTCTTAATTAGCTCACGGCGGGTTTCAACGGGGAAGCCTGATTCTAAGCTCACATAGCCGCCGTCATTCATCACCTCACCCGTAGGCTCGGTCGAACCTGTGTGCAAAATTCTGGGGGCATCGCCCGCTTCTTGCAAGTTCATTTTAAAATCAATCAGATTAACAATGATCTGCGCGTGCATTTGCGGCTGTGTTGCGCCGCCCATCACCCCAAAACTCAACCAAGGTTTACCGTCTTTAGTCACAAAGGCGGGAATAATGGTATGGAAGGGACGCTTACCCGGCGCATAAGTGTTGAAACGACCTTCGGTGAGATCGAACATCTGCCCGCGATCCTGCAATACAAAGCCGAGATCCGGTGGCGTCATACCCGAGCCCATGCCGCGGTAGTTACTCTGGATTAGCGACACCATATTGCCGTCTTTATCCGCCGTCGTCAGATACACAGTATCCCCATGTTGCAGCGCAGGATTCCCCGCATCGACACTCTTAGCCGCCTTGTTTAAGTCGATAAGTTTGGCGCGATCGTAATTGTATTGCTGCGAAATCAATTCCTTCACTGGCACTTTGTTAAAGGCCATATCGGCATAGAATTTCGCGCGGTCGGCAAAGGCGAGTTTCTTAGCCTCTACGAATAAATGCACATATTCGGGGCTGTTAAAGCCCATGGCCGCAACATCGAAGGGCTCCATGGTTTTTAAGATCTGTAACGCAGCAATCCCCTGCCCATTGGGCGGCAACTCCCACACATCGTAGCCACGGTAGTTGGCCGATACGGGTTCAACCCAGTCGCTAGTATGGCTGGCGAGGTCTTCATAACTGAGGAAACCGCCTTGCGCCTTCATGTATTTATCTATGCTCTTGGCGATATCGCCCTTATAAAATGCATCGCGACCGCCCTTGGCAATTTTCTCGTAGGTGTTTGCTAATGCAGGATTTTTAAATATTTCCCCTACCGCAGGCATTTTGCCATTGGGCATATAGGTTTCTTTAAAACCGGGGAATTGACCGAGTTTTTTACCACTGCCATTAAGGTAATAGGCAATAAGCTCAGAAACGGGAAAACCTTCGCGGGCATAACGAATCGCTGGCGCTAAATTATCGGCCATTGGCAGTTTGCCGAACTTATCGTGCAGCTCATACCATCCATCCACCGCACCGGGAACCGACACGGGCAGCGGCCCAAAAGGCGGTAAATAATCTAGTCCGAGGGATTTAAGCTTTTCTAGGGTTAAAGATTTGGGGCTACGACCCGATGCATTGAGGCCATAGAGCTTTTTATCTTTAGCACTCCAGACAATGGCAAATAAATCGCCACCAACCCCAGCGCCTGTAGGCTCGACTAAGCCCAGCATGGCATTAGCCGCAATCGCCGCATCCACAGCACTGCCGCCCTGTTTTAACACATCAATCGCCACCTGAGTCGCTAGCGGTTGGCTGGTCGCCGCCATCCCATGGGTGGCGTACACTTCTGAGCGCGTCGCAAAGGCTTTACCCGTGATCCTATCCATGGCCAACACTCCCGATGACGACATTGCTGTCGCCACTGTGACTAAGGTACAAATTGATTTTATTGTTTTTATCATAATTCCTCCCACTCTGGAGGAATTAAGGTAACAAGGAAGGCTGAAAATATCAGCAATCTAGCGTTTTTTTGCCCAAGTTAAACGTAAGCAAAAATGTCATACTTTATGCTGATACAGTGACATATCCTCGGCGGTCTGCTTAAGATTCAAATAGCACTAGGGAATGTGGCTCAGTGCTTAACACCACCCGCTGGCCGACATTCAACTGCATGATTTGGCTACGCACTTCGACATAATGGGCGTGGGACGCCGCCTCGACTTTCACCCAGTAATGGCAAAATGCTCCGAGGAAGCGCCGCTCGGTAATAGTGCCCACCCCCGCATCATCGGCGCTGAGCGCCAATTGCTGTGGCCGCAAAAACACTTGGCCATTGAAAGCATGGGATTGCGACAAGGGCGTCAGGCTGCGCAGCTCACCAATCGGGGTGGCAACACTATGGCCATCGATCACTTCGGCGGGTAGATAGTTACCACTGCCCAGAAAATCCGCCACATAACGGCTATTGGGCGCGGCATATAAGTTTTCGGCGCGGCCATGCTGCACTATCACACCTTGGTTAAAAATGGCCAAGGTATCGGCAAAGACGAAGGCCTCGTCCTTACTGTGGGTTACAAATACCGCGCTGACATTACGTTGTTTGAGAATGCTGCGGATCTCCGCCATCATGCTGTGGCGCACTTGGGCATCGATATTCGAAAAAGGCTCATCGAGTAACAGTAATTGCGGCTCATACGCAAGCGCGCGGGCAATCGACACCCGCTGCTGCTGCCCACCGGACAACTCATGGGGATAACGCTTGGCTAAGCCTTCGAGTTTCACTAGGGCGAGCATGTCATCCAAGCGTGCCTGGCGCTGCGTAGCCGTTAATTTTGCTACGCCAAAGAGAATATTCTCGGCGACGGTCAAATGGGGGAACAAGGCATAGTCTTGGAAGATCATCCCTATCCCCCGTTGCTCACTCGGCACAAATTGCCCCGCACCGCTGACGGTCTTGCCATTAATTTGAATTTCACCTTGGCTGATGGCCTGCAATCCAGCCACCGCCCTGAGCAAGGTGGTTTTGCCGCAGCCACTTGGGCCTAACAGCGCAAGGATTTCACCTTGAGCAAGGGTTAAATCTAAGCCTTTGAGTACCTGTTGGCCCTGATAATCGCTATGAACTTGATGAAGATTGAGGGTGCTGGTCATCGGCTATCTTGCTCCAAGGAACGGTTTAAATAAATCAGTGGGACTAAGCCCACGAGCACAATCACAATGGCGGGCAAGGCGCCATGTTCAAGCTTTTCGTCTGAGACAAACTGGAAAACATAGGTGGCGAGATTCTCAAACCCTATAGGCCGCAGCAACAATGCCGCCGGTAATTCTTTCATGCTTTCGATAAACACCAGTAGCGCCCCGGCAAATAAGCCCTTCGTGAGCAGCGGCAGATGCACTCTTTGTAGCAGTCGTCTTGGGCTCTGCCCTAAGGTCAGACTCACCATGTCCAGTGACGGCGAAATACGTTTGTAACTAGTCTCCACACTGCCGATGGCGATAGCCACAAAGCGCACACAAAAGGCAAAAACCAGTGCGACCGTACTGCCCGTAAGCAGGAGCCCTGGGCCAGTCATCCCCAACCAATTTGCTGCATCATTGATCGCAAAATCGAGCAGGGTTAACGGCACCAGCACGCCAATCGCCAGCACTGTGCCAGGCAAGGCATAGCCAGTCGAGGCCAAGCGTGATGGCAGCGCATCGCTCGACCTTGGGCTCACGCGGCGAATAAACATCAATATCAACGCAATCGCGCAGCACACTAGGCTAGTGATGAGTGCGAGGCTCAAGCTATTCACACTCAATTGCCAGAAAATCGGGTCCCAGCTCTGCTCAAAATAATCGATGGCATAGGAGAGCAAAATGCCGCTTGGCAGTACAAAGGCCAGCAGTAACAAGGTGATGCAATAGCCGAGGGCACACAGGGTTTGCATCGGTGAGAGCCGATATAAATCGCTCGCTTGAATGCGGGACTGCTTTTGGAATAACTGCTGCTTGCGGCGGGCAAAACGCTCTACCCCAATCAAACTAAACACCACCAAGAGGATAATGGCCGAGAGCTTAGCCGCCGCCGTCAAATTGCCATAGCCCAGCCAAGTGTCGTACACGGCCGTGGTCAGGGTGGGCACGGCAAAGTAGTTGACTGTGGCAAAATCCGCCGCCGTCTCCATCGCCACTAAAGCCACGCCCACGGCCAAAGCTGGCCTTGCCATAGGTAAGGATAAACGCCAAAAACTTTGCCACGGCGAGCAGCCCATAATCCTCGATGCGTGGGCCAAGCTTAGGGATTGCTCCATAAACGCGGTGCGCGCCAACAGATAAATATAGGGAAAGAGCACCAGCGACAACACACACGCCGCGCCGCCTAAGGTACGGATATCGGGGAAAAAGTAATCCTGCGGCGAACTCCAACCAAACACTGAGCGAAGCCAAGTTTGCACAGGTCCTGCGTAATCGAGTAAATCGGTATACACGTAGGCGACTATGTAGGCGGGCATGGCCAAGGGTAGCAATAAGGCCCATTGCAGATAACGCCTAGCGACAAACTCACAGCGCGCCATCAACCAAGCGCAGGGCAGTGCCAGCAAGAGTGAGCCAATACTCACCCACAGGATCAACCATAGGCTGTTGGAGATATAGGTGGGTAGTACAGTGGAGAGCAGATGACCAAAGACGGCCTCATCGGGCTGCGCCGCCTGAAGAATTAACGCAAAGAGGGGTAACACCAGTAGCGCGGCTATGGCATAACCAGTAAGCGACCAGCTTCTGGCTAATCCTAAAATCATGTGGATCCTTTAACCTAAGTGAGTGCGCCAATTAAGGCGCACTTTTCACTTTTACTATTTCTAGTCGCTATAACCGCTCAACTAGAGATCGAACTGAACTTCATCTAACAATTTCACCGCCGCTTGGTGGTATTCCGCCAGCTTGAAAATCGGTAATTGGTCGGATTTAAACTCACCCCAGGAGGCGACTAAGGTTGAAGGCGCGACATCGGCTTTCACCGGATATTCCATGTTTACTTCGGCATAGGCTTTTTGTGCCACATCCGCAGACAGGAACTCCATCAACTTGATGGCATTGTCTTTATTCGGCGCATGGCGAGTCAGCACCATACCAGAAACGTTCACATGGGCACCGCGATCGGCTTGATTCGGGAAGTTAATCGCCACTGCCTCTGCCCAGCTCTTTTGCTCTGGATCTTGCAGCATATTGCCGTAGTAGTAGCTATTGCCGATGGCGATATCACACAAGCCTTCTTTAACCGCCTTCACCTGCGCCCTATCGTTACCTTGAGGCTTGCGTGCTAAGTTGGTTTTCACACCTTGCAACCAAGTCTTAGTGTCGGCCTCACCGTGGTGGGCGATCATCGACGCGACTAAGGCGATGTTGTAAGGATGCTTACCACTGCGCGTACAGATCTTGCCTTTGTACTTAGGATCGGCCAGCTCTTCGTAGCTGATGGCTTGTGGGCCGAGGCGATCTTTTGCCGTATAGAGATTACGCACACGCATCGTTAAGGCATACCATTGTCCATCGGGATCGCGGTATTGCGCGGGGATATTGCTATTGAGCTGCTCACTTTTCACGGGAGCAGTCAGGTCTTTGTCGACTAATTCGACCAAGCGAGAGAAATCTGAAGTTAACACTAAATCCGCAGGGGATAAACGGCCTTCACGGGCGATACGCTCGGCAATACCGTCTTTCGCAAATACCACATTCACAGCAATGCCAGTTTCATCGGTGAAACGCTTCAGAATAGGCTCAACCAAAAACGCTTGGCGATAGGAATAAACCGTTAATTTTTCATCCGCATGTGCAGACTGCGCAACCGACATTAACCCAAGTAAAGCGGCACAAGTTACCCATTTCATTAGCGATTTCTCCTCAAAATGATGACATCAAGCGTGAGTCAATTCTTAAGACTATTAATGATAATAGTTATCAGTTGCGCAAGAGTAATAGATCAAATGAACCAGAGCAATAGATTGATTAACTTTTTGTTTTTAATGAAATTAAACTTAAAACTGGAGATTATCTCAAACCAAACTAAACTGAACCTTAATTCGCTTAAAATACGTGAGGAGGTGTTATGTTAAGCGCGTTACTACTGCTTGTCGTCGTGATAGCGCTACTCGCGTTTATGGTGCTCAAACGGGGGCCTAAAAAGCGCAAGCATTTTGTCAAACTCATGGATAACGCGAAAAAGAAAAATCAACGGCTTGCTGGGCAAGAAAGGCGCTTCCATTGTGTCAGCATCGAAAATGACGGTAGTTGTTGTGATCAGGTAGATGAGTTAAAAGGGAAACGTTTTCTGTCAAAGGAAGCCCCAGAACTCCCGATGGAAGAATGCACTATGGCCAATTGTCAGTGCCGCTATCAACACTATGATGATAGACGCCAAACGGGTAACGACCGCAGAGTTGATTACGGCATAACAAAGGATCTCTACGGCGCGTTTGGTGAACATAATCGCCGTGAGACCCATAGAGGCCGCCGCTCAACAGACCACTAATGCCTTTTACGCTGGACGAGTTTCCACAAACGCGGGGAGATCGCGCATCTCACTAAACCAGAGCGAGGTCGCGGGAGCCACTTTACGCCAATCAAGCTCTGGATGTCTGAAATCCACATAATCTAATAAGCAAATTAAGGCTAATTGTGGCGCCTGAATCGTTGCCTGAGTGATCACACTCTGGTGTTCCATTTGCATCAAACCCCGCAGCAGCGCTTGCTCAAAACGCGATGTCCAAAAGGCCGATCTCACCCCTTCCTCTTCACGCATTTGTTCTTGGCGCAATTTTACCGCGCTATCGATAAGACCTTTGATCATCGAATATTGGCACTGTAATACCCAATTATTCACTTGACCACCGAACATCTGCTGCTCACCTAATTCGGCGTCTAAATAGCGCATGATCACTTCGCTATCGAAGATAGGCACACCATCGTTGGTGATGAGGCAAGGGATCTGCCCAAGCGGGTTAACATCGAGCAGCTCGGCGGTGTTTTCCATCGGATTGACTAAGACTTCTTCGATATCCTTAATCCCTAAATAACGGATTAATGTGCGAACACAGCGAGCATAGGGTGAAGCGAGGGAGCAGAGCAACTTCATCAAAAAATCCTTCTATATGACTGACATTAAAACGATTAAGACTAATTATTTGTCATTAACACTCAACCGATTACCAATACTTCTCGACGGTAATTTGTCCCGGAGCGCGGCGTAAATTCTTTGCGAGCCCCTTGTCAAGCAACGCGGCCTGCGCGCCACTGATCATCCCCGGATTACCACAAATCATCACCTGTGAATCCGCCGCGCTGAGCGCTAAACCGACTTTAGCCTCAATCTCCCCCGAGACTAAGCCATCGGGGATACGACATTGCAGTGCATCGTCAAGCTTTTCACGGGTGACGGTTAAACACAGGATAAACTGATCAGGATATTGCACCGAATAAGCCTTTAATTTATCAAGGTAAGCTAAATCTTTAGCTTCGCGGACACCATAGACGAGCACGACTTTTTCGAAACGCTGCCAAGGCTCTGCCGTATCGAGCATAGATAAGAATGGCCCCACGGCCGTGCCCGTGGCTAACAGCCATAAGTGACGGCCTTGCCCTGCTCCCTTAGGGATCTCATCTAAAGTCATAAAGCCTGTGGCTGTGGGAGTGATCTCGATTTCATCCCCGATGGCAAGATTTTGTAATTGTGGGGATAACTGGCCATCTTCTACGGCGACAGCCAAGATTTCGGCATAGGGTTTATCGGGGGAATTAACCAGGGAATAGGCTCTAGCGACACGCTTATCATCTTGCAGCTGACTGAGTTTAATAAATTGACCCGGAATAAAGGGCGCCAGTTCGGCCGCTATCCGCAGCGAAAATAATTTATCACTCCAATCAATACGTTCAATAACACGTCCCCTAGTCCACATAACTCGCCCTCAAGCAAAACGTTAAATAGACCCCTAGCATAGACTGTTCTCTGCGCAACAAAAACCCCTTATTGCAAGGGGCTTAAGACAAGGGAAATGGCAACAACATTGAGTGCTAAGCGCGGGACATTATGCGCTAGCCGTTTGTGCCTCATCAGGTTTCTTATTGAAGCTATCTCGGAAGGCCTGCAATCCCTCTTGCACTAATCCATAGGTTTTATCGACGCCATCAGCAATATCCCCTTGCAGCACTTTAAGGCCGGACAAAATATCCCGCGCCTCCTTAAAGCCATTATCGATAGCGCCACCTATGATGCTCATAAAACTGTCAAGCTGATCATTTAGACTCATATTCGAATTTTGCTGTTGGTGAATGCTAAAAAATTGCGTCGCAAAACTCACAATCCTATCGGCCGTCGCCTCGGGAGAATAATCGACCTGATTGTCATAGTTAGTTTGAGTAGCATTTGGCCCCATCGAAGTCGCTAATTCTTTATCTATCGCTTCAATTGCCGCGCGATAAAGTAACGCCATGGATTGATCACCGGATTTTAGACTCACTTCTTCCTGTGCCGACAAAATAGCCTGATTCATTAGCTGCTTACTGGTTTGGTATGCAGTTTGTTTTCCGGGCGCTTCCACATTTTTCGTCTTTTCACTATTAGCAGCGGCATTGTCAGCATACTTCTTATGGGGCGTAGAAGGCGTCTGTACCTGCGCAGGGTTGTTGATTTCCATGATACAAAATCCATTCAATTTGGGGTGACTCTATTATCGACCAAAATTTGAGCAACTTTAGTATTTTTCTCAATTGCAGTACCATCACAATCTAAGGCAATGATACCCATAATGAATCTATTCGCCTCAGCGTCGCACTTGCATGCGCTCATCAGATAAGGATATACGGCATGGCAACTCCCCAATGGCTAGCAGTGGTTACTCACTCCTTGCGAACCATCCGCTTAAATAAACTTCGGCTATCACACACTCTACTGTTAGGCCTGTTACTCTTTACCAGCATAGGACTCAGCCCCATCAATCAAGCTTTTGCCGATAATCGATTGATTATTTTGGTAAGGCATGCCGAAAAAGCCGACGCTCCAGCAGGCGATCCGTCCCTTTCAGATGATGGCCATGCACGTGCCCTCGCGCTGGTTAGCGCATTGCAAAGGACGCAGATCTCGCAACTGATCGCGACCCAATATCAAAGAACTCAGCAAACCTTGTTGCCTATGTCTTCGGAGCGGCATCTGCCTATTACTGTAGTCGCAGCCGAAAAACCACTCGAAGCCCATATCCAGCAAATCGTTGAACAAGTACATGCCGTGAAAGGTAACAGCTTAATCGCGGGGCATTCCAATACCGTCCCACTTATCATCAAGGCTCTTGGCGGCCCAGAAATCCCCACCATAGCGGAAGATGATTACAGCCAGCTGTTTTTACTCTCCATCCATGATGGACAGCCAGCGAGCCTTATCTCCACCCGTTATGGACACGAATAGAGGATAACAAGATGCAAGAATTGAATTGGTTTATGTGGGGACTGGATCTCTTCTCAGGGCTATTTTTAATCCTAGTGGGCTTTGTCGTTCTAGCGATTGTGTATATGTATATCGCCGACAAGCTACAAACCAAGCAGGCCGTGCGCCACAACTACCCTGTGATAGGTCGCTTTCGGTATTTATTTGAGAAACAAGGCGAGTTTTTTAGACAATACTTTTTCGCACAGGACAGGGAAGAATTGCCCTTTAACCGCGCCGAGCGGAGCTGGGTATATCGAGCCGCGAAAAACGTCGACAGAACCATCGCCTTTGGCTCGACACGCCCGCTAGACAGCACGGGCGCCATCATGTTTATGAATACCGCCTTTCCTACTCAAGATGAAGATATCACGCCAATTCTGCCTCAAACCATTGGCCCCCATTGCCGTGAACCCTACACCACTAAGGCCATTTGCCATATCTCCGCCATGAGCTTCGGTGCCCTGTCACGCCCTGCAGTCACCGCCTTATCCCACGGCGCAGCGCAGGCGGGATGTTGGTTAAATACCGGAGAAGGTGGCTTAAGCCCTTACCATTTAAAAGGTGGCTGCGACTTAGTCTTTCAAATTGGTACCGCTAAATACGGTGTACGTAATGAGCACGGCCATTTAGACGATGACAAGCTCAAAGAAATCGCCGCCCACCCCGAAGTTAAAATGTTTGAAATCAAAATGAGCCAAGGAGCCAAACCAGGCAAGGGCGGTATCTTGCCGGGGATAAAAGTCACCGAGGAGATCGCCAAAATTCGCGGTATCCCGCAGGGCCATGATTCCATTAGCCCCAATGGTCATATCGAGTTTAAAAATGTGGGCGATATTCTGGATATGATTGCCAGAGTACGTGAGGTCACGGGTAAGCCCACTGGCATTAAGGCCGTACTTGGGGACGTGCAATGGCTCGAAGATTTTTGCGATGAAATTGAGCGCCGTGGCGAAGCCTCTGCCCCCGACTTTTTTACCTTAGACAGTGCTGACGGCGGCACGGGCGCCGCCCCTCAACCCTTAATGGATTATGTGGGCTTGCCCCTTAAAGAGAGTTTACCCATATTAGTCAATATCTTAATTCAGCGAGGGCTGCGTAAACGCATTAAAGTGATCGCCTCAGGCAAACTCATTGTGCCATCGAGGGTCGCTTGGGCGCTCGCCTTAGGTGCGGACTTTATCGCCTCGGCCCGTGGCAATATGTTTGCCCTCGGATGTATTCAAGCGCTGCAATGCAACAAGGATACCTGCCCGACGGGTATCACGACCCATAATAAGAAACTCCAACAAGGTCTTGATCCTAGAGACAAATCGACTCGTGTGGCTAATTATAACCATAACCTACACCACGATTTAGCCCTTATCGCCCACTCCTGTGGCGTGACAGAGCCAAGGCAGCTCAAGCCGTCCCATGTGAGGATTGTGCTCGAGAGTGGTTTGTCGGTTTCGCTGGATAAATACTATTCCCATATCAATCAATAGTTAACTTGACACTGTATGCATTTTGTACGACTTTCGTCTAAAGTTAATTTAGCAAAAGGTAATTTGAACGCGTATCACAAAAGGGGTAAGATCCGTGATACACGCTTGAGATTAAACAACTGCATATTAAGTTAAGGAAACACTGTGAAAGCAAGCTTTGTAAGCCATATGCCAGACAGTAAAACTGCCAGCACAAGCTGTAAGAGCTGTAATCGCTTGACTGAGATCGAAGGCGAATTAGTGTGTTTTCGTGAAGGCCAAGTGATTCGACTCACTAAAATTGACGAATCGACCACCAAATTCAATCTGTTATGTGAAGGTTGGAAGGCAGGAAAACCAAAGGGAATATAATTTCTTATATTCCCTATTTCGTTTGTCTCATCGCTTAATTCAGACCACGAACATCCGCGTTATATTCATTAGTTCTACGAATAATCCCTGCTAACTCAAGTTCTTGATTCATTTTTGCTAGCGTTAAACGTCTTGTGGTCACTTTAAGGCCTGCGTTTAACTCTGCGTGAATGCGTTGTAGCGAATCATAATCCACACCGCGCTTTTTAAGGGTTGCCATAATCGCAAACCAATCTGTGCTTACTTTCTCTTCTCTGCCTTCAATATTGACTCTTAATGCCATATTTTCCATGCCAAGCACCTCTTATCGTTATTTGCTTGGATTCGAGTATAGAGAGCCGAACCTGAATAAAAACTGAATTGTCCCAACGCTGTTACACTTCTACCGAAAGCTGTTGTTGCTCATTTTGTATGCGCCACAACTTAGCGTAGAGACCATCCTGAGCCAGTAAAGACTGATGATTCCCCTGCTCGACAATTTCCCCTTGGCTTAAGACCACGATCTGGTCTGCGTCGACTATGGTCGATAACCGATGCGCCACCACTAAGCTGGTATGCCCTTTGGCAACCTCGCGCAGTGCCGACAGAATCGCCTGTTCCGAACGGCTGTCGAGAGAGGATGTAGCCTCATCAAACACTAAGACAGGAGAGCCTTTTAAAATCGCCCGCGCAATGGCCACGCGCTGTTTCTCCCCGCCCGAGAGCTTTAAGCCCCGCTCACCCACTTTGGTATCCCAACCTTGGGAGAGCGACGCGATAAAATGCTCTAAATGTGCGAGTTTGATGGCATGGCGCACTTCTTCATCCGTCGCATCGGGGCGGCCATAACGAATGTTCTCCACTAAGGAATCATTAAATAACACTGTATCCTGCGGCACTATGGCAATGGCGCGGCGCAATGCATCCTGGGTTAATTGGCGAATATCTTGCCCGTCAATCAAAATACGCCCTTGCTCCACATCGTAAAAACGGAATAGCAATTTGATGAGTGTAGATTTACCTGCGCCGCTATCCCCAACCACCGCGACTTTTTTCCCCGCCGCCACCTTAAAGCTAACGTTGCGCAGTATCGGTCTGTCATCGTAGCTGAAACTCACATGCTCAAAACTGAGCTCACCGCGCTTAGGCTCAAAGTCTAAGGCATCGGGTTTATCGACTATGCGAGGGTGCTTATCGAGCAAACTGAACATCCGCTCGATATTGGCTAAGGCTCCGCGGATTTCACGGTAGACAAATCCTAAAAAGTTGAGCGGCATAAAGAGTTGCATCATAAAGGCATTGATCAGTACAAAGTCACCTAAGGTCATCTCATTATTAGTCACCTTATAGGCGGCTAACGCCATCATCGCCGTCATCGCTAACGCGATAATCAGCGCTTGGCCACCGTTGAGGGCAAATAGTGACAAACGATTCTTACGTTTAGCCACTTCCCATTGGTCTAAGGCTTGGTCATAACGGTCCGATTCATATTTCTCATTATTAAAATACTTCACGGTTTCATAGTTGAGCAGGCTGTCGATGGCGCGGGTGTTGGAGAGGGAGTCGGCCTTGGCCGCATCGCGGACGTATTCGGTGCGCCACTCAGTCGCCACCACCGAAAACCAAATGTAGGCCATCACAGAGGTAAAAGTGATAGCGGCGAAGGCAATGCCATAATTAAAAAAGAAAATACCAATAACCATGGCGATTTCTAGCAGGGTCGGCACTATGTTAAACACCATAAAGCGCATCAAGAAGCTCACACCACTGGTGCCGCGTTCAATATCTCGCGATAAGCCGCCCGTACGCCGCTCTAAGTGAAAATCCAAATCGAGTCGATGCAGGTGGTCGAACACCGCGAGACCCAATCGGCGAATGGCCCGCTCAGTGACACGGCCAAATAGGGTGTCGCGGATTTCACCCGTGATCACTGTTAATAGCCGCACTGCGCCGTAGGCTAAAACTAATCCGATAGGCACACTCAAGGCCTGCGCGGTTTTATTGGCATCCAAAGTATCGACTAAGTCTTTAAGAATAAAGGGCAAGCCCACGCTGGCAAGCTTAGCGACGATAAGGCACGACATGGCTAGCGCCACCCGGCCCTTGTACTCGAGCAAATAAGGCCAGAGCAACTTAACCACATGCCAATTGAGCTTATCGATGGGACCTTCAAAATACAGTGTTGGGCGCATATGTCTAAACCTTTGCCAAAGTCGCTCAATTGTAGCAGCATGGCGCACGTTAAGGCGAAACCAAACAGGGAAAGTTTGAATAAAATCAATCAGATTTTTCTGACAGACAAAAAGCGGCCCGCTTGGCAAAATATCTCTGGCTTACCGAAATAAAAATGTCATGCTAACGACTTACGCTCAGAGAGTTCGCAAAGCGAATATTAAGGTGAAAAAATTCTGAAACAAGCTTGGCTTTATCAGAACAGTAACCGTTAAAATAGGCCAGAACATCAAGGGTTCGACTGTTGATTATTTTGTCGGTTTTACCCAAAATGTCCCTCGGACTAAAGATTTCAAGCAGCAGGATTTGCAAACATCTGGCCGCAGATCCGTGTGTACAAACAAGTTCCGCACTCGTTCTGCGATAACATTAAAGATAACTCAAATAAATCAAGATCAAAGGATGCTTTATGTTGGATTCAGCTAAAGTTCAATACCCGCCATTACCACTGATCCAAACTTGGGTGTGGATGATGATCGAATCAGGCAATCCAGAAATTCAGGACAAAGGCAGAAATAACCTGATTGCTGCTTTTGGTAGCTTGGCCAAAGCTAACGAATACTTAGCCGAAATGAGCAAGAAATAATAAAAATAAAGGCGCCGGGATAGCGCCTTTATTTTTGGTCTTAAACCCGATTAAACCCGCTGACGACGTTCGATAACACTCTGATTTAACACTGCGAGTAAACGCTCGGTATCGTCCCAACCAATACAGGCATCCGTGATACTCTGACCGTAGCATAACGCCTGGCCTTCAATCAGATCCTGACGCCCTTCCACTAAGTGGCTTTCGACCATCACACCGAAAATCGCCTTATTACCCGCAGCCAATTGTTCGGCCACATCGTTCGCGACTTCCATTTGGCGTTGATATTGTTTGCTGCTGTTGGCATGGCTGAAGTCGATCATTATGTTGTCGACCAGCTTGGCCTTTTTCAGTTGTTCGCTGATCTGCGCCACATGGCTGGCACTGTAATTAGGCTCACGGCCGCCACGCAGAATGATATGGCAATCAGGATTACCTTTGGTCGACACAATCGCCGAATGGCCAAATTTGGTTACCGATAAGAAGTGGTGCGGCGCATTCGCGGCGCCGATGGCATCGATTGCCACCTTAATCGTGCCGTCGGTACCATTTTTAAAGCCTACAGGGCAAGACAGCCCCGAGGCCAATTCGCGGTGTACCTGCGATTCTGTGGTGCGTGCACCGATGGCGCCCCAGCACATCATATCCGCCACATATTGCGGGGTGATCATATCGAGGAATTCACCCGCGGTAGGCATGCCTGAGTCATTCAAATCGACCAAGAGTTTACGCGCGGTACGCAAACCATCGTTCAGTTTGAAGCTGTTATCCATATAAGGATCGTTGATGAGCCCCTTCCAACCCACTGTGGTACGCGGCTTTTCAAAATAAACACGCATCACCACTTCGAGCTGATCTTGATAACGTTCTCTTAGCGCAACCAGTCTCTGGCCATATTCCAATGCGGCCTTAGGATCATGGATTGAGCAAGGACCAATGACGACTAACAAACGATCATCTTGGCGAGCGAGAATGTTATGAATGCTTTGACGGGCGTTAAACACAGTTGCAGCAGCGTTTTCGGAGGCAGGAAATCGTTCTAGAATCGCAATCGGTGGAAGTAACTCTTTGACTTCATTAATGCGAACGTCATCATTTTGGTAATACATAATTTACTGCTCCAACTCTCGTGTTTAGGCTATTTTTATCGCTGCAATAGGGGATCTCAACTGCAATACTGAGTTCAATTTATCCAGTCTGCGCCGTTAATGCAACCAAGTTGTCTCCATTTCAAAAAATCAGCTATAACGTCTTGTTTTAACATATTTTTAAAAAATACAAATTCAAATATTTCAATATGATACTCGCATTGAAGTCTATGCCGTGTTTGACGAAAAACCAAAGTGCTAGCGAAAGCCAAAAATAAAAAACCTCCTTTGCCAGTAGTCAAACGCAAACAAAGGAGGTTGAGTAAAGGATTAATGTTGCTGCATGGCCTGCAGTTTTGCCTGATAGCGATGTTTATCTGTGGCTTCGCGGCTTAGTGCCATCGCTTTTTCCATATTGAGTTTGGCACGTTTTTCATCGCCCAGCGCCCAATAGGTGCGTGACAGGCCAAAGAAAAACTCATGCCGATAATCGGCTTTATCCACGGCCCTTTGATACCAAGCGAGCGCCTCGCTGTATTGGTGTTCGTCATAGGCCTGTTCGCCCATATCGTAGTAGTAATAAGGATTACGAATACGCGCTAACTCCAACACTTTATTGACCTGCGCCCACTCTTCTAAACGGCCCTGATCACCTAAAATCACCGCCAAGTTATAAAGCGTCGTCATATCATCGGCATCATATTTGAGCGCATAGCGATAGACTTGTTCTGCCCGCTTTTCATCGCCCTTGTGGCGATAAATCACGGCTAAGGTGTTGAGCGCAGGAATAAAGTGTCCAGATTTTAAGCCGGCTTTAATCAGCGCATAGGCGCGGTCTAAATCCCCTTCGACCAGAGATTCAGCGGCCATATTGTTATAAAACATGCTGGTTAAGGTCTGGCGATTGATTTGCACTTTGTTGTAGCCTCGCAGAGCTCGCTCGGGCATAAAGTCGACCAGAATCGCATGGGCCGACACATACACTGTGTGTACGCTCTCGGCGGGTAACAAGCGTAGATTGACATGGCCGTTGATCAGATAGAACTCGCCCTGTTTGTCCCACACGGGTTCAATCGCAATATCCTGAAACTCAGTGCCAATTTTAAACACATCCGCTAAAGCCGACGTCATCACCACCAACGACATACAATTTCCGGCGCGCTGGGCATAGGTTTCGCTGGCGGTTTGAGTCAAATTATCTTGATAGTGAAAATCGCTGTGACCGCCGAGCTGATTGGCATTGATATAACTGGCTAACCATTCATGCACCGCGACAGGATTTTTCGTCGATAAGCTGTAACGGTCGTAGGCTCGCCTGACATCGGCGGCCACAGAAGGTGGAAGGCTAAAAATATCCTCGACGCTAGGAATATTACTGACAGATTTAAACAACGGATCTGCAAATAGGGCATCAATTTCATCATCGCTAGGTTTTGGGGCTGTCGAGCTGCAACCCCATAAGAGTAAAAGTAATAATGAGCAGATTATGCCGCTAGAGATGGTGCGCAGTTGTATCATGAGATGTCCCCCAGACCATAAGGCTCCTATTTGAGCTTATTACACTTGGCCAAAAAGACGTCATAAAATGGTTACAAAAAATAACGGCCTGCCACAAAGGATTGCGGCAACTTGAAAGTTAACGCTGCCCCGGAGGGTCAACCTTGATATACACATCCTGCTGCTGATAACGATAGGGGCGGTAGTTATCCTGACCACAAGTAAAGTAAGGGTAAGGCTTTACCTGGGCGATACAACCGAGTGGCAGAGCCTGCAAAATTTGAATTTGCTCCTGCCTTCTCAAGGATTCCTGCCATTCATAATCTTTTAGCACTTGGTCGCGCACGGCAAAGGCATCGAAAGGCTCATCCGAGCGAGTCACTACGACTTGCCCCGCAAAAGCGGGCAAGGCTAAGAGTGCACTCAGAATCCCCCCAAGCAAACAGGTGCGTCTGAGTGGTGCAGTGGAATCAAAGAATAAGCGCATTGTTCACTCCTTGTGGTATCAGCATGGCAGTCGAAGACCCATAAAAAAAGCAGAGCACTTGGCTCTGCTTTACTATCCTCTTATCCCTTAGAGGCATCAAGTCATATCAACACCAGTTAGCCCGCACTTTTGACAGTCACAAACTCTGGGTAAGCGTCGATACCACAGTCAGACGCATCCATACCGTTATATTCTTCTTCCTCTGTAACACGGATGCCCATGGTCATCTTGAGTACAAACCACACCGCAAACGACGCGCTAAATACCCATGCGAAGATAATTGCTGCGCCAGTTAATTGCGCTGTGATAGTCGCGTCGGCATTCGATAAGGGTACACACATCAAACCGAGGAAACCCGCAACACCGTGCACAGAAATCGCGCCCACTGGGTCGTCAATCTTGATTCTGTCCAGACCCACGATAGAGAACACGACTAAACCACCAGCCACCACACCAATCACACCCGCCATCAGCAGCGAAGGCGACAGCGGATCCGCAGTAATCGCCACTAAGCCCGCCAGAATGCCGTTGAGGATCATAGTTAAGTCCGCTTTACCCCAAATCATTTTGCACACAACTAGGGCAGAGATAGCACCAAAAGCGGCCGCGGTGTTAGTGTTTACGAAGACCTTAGCGACAGAGCTAGCGTTAGCCGCATCTGAAACCATTAATTGTGAGCCACCGTTGAAACCAAACCAGCCCATCCACAGGATAAACATCCCTAAGGTCGCCATTGGCAGGTTAGAGCCTGGGATTGGGTTGACTTGGCCGTTAGGGCCATATTTACCCTTACGAGCACCGAGCAGTAACACCCCAGCGATAGCCGCTGCAGCACCTGTCATGTGCACAATACCGCTACCTGCAAAGTCTACAAAACCTAAGCTAGAGATAAAGCCTTTACCCCAAGTCCAATAGCCTTCAACTGGGTAGATAATGCCTGTCATCACCACGGAGAAGAACAGGAAAGCCCATAACTTCATTCGCTCCGCCACGGCGCCAGAGACAATCGACATCGCCGTTGCCACAAACACCACTTGGAAGAAGAAGTCAGATTCCAAGGCATGGTTTGCATCGTCGGCTTGTGAACCAATCAGCGTACCGAGTGAAGGCAACCAACCGCCTTCAGCATTGTCGACGTACATAATGTTGTAGCCAATCAATAGGTACATCACACAGGCAATCGCGTATAACACCACGTTTTTAGTTAAAATTTCGGTGGTATTTTTAGAGCGCACTAGGCCGGCTTCGAGCATGGCAAAACCCGCCGCCATCCACATAACCAAAGCGCCTGAAATCAAAAAATAAAAGGTGTCGAGTGCAAAGCGCAGTTCAGAGACTGTCACGCCTAATTTTGTTAGTTCTTCCATCTTCCGCCCCCTATAGCGCTTCAGTGTCGAGTTCACCCGTACGAATACGGATAGCATGTTCTAAGTCGATAACGAAAATCTTTCCGTCACCAATTTTTCCCGTATGAGCCGCACTGGTAATCGCCTCAATCAGCATGTCGAGATTTTCTGCTTTAGTGGCAATTTCTAGTTTTACTTTTGGCAAAAAATCCACCTGATACTCGGCGCCACGATACAACTCTGTGTGCCCCTTTTGACGGCCAAAACCTTTAACCTCGGTCACCGTCATCCCCTCAATACCAATACCGGCGATAGCTTCACGGACATCATCCAATTTAAATGGCTTGATGATAGCGCTGACTAGTTTCATCCTGACCTCCAAAAACGCGATTGTTATTAACTTGTAGCCAAGATAATTCAATCATTAGGCCAGAATTTTAATTAATTGATTTTAAATAAATAATAAAGAATACACTTGAATTAATCGATTAAAAATGCACCAGACTTGTGCAAGCGTGAGGGCGACGCACTCTTTTAGTGAGCAATTTAAGTGCACGCCATATTCGACCTTTGCCCTATTGGTGAGGCTGCCCAATTAGGGTTTACTAACAGTGCAAAAAACAAACAATTCACGAAACAAGCAGAGCAATCGCTAAACGATGCCTTTATTCCACCCGCGCAGAAGGAACGCCCGATGTTAAAACCCGAAGAATGTGTACTCGTTATCGTCGATGTGCAGGGAAAGCTCGCTCAGATCATGGATAACTCAGCCAAGCTTCATCAGCAGTTGAGTACACTTATCCAAGGCGCACAGCTGCTTGAAATCCCCATCCTCTGGCTCGAGCAATTGCCCGCCAAACTTGGCTCGACCAGCGAAAAGTTAAAAACCTTGCTCGAAAGAACTGGCTCGCCCATTGCCAAGCAGCACTTTAGTGGTTGGTATTGTGATGAATTTGCCAATGCATTAACCCAAACTCGGCGCAAACAGGTCTTGCTTGCGGGGATAGAAACCCATGTTTGCGTGTACCAAACCTGCCGCGATCTGCTCGACCAGCACTACTCGGTGCATCTCGTTGCCGATGCAGTGTCTTCCCGCAGCGTTGACAATAAACAGCTGGGCATTCAGATGATGACCGCCAAGGGAGCCACACTCACCAATGTGGAGTCACTGTTGTTTGAACTGCAACATGAAGCTCAGGGCGATAGATTTAAGGCGCTGATTAAATTGATTAAATAAGGTTGACTAAATAAGGCGAGAAGAGAGCTTATTCAAGCTCTCTTTAGTATTCAAAACGCGGCAACACAAACGGCATAGTTGGCACTATTGGCATAACTGCGAGAACTATAGCCGCTAGGGGCGACAGAGATAATGCCGGCCACGAATTCCGTCTCATTGACAGTGCTAGACCAAGAGTCAATCGTCGAGCTCCACTGCGCACGTTGATAGGCTGCGCGACTCTCGCCGTACCCATAGAGAGTGTTTAACTCCTGCTCTGTTGGCCTGCGCCAATTGTCTTTACCGCCAAATTCGAGTGAAGCCAACTTTTGGCACCAGCGGTCAAACTGTCCATCGACACCAATCTTGGCCTCATGACCCTTTGCTGCTTCGGTGCCGGGTAAGATGACGCCTTTACCGTCCTGACGAAACAGGGCATATTCCCCTCGGCTCGGGCCAAATACAAACTCCTCCTGCACGTTAAACGTCATCGCATAGCTATCGCCACTGTTGTTGGCATCATCTTGCTTAAGATAACCCAAGGCGTTCATCACGGCGATGGAAGGCGAACTGCTAAACCATTTCGTCTGGCGATCACTTTTATCGTAAAGCGCTTTGATTTTTAAGCAATAGGTTGATGCAAGAGTACGATCGTTATTATCGAGGCCACCATCAAAGCTAGTATCGATTGGCGTACCTTCGACGTGGCCACATAGGGGAATTTGCTCATTTTGGCGACATTCTGTCAGTAAAAACAACAGCACTATGGCACTGCTGAACATGGCGATTTTAGTGGGATTAATCATGACAACAAACCTTAATCCAGTGTTGATAAAAAGACAGTACAGCTAATCCAGAATTCCCTCCCAGATCAGCCTTAAGTGATTGGCTCCATTAGGCTATAGCGCTTTAACCACGGCTTCCTGCACCAACAGTTTGTCGTTCTTGTAAACCAATAGCTCACCTATGGGTCTTTCTTCGGCGCTGAGCACTATCACATCACAGACATAGAGATAGGGGCCGCTTTTAAACTGGAAGGAATGATTACCGCCATTACCATCGAGGACTAACTTCCCTTTTTTGAGGACTAAATCAGGTTTCTCGCTCATGGATTTGCCTTTTGCCCAGGCGGCATAACGGTATTGCTGACGGTCGAGGGCATCGACACGAATGATGAATCGCGCGGTTTCCCACGCCAGCTCTGGGCTAGCAAACTCGCGCACACTCTCGTGTAGCATCGCTTTTTGCTGCGCGATCAGTTCATCCCTTAACTTGGTTTCCTCAGGGCTTTGGTAGTTAATACCCGAGATTTTGCCATCGAAATCCAACCAGACACTGCCGTGATCGAGCATAATGCCGCGCCAGCCCATAGTCTCCCAGTTATTCTCTGTGGTCGAATTGGCGATTTGACTCAGCAACTTGCTATCAAAGACTTGCTGAAATCTCGTCAGCAATTGCTGTGGATTTTGCACATCGGGGAGTGGGTATTCCCGCTGGAGGGGATAAGAGATTTGCTCGGCAATCGCCTGACGATCACCCGCCTTGGCCGCATCAATCAAGGCTTGCACCTGCGGCACGTATTCCGCCTCTAGGGCAGCCAAAGCCTGGGGTGCAATGCTAAGACTCCCTAGCAGCAAGCCCGTATAAAGCCCTAAACGTGAGGGTCGGTTAACCGCTGAAAAACCTTGATAAAACGGGCGACAAGACATGATTTATTCCTTTAAAGTCAAAAACATCCAAATTAAGACTTGGCAAGGATACCATAGCTAAGGAGGGATAAACATAAACAATCCCACCCAAGCCTATGTGTTAAAAGCCGAATCACAGCCTCTCTATCACCCCGTTAGGCCAGCAGCAAATTAGACACGATCGCTACCGCCACCGACATAAAGATCACCCCAATCACCCCATCGATAATAGGCGTGAGTCGTTGCAGTTTTTGCTGCACCTTGGCTTTAGAGAGCATCAACGCCAGAAAGCCAAACCAGAGCAGTGACAACACAAATAACATTAACGCGGCAGCGAATTTAGTCACGGGTGTCACGCTCGGGGTGATCAAGGCGGAGAACAAGGTTAAGAAAAACACTAAGGCTTTGGGATTCAATAAATTGGTATAAAGTCCCCTCATAAAACCCTGTTTGGGTGATAAAGTGTTTACCGCACCCGCAGTGGGCATATCAACGCTAGTTTCCGATGTTGTTTCAAATCCAGAGGGATTTGCGCCCTCGCCGTTCAATACGGTTTTGGGTTTACTGAAAAAAGCCACCGCAGCCTTAAGCGCACCAAATCCCATCCACGCCAAATACGAAGCGCCCAGCAATTGCACTAACAGATACAAGGTATGGGAGCTTTTAATCACTAAGCTGACGCCAGTTAAACTCAAAATGGTATGGGCTAAAATCGCCACCGATATTCCCGCCGCCGTGGCGACTGCGGTGTTTCGCGGCTGCGACGTAGCAATCTTCACCATAATGGCAAAATCCGGCCCAGGGCTAACTAAGGCTACGCAATGAATAACGGCTAAGGTGACTAACAGGGATACATCCATCAATAGGGCTCCGCAAAACAGATAAGAACGTTAGTATGCCCAAGCCTGTAGCATCTGCATTGTAAGAAATTGCACACGGCTAATTTACCGAGACAAATTATACCAACCGTATTAAAGCATGCGCCGCTGAAATTGGACGGGTGAGAGTAAAAAGGCCTGCTTGAACGCCTTATTTAAATGACTCTGGTCGAAAAAGCCTAACTGCTGCGCCACATCTGCCACTAAGGCACCATGGGTTAAGGACTTTTTCGCTAACTCTAATCGCACTCGCTTCAGGTAGGCGTGGGGTGTCATTCCAGTCGCCAGTTTAAATTGGCGTAAAAACTGGAACTTACTCAGGTTAACCTCATCGGCGAGCGCCTCAAGCTGAGTGTTTTGCCACGGCTCATCGTGAATTTTCTGTTTGATGCGATTTAACTGCTGCCATGATAACCCCCTATCCTGCCGTAAATTCAGCATTCCCGTGGGATGGCGCGTCAATAACAGCTGCATAAAGTTCAGCAGGTGCGACTCGGCCGCAAGCTCAGAACATTGACCTTGGATAAGCACATCATGTAGCTGGATAAAGTATTGATATAAAGCTGGATCATCCACCATGGGCGCATTAAAGAAATGGGCCTTGAGCCCCATCTCTTGGCTAATACTGTTCATATACTCCACGGGGATCGACATCACCTTAACCCGATAACCTTCGGCGTCGCGGCTTTGTCCATCATGGGTTTCATCGGGATTGAGGGTCGACAGCCCATGTTGCCCGAGCTGATAACGACTGCCCTTATTGATAAATTGCTGCGCCCCTTGGGTCACCACGCCTAAGTGATAATCCAGATGCACGTGTTTATCAAAACTGAAATGCGTAAATTCCGCCTGACTCAGTTCAATGCCCGAGAGGCTGGGATGGCGCCAGTAATTGATATTTTCAACGGGAGTCACACGGCTCATAGGGCAAGCTTAATCTCACTCTGCAAACACAACTTTAGATACTACTCATTCTAGCCGCCGAGATCTTGGTCGGAATAGTAAAATATTGCAGCGTCCTCCCCAAAAATGCAAAACGCCCGAATGCGGGCGTTTTGTGAAAACCAACATGCTGGATTAGTGCGAATGACTACCGTGGCCACCTTGCGCCTCAATGGCATGACCTTCACTGTTATAAAAACCACTGCTACCGTGTTCGATAAAGCCTTGGTTGATCATCTTAGCGATAAAGGGGTCGGACTCACTGTCGCCTACATCGGCAAAGTCAATGTCTTGATAATTCTGGGTTAAAGCAGCGAATGCTTCGTGGCTGTAGGGCTCAACCTTGAGCAACTGATAACTTAAAACTTCACCTAAATTAAATTGCTGTGGCAGCTCAATGCTGGCAATCCAGTCGAGCTGGCTGTCCATGCCATTCACCTTACCCACAAAGCCTTGAGCAGCAAAACAAGGCAATTGTTTTAGCTCAGTTTTTGCCAAGTTAGCAGGCAATGCTGGAGACACTACATGGTACAACTGATCGCGGTCGTGCTGAATGTTTAGCGCCCTTAAGTCGCCCTTGCGATAGGTGACTGAGCGTTTTTCAACGGGGAAATAACGCACATATTCGCCATTGGGTGCCCATTGTTCAAAGGTGGTGTTATCCCGTTGAATAATAAAATTTTGTCCGTCTCTTAGCAGGGTCATCTGCCAGCTTTGCCCCTTAGCATTGGTGACTTGGTACTGGGCTTTTAAATGGCTGGCCTCAAGTGTTGCGCATTGTGCATTGGCCTGATTTGCAGAAGCTGCGCTAACGGGAGTGGCTAAGGCCATCACAGGGGAGGCTAATGTCGATACCAGAGTAACTAAGAGGAGTTTGTTCATGTTATTTCTCACTTACACGCTAATTTTATAACTCGCATTACTGACTAACGTCTTTACGGACAGTTAGATAAAAGCCGATGGCAGGACAGCCCGCCATCGGCATTTGGCTTACTTCGCCGCCATTGCAGCTTCCGCTTTCGCGACTAAGTCTGCCGCACGGTTCATCACGTGGAAGATATGGTTTTGTTCAACCGTACCTTGAACCAGATCCGAGCTTGGGCCACGGGCAAAAATCGCCACGTCTTCACCCGCATGGGTTTCATCGCTTAATGGCACTAACGCTTCTTGATGGAAACCTGCACTTTGCGTATCCACAAAGTTCAAGTCCTTACGGCCTGAATCCACTGGGAAGTTATAACGCTCATCGCCACCCGTCGCTAATGACGCATAACCCATACCGTTGGCATAACCTACTGTTGTATAAGGCAAGCCGTTAGCATCAGTTGAGTTAGTCACTTCGGCGATACCGTTCGCATCGTTAGTCTTCACCAAACCTAGGATTGGGTTACCACGGGTTGGATAACCTGCGATGGTAAACACATGGCTGTGGTCAGCCGTCACCATTAACAGAGTGTCGTTTGCCGAGGTTTTTTCCATCGCAACACGAACTGCTTCAGATAACGCAACTGTGTCGTACAGGGCACGAGCAGCGTTACCCGCGTGGTGCGCATGGTCGATACGGCCCGCTTCGACGATCAGCACGTAGCCTTTGGTGTTTTTCTTAAGAATATCAATCGACTTGGCAGTCATTTCTGCGAGCGATGGCTCACCCGTTACGCCCGCTTCGGTGCGGTCGTAGTCGTATTCCATATGGGATGAGTTGAACAGACCCAATAAATGGTCAGTGCTCTTCACATCCACATTGAGGAAGCCATCTCTGTCTTGAACGTAAGCCGCATTAGTGTACTTAGCTAACCATTCGGCAGTTAGATCGCGACCATCGTTACGCTTGCCTGCTTTACCTTCTGGATCAATCAAGGTTTTGGGGATAAAGCTGCGGCGGCCACCGCCCATCATCACGTTTAAACCGTTGCCATAGTTAAAGTCGAGCATTTGCGCGGCGATATCTTTACAGCCATTGGTCACGGCTTCGGCTGGTAGGTTTGAGTCAGCTTCCCAGTCACGCTCTGGCACGTGTGCATAGGTTGCCGCAGGCGTTGCGTGGGTTAAACGCGCCGTAGTCACCACACCAGTCGACATACCCGCCATGGCGGCCAGCTCCAGTGATGTCACTAAGTTTTGGTCTTTAGTCGATGCGCAGTTAGCACGCACTACGCCTTCTGCCTGTGAAATCACGCCCACATCGGTTTTCACCCCAGTCATCATCGCCGACATAGTGCCCGCAGAATCTGGTGTTTGACCATCGACGTTATAGGTCTTAGATAGACCGACGTAAGGCAAGGTTTCGAAGGATAAAGAGTTTTCTTCACCCGTCTTGCCCTTTAATTGACCTTCTAAAATACGCGCCGCAGTGATAGTCGAGACACCCATGCCATCGCCGACAAATAGGATCACGTTTTTCGCCGCGCCCACATCGTTGTTAACGCTCAGGCCATCGGCCTTAGTCACACGTGCCTGGGCATCGACATACCATTGGTTGACTGCGGTCCAGTCTTTACCGTCGCTGCCATTGGAACCGTTAGAACCATTCGAACCCGGCGTACCTGCCGCGCCATTGTCACCATCGCTACCGCATGCGGCTAAACCCAGCATGGCAGAGATTGCGAGTACCAGTAATTTCTTATTCATTTTTAACTCCAAAAGTGAGAACTGTAGGTCGCAGCCGACCTATTAGTACTTAGTGCCGCCAAGCTGCTGGGCTTGGTTGATAATGTGGAAGATCACGTTCTGCTCAATCACGCCCTGCACCAGATTCGAACCTGGGCCCATTGCGTGTAAGCTGATGTCTTCACCGGCGTGTGTCTCACTTTCCATTGGGATAAGTGCTTGTTGCATGAAGTCTTTATCTTGAGTATCGACCGAGGTTAAGTCGTCACGCACGCCAACCACTGCGCCAGGGCCGTTAGTGTAGGCCAGCGTGGTGTAAGGCTTGCCGTCGTTAGCGAGGGCTAACGAACCATCCACATCGTGGACTAAACCTAAAATCGGGTTACCGCGTTTTGGGTAACCTGCAATGGTAAATACATGGCTGTGGTCAGCCGTTACCATGATCAGGGTGTCATCGCTGCTGGTTGCATCTACTGCGGCTTTCACGGCGTTAGATAACTCAACCGCATCGGTCAAGGCGCGGCTAGCGTTGCCCGCATGGTGACCATGGTCGATACGACCCGATTCCACGATCAGCAGGAAGCCCTTATCGTTTTTCTTTAAAATCTCGAGGGATTTCGCGGTCATTTCTGACAGTGATGGCTCACCACCAACGTCATCGGCGCGGTCTGCTTCGTATTCCATGTGGGATGGGTTAAAGAGACCAAGTAAGTGATCGGTATTGGCGGCATCGATAGCATCGAAGCCTTTTTTGTCCCACACATAAGCCGCTTTGCTGAAGTTTTCGACCCACGCTTTAGTCAGGTCTTTGCCGTCTTTACGTTTACCGGCTTTGTTCTCACCGTCAGTGACTTCTTTCGGTAAGAAGTAGCTGCGACCGCCACCCAAGGCAACGCTAAGTGAGTTGGCCTCATCGCGCATCACCAATTGGCTGGCGATATCGGTACAGCCATTCGCAACGGCTTCGGCTGGCAGGTTAAAATCGCCTTCCCAATCACGCTCTGGCGATTTAGCGTAAGTCGCGGCAGGCGTCGCGTGAGTTAAACGGGCGGTCGTTACAATCCCGGTCGATAAGCCTTTAGCATTGGCAAGGTCAACCAGAGAAACGAGTTCATTACCTTTCGAAGACAAACAGTTACCACGTAAACTGGTGTCAGAAATCGAGATGATACCGGCTTTGGTTTTCACCCCAGTCGCCATGGCGGTCATGGTACCTGCGGAGTCGGGCGTTTGCTGGTTAGTGTTGTAGGTTTTCACTAACGCCGTGTGGGGAAACTGCTCGAAACTTAAGAAGTTTTCTTCACCGCCTTGGTTACCCGTTTGCTGCTGTCCTTGCAGAATACGGGCGGCAGTTAAGGTTGAAATACTCATGCCGTCGCCGACAAAAAGAATCACGTTTTTAGCTGTTTTCTTGGTTTCAACCTGCGCTTTAGCCGCAACATTGGCTGCACTGTCTTTAAACCACTGACTGTCAGTTTGAGTTGCGGGTAAGACTGCAGCGTGGGCTACAACCGTCATTAAACTGCAGGAGATAGCTGCAGCGATCCGTTTAATATTCATCACGTTCATCACCGATTTTATTATTGAGTGTATGAGGGTATTCCCTTAAGAGGCGCCCACATTTTCAATGCTTTATATGACGAACTGGCGTGATTTTAATGGCGTTTTTATTGCAACAAGATGTCGAAATGATTGCAGTAAACAGAATAGAAAACGCTAAGTTGATCCAAGTTACGGGATAAACTTAGCGTATCGGCTGGTGCTAGCAATGGTCACTCAAGAATGGTCACTCAAGTTAGAAACGATAACTGACACTCACCCGCACCATGCGCGGCTCAACAGGATGATAATGCAAGTCTTCCACGCCTTCTGCTGGCTCACCCGCTAGGCGAGACTCGTAGAAATAATCGATATCGTGGTCTTTGCTATCAAAAATATTCAATAGCTCGAGCTTAGTATCGAAGCCAGATAACTGATAACCCAGGGCAAGGTTCACTAAGGTAGTGTCATCGGCTTTATGCTCATCAAAACTATCGAGAATTCGCTCACCTAAATATCTCAGCCTGACACTGGTATACCAACCATCGGCATCGGGACGGTAGGTAATGCCCGCACTGCCAACAAAGGGCACTGCGCCATCGACATATTTGCCTTCATCGAGTTCATTTTCGGTAAAACGGGCACGGGTCCAGGCCAGTTCCATATCTAAACTCAAATCATCGTTAAGCCAATAATAGGCCGTGACTTCAACGCCGTAACGCTCAGAGGCGCGGCTTGGTTCGGTATTGCCCGCATCGCCGACGAAGAGTAGTTCAGAGTCGAGTTCTAAATACCAAAGCGCCGCCGAGAAGTTAATAAAGTCACGGTCATAGTATTTGACCCCAAACTCCCCGCCATTGGAGCGCACCAACAAATCGACCTTTTCAACCGGATCGCCCGTGACAGGGTCGACCTTAATGGTTGCACCGCGGGCATCGTTAGAATGCAATCCCTGCCCCGCATTCATGTAGAGTTCCAGATTATCGTTTACTAGGTAGGAAGCGCCCGCCTTTAAGCTCAACATGCCATCGGAAGCATCACCGCTGTTGAGAGGATTATCACTATCGACCTGCACATCGAAATAGTCATATCTCAAGCCTAAATTTAAACGCCATTGGTCAGCAGGCAACCACTCCAGCTTGCCAAATAATCCCGTAGAGAGTTCCTGCACTTCATCGAGCCTCACAGTGCTGAGGCGTTCCCGTGCTTTAGTGTTATATAAACCCACGGCACCAATATCGTCGTAGCGCACATCGGCACCTAGGCTGTAATTGACTTGTGTCCCCGCCAGACTCATCTGCCAGTCGCGTTTAATATCGCCGCCCCAAATGGTGCGCTCATCGACCTGCTCAAATTCATCGCCATTGATGGGATCGTTTAAGAAGTAGGTAAAGTTTGAAAACAGATCCATGGTCGAGCGAATGGCATAGGCATTGGCCTGCCAGTTGCCGGCGTCATAATTCGCCGAAATGCTGTAGCGACTGGCCTCACCGCCCACATCGGTGTCGAGTGAACCGTAAAAATCAATCAGCCCAGACTCCACCGCCCGCGCCGGAATTTGATCCGCCGAATTCCAGCTATTGTCGTAGGCCATCATGGTGAGGCTAAAGTCCCCGCCATTGAGCTTAGTAAGATAGCGGCCTACCACATTGATCTTGCTTACATCTTCCTTAATATCACTCCAAGGGCCATCGTAAGCCTGCAATTCTGTCCCTAAAATAAATCGGCCGACCTCGGTCTTCATATCCTGAGTGGCCACCAGCCGTTGATAACCGTATTCCCCTAAGGTCACCCCAACTTGGCGATAAGCGAGTTCATCGGCGAGCAGAATTTGCGCCGCACCCGCGCCAGAAAAGTCCGCCACTTCAGGATAATAAGCTCCTTTGGCGTAACGGATTTCCCCTAATAACTCGGGAATTAAAAAGTTAAGATCCGTATAACCTTGACCATGGCCGTGGGTACGCATATTGACCGGCATACCTTCGACACGGGTATTAAAATCTGTGCCATGGTCTAAGTTAATGCCGCGCAGAAAATACTGATTCGCCTTACCCGAACCACTGTGCTGAGTGACTATCATCCCGGGGACAAACTCGAGGATCTCCCCCGTGCGCAGTAGCGGGCGACTCTCGATTTCCGCCGCCCCCACTATCCCTTCCGACGCCGAAGTACTATGGCCTAAGGTATTAATTTGCCTGCCACGCACTTCTAAACGCTCGATTTTATCCAGATCATCGGCCAGAACTGTGGCCGATAAGCCGCAAAGTGGCAATAAACATACGCTGGTTAAATAGGCTGTAGCTGACTGTGTTTTTAAAATGTATTGTTTTAGTTTCATTGAGTGTTTCCCGAGTCAACGAGTTGATGACGCGGATTTAACACTGTCTTCACAGCATAAAAGCGGATCGAGCTCAAACTCTGCTGAATAAAAAATCACCACCAGCAGTTATGTTTCAAATTTATGTGCCATATCGCACGTTATTATGAGCAAAAGGACAAAATGTCCGTATCGAGATCACAGTTATTCCCTGCTTAGTGCCACTCGCGCCATTGCTTCGGCCATGGATGCAATCGACAAGAGGTAAAAATCCCTGAACCGAAAAAGTAGGACTGGCTATACTTTAAGCAATTAAAAAGGTTAAGGATGCCGTATGGATACACCTAGTCACGCCGAGGGAAACATGGCTTATCTGTTAAAGATGCTGCTGGGGATATCATTGAGTCTGGCCTTGTGCTTGCCCATTAAGGCGAACGACGACACCAGTGCCGAGACACTCACCACAGGCAATCTGCCCACTATCACCATGGCGTTTTATGAAGATCCCTCCGATAACCTGTATTTTCGCTGGGGCGAATTAATTTATACCGAGGCCTTTGCTCGCCTAGGTTATCAATTTCGTTATCAAGTGGTTCCGCCCATACGCGCCAGCATGATGGCCGATACAGGGAAAGTCGATGGGGAACCCGCCAGAGTATTTGCCTACGGGTTGAAATATAAGAATTTAATTCGTGTAGAAGAACCCATACTCGAAAGTAAACTCACCGCCTATGCCATCAACCCCAATATCCAACTAACAGACTGGGGGTCACTGCTCAACCATCCTTACCGAATTGAATATTATCGAGGAATTTTCTATATCGAGCAGAAACTTGAGGGACTGGTGCCAGCGGATCGGCTAACCACTTCCTCTTCCCCCATCAATTCCTTTCGTCGTATGCAGCGAGACAGAATCGATATCTACATAGATACCGAAGCGATTGGGGAAAACGTATTGCAACATGCTGAATTCCAACACAGTAAAATTCACCCCGTGGGCGAGTTAGAGGAACTCATCAGCTTCGGTTACCTGCATAAACGCCATAAAGCATTGGCAGTGAAACTCAGCGCGACCCTCAAACAAATGAAGCAGGAAGGTCTGTTCGAACGCTACAAACGGCAGGCCCATACTGAAATCGACCAAAGCATTGCCCACGAACAATAGGTAACTCGCTTATAAATTACAGTATTTCATTTGGTTAACTTGAAAGTGCTTTAGCCTTTGCTACAGTCATACTTAATTCTGCGAAATAGGGAGACCAAATTAGTTAATTATGGGGACCACTATCGCCTACTGCGATAAAGACTATCCAAGGAACAGATGAAAAACCAACAGGTTAATAACCATCTTCAACTTAACATGCGCCTATCTTTTCCTCGCCAACCTAGCCGTGGCGCTAGGAGTTCAGGATGAGTGGCAAGTTAAGGCAACTCATAGGTACATTGCAGCAACAGTCGCGCTCTACCGTCGCTAAGGTACTGTTGATTATTGGCATGTTTATCGGGATCTGTATCACCCTCGTCGTCCTCGTCTATATTCAGGGCAATATTTTCGATGGGGTGCGCACCTATGTCAGGGGCGAAGGACTCTGGGCCAAAGCGCAAAAAGATGCCACGTTTTACCTTATCCACTATTCCTACAACAAAAACGAAGTCGACTATCAACGTTATCTTGCAGCAACGGCTGTGATGCTAGGCGACAGGCAAGCTCGCGAGGCCCTACTCGCCTCGCCAATAGATGAGTTAAAGGCCAAAGAAGGCTTTATCCAAGGTTTGAATGATGAAAGGGATACTGAATCTTTAATTTGGTTTTTTCGGCATTTTAACCGCACTCACTATATGCAACGGGCAGTAGAGATTTGGACCCTCGCCGACGAAAGATTTAACACTATGATGTTATTGGCAGACTCGATGCACGATGAGGTTTCCCAATTTGGTGGCAGTCCACCAGACCTTAGCCAATATCGCCAGCAGCTTATCCAGTTAAATGAAGAACTACTCAGTTTAGAAATTGAATTCTCCTTAGTGCTTAGCGAAGGCGCTCGCTGGGTAAAACGCATTACCTGGCTAATCAGCTTAGGAGTCGTCTTACTCTTTATCAGCATAGGTATTTTGGCCAGCAGGCAGATCATCCGTAACATTGCAAAATCTGAAAAACAGCTATTAATCAGTGAGTCACGATTTAGCAGTCTTAAAAACTCCGACACCATAGGCATTATTTCATGGCAGCTCGATGGCACCATCCACGATGCCAATGATCATTTTCTCAATATGTTAGGTTTTGACCGTGAAGACTTAGCCGCGGGTCTGATCAACTGGCGCTCACTCACGCCACCTGAGTTTGAGGCGAGGGATAACATCGCAATCGCCGAGCTTATCGAACTTGGCCACTGTCATCAGTATGAAAAACAGCTTATTAGTAAAACGGGTGCCCATGTGCCAGTCATGCTTGGTGCAAGCTTTTTAAATAGCAGCACCCAGGAAGGGGTCGCCTATTTTATGGATTTGACCAGCAGTAAGCAGGCCGAAGATAAACTGAGACTGGCTGCAACCGTGTTTAATGCCAGCACGGACGGTATCATAATCACAGATCCGCTGATGAGCATTATCTCTATCAATCAGGCATTTACCGATATAACCGGATTGACTGAGCAAAGTTTACATCAAGATGCCTCACGCTTTATCAATACGGGGCATCCGAACGAAGATGCCTATCAGGCCATGTGCAATCTGTTACAACAGGGGGAGCAATGGCAGGGTGAACTAATCAAGGAAACCCAATCGGGTTATCTGCCCTTAAGTGTGCGGATTAACACGGTACGGAATGAGCATAACCGACTGACTCACTTCGTAATTGTGATAACCGATATTTCTGAGCGCAAAGCAGAAGAAGAACATTTACGCCACATTGCCCACCACGATGCCCTCACCAATCTTCCCAATCGGGTGTTATTCCATACTAAATTGGAGCAGGCGATCGTGCATGCGCAGCGATCCGATGGGATCTTTGCCATTCTGTTTCTCGACTTAGATAACTTCAAACCAGTCAACGATGAGTTTGGCCACGATGTCGGCGATAAGTTATTGCAGGAAGTGGCGAAACGGCTCACAGGCAGCATTCGGCAAATAGATACCATCACTCGTCTCGGCGGTGATGAGTTTGTGATTCTGTTGGAACACTTACCCAATGAGGAAAGTGTGCCCATTTTGATCCGCAAAATCACCCAAGCACTCACGGCACCTTACATTATCCATAAACATAAATTGCATATTGGAGTGAGCATAGGCTCGGCCATTTATCCCTGCCACGGCACCGATGCCAAGAGCCTGATCAACTATGCGGATCAAGCCATGTATGTGGTTAAAAAAGCCAACAAGCTGGTGCAATAATCTCTGTCTCATCTCAAATATCATCATTGACCTTAAGGTCAATCCCACATATAAAGAACGCAAATAAAGCACTTAGAGCAAACTCATGGAAAGAGGCATTTTAGTTCGTTGGAACGATGAAAAAGGGTTCGGGTTTATTCAACCGGAACAACAGGGTAAAGACGTCTTTATCCATATTACCGTGCTTAAGCACATGGCGAGAAAACCTCAGGTTGGCGATAGCATTCTGTATCGCACCGAAGTACAAAACGATGGCAAAGTGAAAGCCATCAAGGCCTCTATCGAAGGGGTCGCCGTATTAGCTAACACCAGTAAAAGCCCACGCCGCAATTCAAATCCCCCGAGTCGCTCCCTATCAAATACCCTGCTGCCACTGTTATTAATCTTTGGCATCGGGATATTTGGTTTTAAAAAATATACCGAATTTGAGATAGCTCAGAGCCCTAATAACACAGAGATAGAAACAACGCCCCTGTATGAGCCTCAAACCCAGCCGCTATCAGCGCCTAAAACTCAATTTCGCTGCGAGGCAGGTAAAACCCATTGCAGCCAAATGAGTTCCTGCGCCGAAGCCACGTTTTACATCAATAACTGTCCGAATACCCAAATGGATGGTGATGGCGATGGGATCCCCTGCGAGCGCCAATGGTGCAGTCAGTCTTTGTTTTAATATGCATGAAGGCGATATACCGGCTCTGACTCAACACCAAATAAAAACTAAGTCGCTGAGTTGAAAAGCTCAGCACGGCTTATGCTTCACCTGTCAGCTCTGAGTACATTTAGCCGTTGCAGTGTAGTAAGCTTGGGATGGTTATCCCCATCAGTTTGTAAGCCGTATTCCACAGGACACTCCATGCCTAACGCCCAAATCCATACCATTGAAACGTCCGAGCAACTCGACACTCTACTAAAGCATTATGCGGCTGTTTTACTCCTCTTTGGGGCGCCAAGCTGTGGTGTGTGTCAGGCCCTTAAGCCTCAGATTGCGGATTTGTTGGCGAGGGAGTTTCCCCAAATGGTGCTGGCGTATATCGATTGTGAAGCCCAAGGTGAGATTGCCGCCAGCTACCATGTCTTTAGTTTGCCAGTGGTAGAAACGGTATTTTACGGCAAAAGCTTTGGGCGTTTTTCGAAGGTGTTTTCCCTCGGCGAGCTCAAAGGGGCGATTACCCGCCCCTATGGATTAATCGATGAGAACCAGCCTTAGGTTAGCGCTATTTTTGTAACTGTCTAAAGCCACTGTACTGAATGGGCGAGCCAGAGATTGGCGGCGTCAAGCAAGATAATCCCATCGTTGCCGGACTTAACTTAGCGTTAGTGGTTTTACCGCTGCAACCACAGCCCCCTTTAGTACCACAGCATCCACCCTTGGCTAGATGTTTTAGGGATGCACGCCCCTGTGATGCCGCAGTTAAACGCAAGTTCACGTCCCGACTCTGGGCGAGCAGAGCCACTATCGAGAGTTGATTATCCCCTTGGCTAACGCTAATCCCGGCATCAAGCAATTTACCTAACATCCGCTCGCCAATATGTTGCACCACCACAATATCGGTTTTCTGGGCGCGAATGGCATCTAACAAGGCTTTTTTATCTTGGCAATTGCCGCCAAGGGCGGGATTAGGGATAGAAAGTAAAAGCTGATGATTTTCATCGTAAAAGCTCACTTGCTGCGCCTTAGTAAAATGGCTGGCAAGCCGTCCACGACTAATAGGAAGGGCGATAATCATACTGGGTCCTTATCGTTTGAAACAGGTAACTTCAGCACCAGCCCTTGGGTGACAGCGGTCGCCACTTTTTTACGGGCACTGGCAAGTAGATAACCAAAGGTTTGCCGTGAGATCCCCATTTGAGCGGCGGCCTCAAGCTGACTCAGACGCTGAACATCGCCAAGTTCTAGGGCTTCGAACTCGTCGGCGGCGAGGAGGATCTGAGGTAAGTTAGCCGCCGGTATGCCATTAGGTTTAAATAAGCTACAGGGCACGCAACTCGATAATTGACGGCACTTTTTGGGTCTTGGCATCTATGATTGCACCTCAGGGCAAATGTCGGTGCACAGAAAGTAATAGTCTGTTCACCTCGAATAGTTTTTGGCGTACGCCAAAAACTATTATTGTCATTTAGGGCATCTAAACCGAGGGAGTCATCACAGTTTTGTTTATAGAAATGATAAGTTTTAGTTCGAAAGATGAAATCGCTTATGAATCAGCTCCATAACTCACCTCCACCGAATAACCTTCATCCTGCTTGATAAAATCGACAAAGTTCTTGATGGCGGGTAAAGCATCTTCCCTATGGTGGGAGACATAGAGCAATTGACTAAGATGGTGCTCGGCAATCATGTCCAAAGCCCGCATCACTAAGGTGCGATTGATAAAGTCGAGCCCTTGATATGGCTCATCCAAAATCAACAATAACGGCTGTTTAATCAAGGCACGACCTATGAGCAATAGCCGCTGTTGGCCGTAATCCAGTTTTTTAAAGCCCGTGCTGGCAAACTCGCTCATATGCAATATCGCTAACCATTCCTTGGCCAGATCCAATTGGGGTTTAGTGGGCTTGTGATACAGGCCAATGGAATCGTAAAAACCCGATAACAAAACATCGAGCGCCGAGCAACTGACGCGGTACTGTAAATGCAATGCCGACGACACTATGCCAATCCGTTGTTTAATCTGCCAAATACTCTCACCACTGCCACGGGGTCGGCCAAAGAGGGTAATGTCATTGCTGTAGCACTGGGGATGGTCGCCCAAAATCAGCCCGAGCAGAGTGCTCTTGCCACAGCCATTGGGTCCTCGCACTTGCCAATGCTGGCCCGCACGAATCCGCCAATTCACCCCTTTAAAAATCAAGCCGCTGACATATTCGACCTTGCCGTTTTTAATGTCGACTATGGGATCAAACGCCTCGGCATTGTGACGTTGACGCTCCATCAATGCCAAAAGTTCGGCGCTGCGACTGGCCGAAAGCGCATTAAGCTGTGCCATCACAGGATGTGTTTGCCACTGTTCAATCGACATGGGCGCGCTCAGTTGATGTACATGCTGACCCGATTTGAGCATATCGCTATTAAACAGCGCCACATGGCTAATACAGGGTGGCAATTCTTCTTGGCGTGAGGTGATAATGAGTAGCTGCGTATGTTCAGCAACCTCCACCAGCAGCTGCGACAGGCTAAGTTGATGGGCGATATCCAGCCCTGCGTAAGGGTCATCTAAAATCAGCAATTCAGGCTCAGTTGCCAGCGCCCGCGCTAACATCACCCGCCGGGTTTCACCGGTCGATAACTGCCGAAACCCGCGATGCTTTAAATGCGTTAACTCGACTTTCAGTAAAATAGGTGCCAAGTGTTCATCGTGAAGGCAGCATTCCTGCACCAGTGACTCGACCGTCGAACCGTAATCGAGTTCATCCTTTTCTAATTCCCGCTCCAGCAGCGCCTGTTGCAAACCGAGTGACACCCAGCCAATTCGCGCGGGCAAGCCGGTAATTTGTCCCGCATCGGGCTGAATATCCCCCGCCAATATTCGCCCAAGCAGTGAGCCGCTATAGCTGTCGGTCGCAAAAATCGCCCAATGCTGAGCAGGCATTAACTGCCAATCTTCAACCACTAACAGTTCATTACCGCGGCCGTAGCGTAATCCCTTAACGGCTATCGCCTGAGAGTCTGTGGTGTGATGCTGCATTGAATACGTCCTTTGGGATGATTTTTATCCAAGTCTAACAAGCTGTTATCGTTTTTGTCCCTTCGACTTTATGCAAAGGGACAGATATAAAACGGTTTAGGGGCGTAATTTGATATACAACTCGCCCTCGCGAATTTGAATATCTTCGACACCGTCGGCAAAGGCATTCCAAAAGCCTCTGTCGCCAAACTCACTGACAAGATTGACATTCTTCATATTGCCTAACCAAGCATTAGGAATAGGTACGCCCATCAAGCTTACGCCCACCAAAGACACACTCGGACGACGATTGGCATCGAGATGGATATCGAGCCCAGCATTGACCCGTAAAATCTCCCCCGCCATCACAGGAAAGTCCCTTGGGATCGGCACGAGGATTTTGGCACTGGCTAAATTATCTGAGAAATCAATGGCAATACGCTGTGCAAAGTCGGGATTACGGCCAATGATGGCATTGACTTCACGCTCGCTAAAACTCACTTGCCGATCTTCAGCGCGCTCGTGGTAGGGTTCGGGTTGTAAATCGTCACTCGAGGACGACTTAGTCGGAGCCTTTGCCTGAGTCGAGGCCTTACGCTCTGGCTGCCAACCTAACTGACTGAGTTTATCCTCAAGCTTGGCCTCTTCTTTGGTTGATAAACTCACAGGCGTCAACGGTTTAGGGAAGATATAACTGCGAACGACAAAAAAGGTAATCCCCACGGTGAGTACTATGGTCACCAGTATCATCAACAAGACTTGAACACCGGTAAAACCCTGTTGCCGCAGCCCCAAACTAGTGGGCATACGTGAGCGGCGCTGTGGCCTTGCCAAATGGGGGCGAGATGTTGAGAGCATATTCGTTTCACTGTAAAGAGATTTCCCCCGATACTACTTGGCAAAGCGGCATAAGGAAACGCCTAAGGCCAACAAGCGAGGTCTTCAGCGAAAACTCATTTCAAGTTAAATGAGGATAGAAAGAGAAAAGTCCACCCATGCACAGGGCACGGATGGACTTATGATAGTTGAACTCACGGGTGATAAAACCCAGAGTCAACGCCGCTTAGATATCGAAGCGATCGGCGTTCATCACCTTATTCCAGGCTTTGATAAAGTCCTGCACGAATCTGTCTTGTCCATCTTGAGCGCCGTACACTTCAGACACGGCGCGCAGCTCTGAGTGCGAACCGAAGACTAAATCGACGGGAGTCGCGGTCCATTTCAGTTTACCGCTCTTACGATCTTGCCCTTCGTAGATACCTTCTTGCTTCTCTGACTTGCTCCACTTGGTCGACATATCGAGCAAGTTAACGAAGAAGTCATTGCTTAAGGTGCCAGGTTTATCGGTAAACACCCCGTGTTTCACGCCAGCGCTGTTGGCATCTAAGGCACGCAGACCACCTACCAGCACAGTCATTTCTGGCACGGTCAGATTGAGCATGTTCGCACGTTCAATCAGCATCTCGGCAGGAGAATGGCTGCTGTCCTTCGAATAATAGTTACGGAAACCATCGGCGGTTGGCTCAAGAACCGCGAAGGATGACACATCGGTTTGCGCCTGAGTCGCATCCATACGTCCTGGAGTAAATGGCACAGAGACAGTCACACCCGCCTCTTTCGCAGCCTTTTCGACCGCCACGCTACCGCCCAGAACAATCACATCGGCCAGCGAAACCTTCTTGCCACCTGTCAGTGAACTGTTGAAGTCCTTTTGAACTTTCTCCAATTTAGCCAGCACCTTAGCTAACTCTTTAGGATTGTTCGCCCGCCAGTTCATCATAGGCTCTAAACGAATGCGCGCGCCGTTTGCACCACCACGCATATCGGTACCGCGGAAGCTGCTGGCCGAAGCCCATGCGGTTCTCACCAATTCGGGGACCGTTAAGCCAGAAGCCAAGATTTTGTTACCTAAGGCTTTGATATCGGCGTTATCGATTACAGAGTGATCAAGGGCTGGGATAGGATCCTGCCAAATCAACATTTCCGCAGGTACATCGGCACCTAAGTACCTTGCCTTGGGTCCCATATCGCGGTGAGTTAACTTAAACCATGCCTTAGCAAAGGCCAGCTCAAACTCTTTTGGATTTTTAAGGAAACGAGTGGTGATCTCGCGATAGCTTGGATCTTCCTTCAGCGCAATATCGCTAGTGAACATAATTGGCGCATGGCGCTTGGATTTATCATGGGCATCCGGTACTAAGTTAGCCCCTTTGCCATCTTTAGGGATCCACTGAATATGGCCTGCTGGGCTCTTCGTTTGTACCCAATCGAAACCATAGAGGTTTTCTAAATACTGCATGGTCCACGCCGTTGGATTAACAGACCAAGCGCCTTCTAAACCGCTGGTAACTGTATCTTCCGAGTGGCCTTTACCGCACTTGTTTTTCCAACCTAAACCTTGTGCCTCAACACCGGAAGCGGCGGGATCGGCACCGACACATTTAGAGGGATCATGCGCGCCGTGTGCCTTACCAAAGGTGTGACCACCCGCGATCAGCGCCACGGTTTCTTCATCATTCATCGCCATACGGCCAAAGGTGTCACGGATTTCCTTCGCCGAGGCTAATGGATCTGGCACACCATTCGGGCCTTCAGGGTTTACATAAATTAAGCCCATTTGGGTCGCGCCCATTGGCTTAGCCAGTTCGCCCTTTTCATTGCGGCGTTTGATATCGAGCCACGCTTTCTCTGAACCCCAGTTCACCTGTTCCGCTTCCCAGTCGTCGACACGACCACCGGCAAAACCAAAGGTTTTAAAGCCCATAGACTCCAGCGCCACGTTACCCGTAAGCACCATTAAGTCGCCCCACGAAATCTTGCTGCCGTATTTTTGTTTGATAGGCCACAGCAGGCGACGCGCCTTATCTAAGTTCACGTTATCTGGCCAGCTGTTTAATGGCTCGAAACGTTGCTGACCACCGGCTGCACCACCGCGGCCATCAAAAATCCGATAAACACCCGCGCTGTGCCACGCCATACGAATAAAGAAAGGACCATAATGACCATAGTCTGATGGCCACCAATCCTGAGATTCTGTCATCAGGGCTTTGATGTCTTTTTTAACGGCGTCGAGATCTAAGGATTTAAAAGCTTCAGCGTAGTGGTAGTCACTACCATAAGGATTTGATTCAACTGCATTTTGACGTAGCGGGCTTAAGTTTAGCTGTTCAGGCCACCAAAATTGATTACCCGTGACTTGCTCTTGTGCGATAGCGGTGCCACCAAATGCCAACGACATAGCCAAAGTCAGCGCTGACAAGCTTGGAATAGTGCTTTTCTTCATGATAATTACCTATTTCTTCTCGTTAAGGACATATCTGCCTGCACAGATGTGTGTCGTTTGTTTGCTGCATTAGGGCAAACATCAACCCCATGTCTCGTTGTGTAAATCTCGGGTAATGCATGAAACCGTCACCACAATCGATGTCAGAAAGTGTAGTGCTGCGTGCTAACTATATGAAATTATTAAAATCGATGATTGGAATCGCCAAAATAGATTAACGATTGTTAATTTATGAAAGGATTATCAAAATACCGGCTTAGGGCAATCCATGCGGTATCAGGTTTACAGCAAATAAGCCGTGACGTTACGGCCGTACCACCACTTAGGCGTAACTGTGATAAAATGGCCGCCGTTTTCTGTTAACTTCGACAAGGTATTGCAATGAATCCCATTATTGCCATCTTAAAAGAACACAATGTCACTGATGCAAAAATTAACAAGCTTTTTCAAGCATTAACCGATAATCCTCTCATGGCGATGGGCATTATTGGTCAGCTTGGGATCCCGCCCGAAAAACTGCAGCAACTGATGGCGTTGGTAATGCAAAATCCTGCGTTAATCAAAGAAGCCGTACTCGAGCTAGGTCTCGATTTCGCTAAGGTTGAAGCCGCCAAGGCACAGCTACAAAAGTAATATCGCCCTGCCCACTGGCTTAAAAAGGTAAAGCGACATTCGCTTTACCTTTATCTCCTATCCCACGCTGTTACATAAAGATATAAAAACCTTATCGCCCCTCGCGGACAATCTTTGCTAGAGTGTTGTGACATGCCATAGTGGTTAAAAGTGACAACGAGGAAGCAAGATGCGCCCACATACTCCCCTATTAGCACTACTATTGCCCGTATTGTTGCTCGGTTGCCAAGAGCAGACTCAGGCGCAAAATCCGCCGAATGTGAACAAACCCGCCGCGCAAAGCTCTGTCAAAACGGACACGGCACAAACAAGTGCAGCTCAAACTGACACGCCCCCAAAAGTGACCACCGAAGAAAAAACGGTCACTGTGGATAAGCGCGACACTCCGCAGCTTCACACGTCGACTGATAAAGGTTTTATCAAGCCAAGTATTTCACCCCAAGGAGAAGGCGTAATGCTGCAAGGCACTGTGAGGTATATGAATTTAGAAGGTGGATTCTGGGGCATTATCGCCGACAACGGCCAAAAAATATTGCCTAAAAACCTGCCGCAGGATTACCGCAAAGACGGGCTGCGCTTGAGCTTCACCGCGCAGGAAATCACTGGCATGATGACGATTCAGCAGTGGGGCACACTCTCGAGTTTAAGTGACATCACGGTTATCGGCCAAGTCGAGAGTCAATCGGCGGATCCACGACTCTAACAAGCGTTGGCCTGAGTATGAGCCGCAAGCTTCGGGCAAAGACTCAGGCCACACTTATTGAACATCGAACATTGAACATCGAGCGAATAGTATCCCCTCGTTCTGGCAAGGTATCCTAAGTACGCACACATCAGGTGATGGTTCGACACCTGATGACTCAAAGGATACAAGCCACAGGGGGCAAACATTAAGACTGCCCCGACACCTTGGCCTGCTCAGCCTGCCACTCTTCAATCACTTCTTTTGCCGCCCTAAAGGCCTCAATGCCCGATGGCATGCCGCAATACATAGTTGAATGTAAAAGCACTTCTTGGATTTCTTCCACTGTGCAACCGTTACGCAACGCGCCGCGCACATGGCCTTTTAACTCGGTCGATGCCTTTAACGCGGCAAGCGTCGCTATGGTCACGAGGCTGCGAGTTTGCCGAGAAAGCCCCTCACGCACCCAAACCTCGCCCCAGCAGTTCGCTGTCACCAACTCCTGTAATGGACGCGTAAAATCCGTGGCACTGCTCAAGGCCTTATCGACAAAACTATCGCCCATCACGGCGCGGCGCACTTCCAGCCCCTTCTCGTATTGTTCATCATTCATTTATTCAATCCCTGTGTTATCCAATCTCAGTTAGCCTACTCTAGGGAAGATAGCGTGCTCGCGCCATACTCCTTAGGTGGATGCTAGGGCGCAAAAATAACAATGGGCTTATCCCGATTGGATAAACCCATTCACGACGAACTGTTTTCAGAAGATGAGGTTAAGAGCCCATCAGACAATCAGAAGCCTTAGGGATAAATACGCTTCCAATCGGCTTTCATATCGACCATGGGCCAGCCTTTGGCCGTTGCCTCATCTAAGCCTTTGTTTAACTGACCGATATGAGAGTCACGATCATATTTCCACTCACGCTTATCATCGGTATGGTGGATATACATAGGTAAGCGTAGGCCGTCACCCGCCGCGGTCCATTGCAACATGGCCAAGTCGCCATCCGAATTACCAAAAGCGGCTATGGGTCTGCGGCCTATACGTTCATATATTTCCTGCACTTTCATTTCTTTATCGTCGTTCACTAAGAAATTTGGCATGCGTTTTAATGTCGGCTTACCGTCAACCAAGCTGAACTCGGTCTCAAAGGTGCTGCCCACCACTTGCTCAGGGGGAATATGGTAAACGCCTTCCACCCAAGCCCGCATAAAACCCGTGCCGCCACCGGAAACGATAAAGGTCTTAAAGCCATTAGCACGCAGGTAATCCAGCAGCTCTAACATAGGTTGGAACACCATTTCGGTGTACTTTTTCCCTGTGGTGGGGTGCTTGGCCGTGGCAATCCAATCCTTCACTATGGCATCGAACTCATCGGTGCTCATTCCGGAATGGGTCGCATAAATCACTTTCACTAAGTCTTCGGTATGCAGCTTGCTCACATCGCCCTTAAGCACGCTGGCGAAGGGTTCCTCGGTTTTCCATTCGGGATGGCTTGGGGCTAGGGTTTTGAGGCGGTCGAGGGCAAACAACACTTGAAAATACATGGGCTGTTCAGACCATAGGGTGCCGTCGTTGTCGAAGGTCGCGATCCGCTCGGCTTCTGGCACAAAATATTGGGAGTTCTTATCCGTCACTTGCTGCACAAACTGTGTAATGGCCGCCTTGGCCTTACCATCGTTCCAAGATGCCAAAGGGTCACTCTGGGCCGCGTAAGCTTGCCCCACCAGCAACATACTAACGAGTAACAACATCCAATTGCGGTATAGTCGTATGATTCTCACAGGGTATCTCCTTATTACTATCTGTAATGTCCCTCTATGACTCAGAGGCTTTGGGTTCGGATAACACTTTTCCAGCGGCTACTTTTTCGGTTAGTAAGGGTTGTTTCTCTAATGCGACGAGGGCCTTAGGTAAAGCTAACCCCATTCGGACTTGCTTAATGCGCTTCCAGAGATAGATAAAATCCGCCCGACGAGTCGAATGGGTTTGTAACCTCAGGGCAGCAGCCTGCCAATCGGGCTCAGTGGATGCCGCTGTCATCGCCAGTAATTGTTTGCGCCGACGTAAGCGTCGGTACAAGAGTGCTCGACAGGTTTGCCACTCACCGCGGCGCAGAGCGCGGTAAAACACTAACCACACAGGAATAGGATGGGTTTGGTAATACGCTTTCACCCAGCGTATCAATAACCCCAATATCGCCGCGCTTAACAGCAGGGTGAACAGTGTCCATGCGTGGTACTTCAACCAAGAACTCAGGGTATGCTTGACCTTAATACTCTTCCCTTCCAACACTATCTGCTCCAACTGACCGCTTTGGGTGTTCCACCACCAGAGTCGATACTCGGGCCAGCTCACATCGCCGCCATGTTGCAACACGTAGGTTTGGCTATCGATTCGGCTCGACACATAACCTTCACGGCTTTGTTTATCCACCAGCTCGGGAGAACTGGGATACAGCTTCCAATCGGGAGAAGCTTGCGCCGGCATAAGATTGGGCAGCAACACAGATAGGGAATCATTGGCCTCAATATTAATGGTGCGCACTAGGCTATCCCCCACCTTGAGCACCTCAGCCTCATTTGGGCTCCACTCCTGCTGCACTTTGACGTCCGATGCCGCAAACCAAGCCTTTGTGCTGGCAAGCTCGGCACTGGGCAGAGCCACCCGAAATCCCATCGCAGGGGTTGTAAGCGTGACAGCTTGTTTGTCGCCATTGACGCCAGCCACCTGAGTAATGACTGTGGCTTCTGGCACGCTAAAATCACCGCTGGTTTGTGGATAGAGGGCGATTTCCCAGCGCTGCCGCGACCAAGTCTGGCCGTCTTCCTGCTCGGTATAGTTAACGGCAAAGGTATTGCGTTGCTTCACTAACACATTGGGGATTTCAATGCCCTTTATCTGAGTGCCCGAGGTAAACCAGCGGTTGGTCGACACCTCAATCTGCAACAATATCTGCTCCGTCGGCGCCCATAGCTTTTCAGTTCCATCGGGGGTTGCATCCGGTTTTTCACCCAACCACGCCTTCACTTTGACCGCGGTGGCGGGCTCGGTTGGTAGGGCATCGCCCGCCTGCGCATGGGTTGCGAGCAACAAACCATTCAGTATCAAAGTGATGAACATCAACGCGATGACTCTTATGGCCATCAATCTCGCACCGCCGATGACTGGCTTTATCGGCACTCGCACTCTGCTGCCAGATAGCGTTTTGTCGCTGCTCAGTTCACTGATTGCATGACTCATGGCTGCAATCCTCCCTTGGCGTTATCAGTGCTCTGCTCGCCCTTAGGTTGCAGATTTTGCAGCTGAAACTTCGCCCGCAAAAATTGTTCGGGATTAGCCTCGACTCGCTTAAGCCAGACTTCGGCCAATTTAGGATCGCCTAACATCTGCTCCGCCGTCAGGTTTTGCGACTGCATTTTATCCTGTGAGGTTTGTTCATCGGCGCCTTCGGCGGTCTGCGGCTGATCGTCCGGCAATTCGATAGAGGTTTCCTGATCGCCCATACTGTTGGCTTGGGAGGCGCTCGCTTGATTGATTTCATCGATAAGCCCTTGGATAACCTTAAGATTATGCTCGATATCGGCTTTGAGCTCGGGAGTAATATCCTGCTTTTTCGCCAGCGTCCTCAATAGCTTACGCGCCGCGATATATTCCCGCTGCCGAGCTAATGCGCTGGCGGCGTAATAGGCGCCAAGATCGGTTTGTACCTGCATAAAGGCCGAGTGGGCGAGCTTATACTCGCCGCCATAGTAGTAGGCGATGCCCTTGTTGAGCACCGAATGGTAAGCCGCTGCCGCCTTGGCAAATTCGCCCCTATTAAACCAGAGTGCGCCTTGTTGATCCGGCGTTAGCCACAGATCCAACCACCATTGCCAACTCCGCTCGGCAAAGCTGACTTGTGTCACTTGGGGCTCAGTGGCCGCCTTAGAAACGGTGATTTCGGCATAGGCCTGTTGCGGCGCAATACTCGGTAGCGTTAACGCTAACACTAGGCTCCACTTCACCAACCAGCCCCGGCGAAACCACAGCAAACTGAGCAAGGCTAAGGGCCAGAGCAACCAATAGCCCTCATCTAACCAAGGCATGCTGGAGTCATTATTTAGCATGCTAAAGCGCTCAATTTTGCGCTCAAGTGCCTGAATATCCGCATCATCGATTGTCATGCGGTACAGACTGCCGCCCGTGCTATCGGCCAAGTTGGCAAGGGAATCAACATCCACTGGCACCTGCGATTGAACATCGGGATCGCCGATCGCCAAGATCAGCAATTGATAGGGAGGATTCTCAAACTGCTCAGTAAAATACCGCTCAAACGCATCGATAGTGAGTTGGTCAACGCCGTCGGTGAGCAGTAAGACACTGTTGCCCGCATTCGCGGGTAATTGCTCAGCGAGCTGACTCAGTGCGGTTTGCGCCGCCTTGCCCGATAACGGCATCACCTCAGGGCTGATCGCCTCAAGGTAAGGCTGCAGCACCTTAGCGTCGCTGGTAACGGGCATAGCCACATGGGCGCTGCCCGCAAACACCATCAACCCCGTCTTACCGCCGCTTCGCGCCGCGATTAAATCCAAGATCTTATGTTTAGCGCGACTGAGTCTATCCGGCGCCACGTCTTGCTGTTTCATGCTCTCACTGCTGTCGAGCAACACCATCAGCGCGGCATCGTCCTCGCCGAAGGGCGACGCTTCGCGCTCCCAGGTCGGTCCCGCACAGATAATCACCGCCAATAACAGCAATAACATTAAGATTTTCAAAGGTAATTGACTGCGCCAACCGCCTTGATTCAGCGTGAGCGCACTGCGCAAATGGTTGGGAAAAAATACCAACCGCTGCTGCACATCATCCCGGCGCCAACGCAGCATCAGCACAATGGCGAGTGGAATGAGGGTCAATAACCAGAGTGGCCGAATAAAATGAAACTGCGCCAACATTTGCAGTTCTAAATGCCAATCACTCATTGGCCACCTCGGTGCGGCTGAACATTTGCCGCAGCGTCATCCAACTGAAAATCAACAAGTGTAAGGCGAGTACAATGGCAATCAGATAGTAATGCAGGGTAATTTTCGGGCGGAAACTGGCGCTGCTGTATTGCTGCGGCTCTAGCTTATCGATCAGCTGATACGCCTTATCCAATTCCGCTTGGTCGATAGCAATAAAGGCGCGCGCCTGAGTGAGCTGCGACACCCTTTGAACCACCTCCATATCCATTGGCTGCTCGCCCACATGGGTTGGATCGCCCATAGCGATAGTGTAAATCTTGATGCCTCTCGCGGCGGCAATCTTGGCGGCATCCACGGGTTCGACAAAGCTGCCAGTATCGTTACCATCGGTCAGCACTATCATCACCTGCTGCTCCGATGGCTGCGGATTTTGCTCGAACACTTTAATGCCAAGACCAATCGCATCGCCAAGATGGGTGCTCTGCCCCGCCATCCCCGTTTGCGCTTCCTCTAGCAAGCTTAACCACACCTGCTGATCGGCGGTAAATGGCGTTTGGATAAAGGCGGCATCCCCAAACAAGATCAGCCCAAACCGGTCGCCACTGCGTTTGGCGATAAATGTTTTTAAGACGTTTTTCGCCGCGTTTAAGCGGGTTAAGGTACTGCCATCGGCGGTGGTAAAATCCGCCTCATCCATCGAGCCAGACAAGTCCACTAACATGAGGACGTCCCGCCCGAAGGCTTCGCGGGTTTGCACTTCACCTAGGATACTGGGTTTAGCCAATGCGGTGACAATCAACAGCCAAGAGAGGATCAGCATGCCCCGCTGCCAATGTTTCGGGCTGAGCAGGCCAGCGGCAACTTTGGGAGTCTCGTTCAATGCCCGAAGGATTTCGGTAAAGAACGGCACTTTGATTGCGTCTTCGCGGCTACGGTACGCGGGCACAAACCAGTACACCAGCACGGGCAGCGGCAACAGGATAAACGCCCAAGGATAAGCAAACTCAAGCTGATCCATGGCGAGCCTCCGGCAATTGATGCCCGCTTAACCACTGGCTTAGCCCTTGGCGCACAGCGCTAAAATCGGGGCGAGCGGCATTAGGATCTTCAAGGCATTTTAGCCACTGCTGAAACGATTCGTCGTTCGCGAGGTGAGCCTTCGTATGGTAACGCCCCATCTGCTCGAGCAAGGGAGCACCGTAGAGGGAGGCATTTTTCGGCTCTAAGTAGACCATCACGATTTTAATAATCTTCATCATCTGCGTCGGCCAATGCGGATCCTCCGCCGACAGACTCAGCAAGGCCGTTATCGCCTCCTGGCGGTAACGGTTTCGCCACCAGAAAATCCCCTTGAGATACAGGCGATAACCCAGATACAGCAGCAATACCAGCAGCAATATTTGCCAGCCCAGAGTCTGTGGCCACCAGCTCACAGGATCGGGCTGAGCCACGTCTTTTAACTCCCTCAGCATGTAGCTGCTGGGAGGAGACTGAGTTGCACCAAACAGTAAGATTGCCGTCATTGGATATCACTCAGGGTACGAGCCAGTTGCAGCAGATGATCGCCTTGAGTGCCGATTTCAATAAAGGGCATACGCTGCATTGCCATCAGATTTTTGAGTTGGGTTTGTTTCTCAAGATATTGTTTTTGCAGCGCCTTATTCACCTCGGCCGTTTGTTGTCCCTTCTGTAATGCCAACTGATATTGGCCATCACCCACCACCCAAGTGCTGCTAACACTATCCTCGGGCACATGGGTTTCCATCGGATCAGAGATAAAAATACACAGCACATCATTATGCTGCTGCAGGTACTTTAACTGTTTGAGGGATTGGTTATCGGCATCGGCAAAGTCGCTGACAATCACTAGCGTTGCGGCTTTGAGGCTGCGCTGACTTAAGATTTGCATCCACTGGGCGAAACTTACCCGTTTGCTATCTCGGCTCGCCGCGCTCAGAGAATGATTGGCTTGGATAAGCCTATCTAATCCCATTAAAAAATGCGCCGTACCACGCTTTGCCGAGCACCAATGCAGCTGCTGAGTCGCGGATATCAACAGCCCAACCCTGTCATTATTGGCCAGCGCGAGCCAGCCCATTAAGGCCGCAATTTCGGCTGCCACGACGGATTTCATATGGCTCACCGAGCCAAAATACATGGAGCTACGTTGGTCGACGCAGAGGATCACTTGGCGATCTTTCTCTTCGGTGTAACTGCGCACATGGGGCTTACCCGTGCGCTGGGTAACCTTCCAATCCATTTGGCGAATATCATCACCCAGTTGATAGTGGCGCAGCTCCTCAAAGTTCAGCCCGCGTCCCCGCTGGTGCGATTGATAACGGCCAGAAAGGTGCGCCCGAGAGTATCGCAGGCTAAGCAGTTTGATTTGCGTCGTCTGACCCTGCAATCGCACCAGCTGCGGTAAACTGGCATAGATACGGGGATCCTCTTGCTTAGCAGAGGATAGGGACGACTGAGATCGAGAGGATGCGGCCAGAGATGCGAGCGCCATAGCCGTTATCCAATACTGACCACATCGAGCAGTTCATGCACCAGATCGCGCTGATTGACCCCATCCGCTAATGCCTCGTAGGAGAGGCTCAACCTATGGCCCAACACTAAAATCGCCACCTCACGCACATCGTCCACCAGCACATGGTCGCGGCCATTGAGCCAAGCCAAGGCACGGGCACATTTGTCCAACGCAATCGATGCCCGAGGGCTGGCGCCAATCATCAGCCAACTGGCTAACTTAGACTGGGGATATTGCTCGGGCTGGCGCGTCGCCATCACTAAATCGATAATGTAGTTCTCCACCATATCCGATAGCGTCACGGCCGCAATTTGCTGCCGCGCCTTGAGAATACTGGTGGGATCTATGGTGATGGTTTGCGGTTTTTCGGCGCTAAACACGCCGTTTTCCTCACTGCGGACGAGGCGCACTATGTCACGCTCGGCTTCTTTTGTAGGGTATTCCACCGAAGCTTTGATCAGAAAACGGTCCATCTGCGCTTCGGGCAGCGGATAGGTGCCTTCCTGCTCGATGGGGTTTTGCGTCGCCAGCACCATAAAGAGTTCGGGCAGCACATGGGTTTGCCCCGCCACGGTAATAGTGCCTTCGGCCATGGCCTCTAACAGCGCCGCCTGCACCTTGGCGGGGGCACGGTTAATTTCATCGGCCAGCACGATTTGGTTGAACACTGGCCCCGGCTGAAACCTGAGTGTCGATTTACCCTCAGCCTCGTGAAGCACCTCAGTGCCCGTCACATCGGAGGGCAAGAGATCCGGTGTAAACTGGATCCGGCCAAAGGAAATCGCCAAGGCATTGGCCAAGGCTTTAACCGAGCGGGTTTTTGCCGTTCCGGGCAAACCTTCGAGCAGCACATGGCCGCTACACAGTAGGCCCAAAGTCAGACTGCGGATCACTGTGCGTTGCCCTACGACTTGAGATTCAACCTGTTCAATTAAGGCGAGAATATCCCCGTGGGCACGCGTTTGTGTGTTAGCCATTGGTTCCATGTGGTTGTCCTAGCAATACGGCCAATCCCGTCAGAATTGGCAACGAATAATCGAAAAATGCTTTAATCCCTGGACACAGATAATTGAGCCCTTCCTCCCCATCTGGGGTTTTCAGCAGGCGATTTTTAGGGCATTCGCCCCAACAGAGTTTGAGATAAGGGCAGTCTTTACAGTATTGGGGTAACGAGTCGCGCTTCGCCATACCAAAGGTTAATTGCCGAGTTGAGAACGCCATTTCATTTAAGGGACGCTCTCGCACATTGGCAATCTTATATTCGGGGTAAACATAATGGTCACAGCTAAAGACATCGCCATTATGTTCAATGGCTAAGCCCTTACCGCAAAATTCAGCGGTAATACAAAGCTGCGCCGGTTTACCCATCACTTGGGCAACCGCCGTCTCAAACAGGTTCACCAGCACTCGGCCAAGATCGTTGTTGATCCACTCTTCAAAGGTGACGATAAGGAACTTGCCCCAGTCATCGGCATCGACTGACCAATCCGTCACCACCGACATAGGATGCCCAGGCTTTGCCAGCTCGCTGCCAACCGTGGGTACCATGCTGCTGTTCCAAAACTGTGGTGCCGTGGTTTTAAAATCGCTAGGTTCGACCACAGGGTTAAACTGGATATAGGTCGCGCCCAACTCTTTGGTGACAAAGCGATAAACTTCGAGCGGGTACTTTACGTTGTGGCGGTTAACCGTCACTAAAGCATTAAAACGCACCTTGTATTGTTTGAGTTTTTCGACCGCAGCCATCACTAAATGAAAGGTTGGCTTGCCGCTGCGGGTCACACGATATTTGTTATGGAGTTCTTCGGGACCGTCGATGGATAAACCCACGAGGAAATTATGTTCGGCAAGAAACTGGCACCACTCATCGTTTAATAGAATGCCGTTGGTTTGCAGATCGTTTTCAATTTTAACGCCCACGGGCTGATATTTTTTCTGTAGCTGAACGACCTTGCGATAGTAGTCCACGCCTAACAGGGTCGGCTCGCCACCCTGCCATGAGAATACGATTTCGTCGCCATCTTGGCTTTCGATATAACCTTTAATAAAGGCTTCAAGGGTTGCATCATCCATCTCTGGTTGCTTAGGCTGATGCAATAAGCCTTCTTTGTGCAGATAAAAACAGTATTGGCAATCGATGTTACATTTCGCCCCACCGGGTTTAGCCATCACGTGGAAACGACGTTGGTAATCGGGATGCTCTCCAAGTGCTTTTGCAGCTGATTTTAACGGTACAACATCGAGTATCGTTGATGCTCGCATTGAAGTTTTCGCCATGCAGACTTCCTTGTATTGGCTGACGTTCACATGAACGTCAGCCAATTTCTATTTAAAAAACAGCTTGTTTATCTAGGAACAAACGTACCAGCTTCCATCCGCGGTGGGAACTCTTTAAAGCTTTCCATCACTTCAGCAACTTTAGCCATGGCAGGGCCTAACAAGAATGCACGTTCGTACATCCAAGTGTTGTAACCCATACCTTTGTCACCCTTCTCGAATGGATCGACACTGAGGTCGAAAATCAAAGGTACACGCAGCTTAGTGAATGGATATTGCCAAACCGCAAAGCCCGTTTCATGTTCTTGGATCATGAAGTGGAACTTGAATTGGTTGTAACGCAATGCCAATAAGTCACCGTCGTCACTCCAGTAGACGAACTCTTTACGAGCTGACTCTTGGGTCTTATCGGTGAAGTAAGGCAGTTGGTTGTAACCATCGAGGTGCACTTTGTAGGTTTGTTTACCGACCTTTTTACCCTTGAGTAATTCTTTCTCAACCCCTTCACCGCCCGCTGCGGCGACTAAGGTTGGGAAAAAGTCTTCCAAAGAGACCATACCGTTTTTAGTGGTTCCAGGCTTGATGTGTCCAGGCCATTTGATCATGCCAGGCACACGGAATGCCCCTTCCCAACCAGTGTTTTTCTCACTGCGGAAGGGCGTCATACCCGCATCAGGCCACATGTCGACCATTGGACCGTTATCCGAAGTGTAGATGATGATAGTGTTATCATCTACACCCAGATCTTTGATCTTTTTCAGTAATTTACCCACCTCATCGTCGTGCTGCTTCATACCATCGGCATAGAATCCGGCACCGGTTTTACCGGCATAGGAGTCAGGCACGTGGGTATAGTTGTGCATACGCGTGGTGTTAAACCAAGTGAAGAAGGGTTTGTCCGCCTTAACTTGCTTCTCGATAAAGGTTTCGGCCGCATCGAGGAACTCGCCATCGACGGTTTCCATACGCTTACGGGTTAGTGGACCTGTATCTTCGATTTTGCCATCGGCATAAGAATGGATGACGCCGCGTGGGCCAAACTTCTTACGGAAGGCGGGATCTTTAGGATAATCGACGTTTTCAGGCTCTTCTTCGGCATTGAGGTGGTACAAGTTACCAAAGAATTCGTCGAAACCATGGTTAGTCGGCAAATGCTCGTCGCGGTCGCCTAAGTGGTTTTTACCAAATTGACCCGTTGCATAACCTAAATTTTTTAACATAGTTGCAATGGTGGGATCTTTTTCGCTAATCCCTTCGGGGGCGCCTGGCATACCGACTTTAGATAGACCTGTGCGCTTAGGCATCTGGCCAGTAATAAAGGCACTACGACCCGCGGTAGAACTCTGCTGAGCATAAAAGTTAGTAAACTTAGTTCCTTCTGCGGCAATACTGTCAATATTGGGCGTGCTATATGCCAACATTCCATTGTTGTAGGTACTTAAGTTCCAGTAACCCACATCATCACCAAAAATTACCAGAATATTTGGTTTATCTGCAGCATAGGCTGTCACTGACGCGGCGCCCAAAGCAAGTGTGCAGGCATTTAGCACAAACTTATTTGAGCGCGTTTTTTTCCTGTACTCATAAAGACTCCATTTTTACGGTTGGGGGTGATCTCATCTCTCACAAAAAATAAACATCCCACTCAGGCTAGACCTAATTTGTACAAGAAACAATCATCAAAATGTTTTAAGATACATAAATCAAATTTATGAATTGAAGATTATGGGTTTAAATTTATGGATTTAAATTTAGTGCGCACCTTTTTAGTCGTGGCCGAATGCCAGTCCTACACTAAAGCCGCTGAACATTTACAATTAACGCAACCCGCAATCAGCGCCGCAATTAAACGCTTAGAAAATCGCTATGGCGAAAACCTTTTTATCAAGCAAGGTCGAGGAATCGAACTCTCCAGTAAAGGGCAACAATTGATCCCCGCATTTCGCCAAGCCCTTAGCATCATCGAAAATGCGATGAATATGCGAAAGCAGTTTAATGTTTACTGTAATGAGTCGCTGATAAACACCTTATTCCCCATTGATAACATTAATTTGCAAGAATCCCCGCCGGAGAAAAACCAGCTGTTTGAACACCTACGCCAAGAGAAAACCGACATTATTGTCGATAGTATGTTGACCCGAGACAGTGCATTTCTGGTGGAGGAAATTCTCTTAGAGCCCTTAGTGGTGATTTGCCGAAAAGACCATCCACGGATTAAGCAAAGCATCACAAAAGACGCCTTTTATCGTGAAGAGCATGTGTTTTACAGCGGCACGTGGGAAAAGATCCGCGGCTTCGAACTCTTTGCCAACGAACCCATTGAAGAACGCAAAATGGCATTAATCTGTCATTCGATTGCCAGCATTGCCTTGAATATTTCTCAGAGTGATTCAATTGCCGTTATCGCTCGCTCCTTTGCCGAGCAATGGGCAGCAAAATTAAATCTGCAAATATTAACTTGCCCCATTAATACCGATTTAATTCCCTATCATTTGGTGTATCACAAACGACAAATTAAAAATCCCCTGCATAAAAAAATCAGAGAAGAAATAAAAGCCAAGATAAAAGCTTTATATCAGCAATAGTGAATAAATGACTGTTAATCATAGGTACCAAAATTTCGATTACGCCTCAGACACCTTCTGACTGACCTTTATATTGAAACAGAAGCCCGAACCCCAAAATCAAATTTCAAGCAATAAAAAAGCAAGCGGTTAAGCTTGCTTTTGGCGGCATACTAATACGTGTTATTTAACACGACGACGCATGAATGCGAATGGGGCGAGTAGTAATGCAAACCACGACAAGCTACCACCTGATGAACCTTCTTTTTCGGGTTCAACAGGCGCTTGGCCTTCGCCATTAATAGTTACCGTTACAGAGGCTGTTATTTCTGCATCCCCATCCGAGATAGTGTAAGTAAAAGTCTCGGTTGCGGATTGCCCCTGATATAAGTGACCAAACTGTCCATTAGGGCTGTAAGTCACTGTGCCATCATTGTTATTGGTAACTTTACCCTTTAACGCGCCAACATTGATTGCTGTGATAGTAAGCGTATCCCCATCAGCATCAGTGTCATTTGCAAGTAAGGCAATTTGTATGTTCCCTGACTTAGTCGTTACTGCAGTGTCAGCAACAGCAACAGGTGCTTCATTAATACCCACAACACTAATGGTCACTTCCGTCGTGCTTGTTGCACCAATTTCATCGGTGATAGTGTAACTAAATACTTCGTTGGCTGTTTCACCTTTTGCCAAGCCGTTAAACTGACCATTAGGATCATAGACAAACGTACCATCGCCATTATCTGTCAGTTTACCTTTCAAACTAGCTTGTTTAGCTGTGAGGGTAAAAGTATGACCGTCAGCATCAGTATCATTGGTTAATGGGGAGATGGTAACAGTTGCATTCTCATTCACACTGACAGCATCAGCCATCGCTGTGGGTGGTGTATTAATTTTGATGGTGATATCAACGGTTGATTCTGCAAAGCCACCTTTATTGTCGGTAATGATATAGCCAAAACTGTCTAATACAGTTGAACCGGGTGTTTCATTTGCAAAAGCACTACCTGAGTCATAGTTGATAACATTACCTGAAATCGCAACAGCTCCCTTAGTTGCTCCCGTCGTCACGCTCTCGATAACAACAGTATCGCCATCAGCATCGGTATCATTGGCCAATGGTGAAATAGTCACTTTTTGGCCAGACCAAATAGTCACTGTATCTGAATTAGCCACTGGCGCATTATTTGGTGGAACGTCAGTGTTTAACGGTTCACCCGCACTGACTTGATATCCTCCCGTAGCCGCAGTGTCATCTTCATGGCTAACAACAACATATAGAGTCGATTCCAATTCAGACTTCGCTAACTTTGAGAACACATAATTTGTCGCGGATGGATTTGTTGCTAGGGTGACATTATCCACTATTGCCGTAGACGCGTCTGATTTGTACACAGTTAACTTAGGCTTCATACCTAAGCTAGCATCAGTCACGCGCACCACGAGATCTTTACTCATATCAATGTTTTCTAAGACATAGAAATCAAGGTCACCAGCACGGTCAATCACTCCATTGATGCCAGCATTCGTCGTCTCGAGTTTTATTGCAGTATGATGACTGTCATCACTGTCATAATAGGGCACGTCGCTAACAACTAATGAAGTTTTCGCAATACGTACAAAGTTCTCTGTGATGGTTGGTAGCGCTTCTTGGACTGGCTCTGAGCCGTCCAATGTTGGTGTAAATAAGCCTGTGGCGGTATATCTCGCCTTGCTATCCTTGTTATCAACATTCACTTCGACTTGGTAAATACCATTCTGATTGTATGGCGCAACTGCTGAGTAAATACCGTCACCAGCGACCGCATCACCTCCTTGCCCATTATCAAACATTTCCAGATTTGTCGTGTTGCCCATCGGATCCTTGATGGTCGCCAGAACGTTAGCACCAGTGATCAGTTTATCCTTGGTTAACGCCGTCGTTAAAATCATCGGACTTGGATAAGTAACTGCATTACCTGCAAAACCTTCAACTGATACGGTATAACTCCCCGCAAGACTAGGTTCTGCACTCACATTGACTGTCGCGTCCAGTGAACGATTGACATTTGTATTACTCAACTCAAGTTGCCATTCACCATGACCGAGCGAAGCAATAACGCTATTAGGCACATTGACATTACAAGACTGTCCGCCTGATACCGTCACGCACTCAAACGACACACCAGCTACATGATTGCCTGAGGCGTCTTTTAGCATGAGTTGTAGGTCTGAGGCATTACCTTTATGGTTTACGAAAATGTTCACATTATCTAAACCAGAATCGATATGAATCCCCTGAGTAGCGCTCGCATTATTTGCCACATTAACCGTTGATGACACTAAGTTTTGATTATCAGTGGCGATGGCATTTGCTTGTAAAAACGCATCGATAATTTCCGCAAGTGTCGTAGGTGAAGAAAAGTATTTCCCACCCGTTGCATTCGCCATAGTCACTAAAGGACCTGTAGGCGAAGCTGAACCATAACCAAAACTAAAGATAGGCACATTCGCATTTTGATAGGCAGTGATGACTGAAGCTTCTGTTTTGATGGAGTCATTGTCGTCACCATCAGCGAGTACGAAAACAACACCGGGAGCACCACTAGCAGCAGCGGTTTGGTAAGTCATTAAATTATCAAGAGCAAGGGAGCTACCATCGAATAGTGCAGTTGAACCGCTGGCATAGATATTATCAATTGCGGCTTTCAGAGCTTGTTTAATACCAGTATCCGGCTTAGGAATTTGTTGCACAGCAAAATCTTGCTTCACGCTTGAGCGACTGGAGAAGGTCACCAATCCCATCGCAGTACTACCTTCTGCGGTAGCATCTACAAGTGTTTTCGCCGCTTGAATTGCGTTATTAATCGGCGAACCATACATGCTACCCGATCTGTCCATCACGATCTGCATATCGATATCACCTTCCACCCACACAAACTTCAGCTGATCACGACAGCTAGACTGAGCTGCAGGTAACTCAGTTTTGACTGGGTTGCTAGCATCGGGTGCATTATTCGCTAACGTGGTGTATCGAGTGCGAGTGGGCTGGGCTGTTTTGCGACCAGATTTAGGGTCATCTTTCACATCCTGAGTGAGTACTTCCCAAGCGCTCTTTCCATAGACTCGCCCCTGTGCGGTACGGTTAACATCACCAATATTGTTGGCGGTCGAATGATTCAACCATTTCATATCACCGTTTCTCGCTTGCCATTGATTACTCATAATGGAATCAGTGGCAATATCTGTGCTGAGCGTTGCATTTGCCGCCCCAGAAACAGCATTACCTTTATATTCATCATATACACCGTAGGCATAGTGTCCCCACTCATGCGCTAAGGTATAGCCAGCTCCGAGGGGATCGGTGAGCATGTTGTGGTCTTTACCTTGTCCCGCCCCATTAGGGAACACATCACCAAACCAAATATGCATACCATTGGCGCCAAAACCCGCTGTATTGGCACGCGGCCATTCACGGTCGCCCCAAATAATATCCGACTTAGATCTATGCTTATTTTCTCTGAAGATACTTATTTTTCCGAGCTTATGCTCACCATTGGATTGCTCACATACCCCATCTGCAAAATAACCTAAAATCTCTTCGTAAGCCTTCTGCTCATTACCTTTGGGATTATTGTGCAAAGATACAGTAATATCGAAAACAGCATTCGATGAATCAGAACTCATTGCTGAAACAGCTTGCATATGATTAGCAGAAACAATGGATTTTTCTTGCTGTTCAGTAACAGTGTTTACACGTGATAACCAGCTGTTTGCAGCCATAGCAGAACTGGATGTTAAAGCGAATACTACACAGATTGCGACCTTGCTTAGTTTATTTTCCTGTATCACTTCATATCTCCTTTAGAAAGTAATAGTAGTTGGAAGGTGTATTTACCCTCTTTCACAACGAGTGTTCCGTTCTTCGTTAACCGTGTTGAAATTGCAGGGTATAAAGACGAAAATTCAGCTATAGGTATTAGCTGAAAAATATACTGAATGAGTTTTCCCTCAGGTAATTCAAGATCTGCGGCAATATCATTTGGAATATGTAAAACAATAATGCTGGGTTCAATATCTTGTTCAGAAAGGACAGCATCATATGAATAGGGGTATGCTTTCGGGTCAATTTCACAGTACTGCAACTGCTCGCTAAACCAATACTTATAAGCATGACCAAAACGTGTCACGTCTTCAGTGAGAATCTTGTCTGCACAAAGATTTGCGGGCATATTTCCAGTCACAATCTTATGTGACAAAAGCTTCATATTGGAATCAAATACAATGACTTCGATTTCACTCTCACTGAGCTCACGAATAATCTGAGTCGTGTATTGACGCTGAATATCCAAAGATGAGTTAAATCTATAGATGGCTTTTGCTTGCACTGCACCACAAAATACAGACAGCACCATAACCAAAAGAAGGGTAATCTTTCGTATCATCCGTGAATACTTACTCGTCCTAAAAATCTACACTCAATGCTAACAAAAAATAAAAAACTTTTGTATGTTTTTTAGCATATTCATAAAAAGTAAAAGCTGTTTGCATTTATAGAATTTGACCGCAATTAATTTTGATAACTAAATAAAGCTATTTTCGAATAAGCACGAAGCCCTGCATGTAACTTCGCTAGTGGCGTCTTGGCTAATGTGAAAACAATAGGCAAGAAGGATAGGACGAGCAGTCCTCCTTGGTCGACTCTTGATAAATAATCAGGGGTGAAGCCCCACGACTTTGATTTAACTCTTCTCCCCGCTTCGGATGCAAAAAACCAATCTAAACCGTTGCACCAGATATAGCATTTTTGCACCAATGACCTTCTAAAACATGAATGTTTTAGAAGAGCCTACAGGGAGACTCTTGTTTAAACATCAGTACGGCGTGTCACTGGTGTAACAGTGCAAGAGCCTGCGGCAGACAATTAGGGAATATTGAACTTAGCCGCGCTGCTGCAAGCCATTAGCAACACAAATACAAAAAGAAATTATCAGGCACTCTGGCGCAGTCAGCACCAAAAAACAAAACCCCGATACTGTTGCCAGTATCGGGGTTTTCATTTCTTTTATCACTATTTGGGTTTTAAGCGATTAAGCTAAAGACGCCGATGTTTTTGCTAATCTAGCGCAGGAAAAATCGTTTTAGAGCAAGGCTTTTTGTTGCGACGTGTAGTGTTTTTCTACACGAGTAACAAAGTAACGCAGCTATAAACGATTTTAACCAGCTAGGATCACATCATGCCGCCCATTCCGCCCATACCACCCATACCGCCCATATCTGGCGCATCAGCTTTTGGCAGTTCAGCTACCATTGCTTCGGTGGTGATCATCAGGCCTGCGATAGACGCTGCGAATTGCAGTGCGCTACGGGTCACTTTAGTTGGGTCAAGGATACCCATTTCTAACATGTCACCGTAGGTGTCGTTGCCCGCGTTGTAACCGTAGTTACCGCTGCCGTGTTTCACGTTGTTCGCCACAACAGATGCTTCTTCGCCTGCGTTGGTTGCGATTTGACGCAGTGGCGCTTCCATTGCACGCAGAGCGATAACAACACCGTGTTTTTGGTCTTCGTTAGCCACTTCAACGTCAGCAATCTTAGAAGCTACACGTACCAGAGCAACACCACCGCCTGGTACCACGCCTTCTTCAACCGCAGCACGAGTTGCGTGCAGCGCGTCTTCTACGCGAGCTTTTTTCTCTTTCATTTCAACTTCGGTCGCTGCACCGACTTTGATTACCGCAACACCGCCAGCTAATTTAGCCATACGCTCTTGCAGTTTTTCTTTGTCGTAGTCTGAAGTTGATTCTTCGATTTGTTGCTTGATTTGGCTTACGCGCGCTTCGATTTGCGCTTGTTCGCCGTTGCCATCGATGATGGTGGTGTTGTCTTTAGTGATCACAACACGCTTAGCAGTACCTAAATCTTCTAAGGTTGCTTTTTCAAGCTCTAAACCGATTTCTTCAGCGATTACAGTTCCGCCAGTTAAAATCGCTACGTCTTGCAGCATTGCCTTACGACGGTCACCAAAGCCTGGGGCTTTAACCGCAGCCACTTTTACGATACCGCGCATGTTGTTCACAACTAGCGTTGCTAAGGCTTCGCCTTCAACGTCTTCGGCAACGATCAGTAATGGCTTGCCGGTTTTTGCCAGACCTTCAAGGATTGGCAACAGTTCGCGAATGTTAGAGATTTTCTTGTCTACTAACAGTACGAATGGGTGATCTAATTCAACGCTGCCCGTTTCTGGTTTGTTGATGAAGTATGGAGACAGGTAGCCACGGTCGAACTGCATACCTTCTACTACGTCCAGTTCGTTTTCCAGTGCTTGACCTTCTTCAACGGTGATCACGCCTTCTTTACCGACTTTTTCCATTGCAGTCGCAATGATTTGGCCGATTGACTCGTCAGAGTTAGCAGAGATAGTACCTACTTGAGCGATAGCTTTTGAGTCGGCACAATCTTGAGAAAGGTTTTTCAGCTCGATAACGGCTGCAGCAACGGCTTTATCGATACCGCGCTTTAAGTCCATTGGGTTCATACCCGCTGCAACGGCTTTTAAGCCTTCAGTCACAATGGCTTGTGCCAGAACGGTTGCAGTTGTGGTACCGTCACCAGCGGCGTCGTTGGCTTTAGAAGCAACTTCTTTCACCATTTGCGCGCCCATGTTTTCGAATTTGTCTTCTAATTCGATTTCTTTTGCAACAGACACACCGTCTTTAGTGATCAGTGGTGAGCCAAAGCTCTTGTCTAATACCACGTTACGGCCTTTAGGGCCTAAGGTCACTTTCACTGCGTTAGCCAGAATGTTTACACCAGCCAGCATTTTTACGCGTGCGTCATTACCAAATACAACTTCTTTAGCTGCCATATTGAGTATCCTTTAAATTTTTGATGATTAATTGGAATGTCGAATTGATGTCGTGGATTAACCTACGATGGCCATCAGGTCAGCTTCTGACAGGATCAAGACTTCTTGACCGTCGATTTTTTCTTTCTTCACACCGTAACCTTCATTGAAGATCACTACATCACCTACTTTCACATCCAGTGGTCTTACAGTGCCATTTTCGAGAATACGGCCGTTGCCTACTGCCAGTACTTCTCCGCGAGTCGATTTTTCAGCGGCGCTACCAGTTAATACAATGCCACCCGCTGAAGTTGATTCAACTTCTAAACGCTTAACGATTACGCGGTCATGTAATGGACGAATATTCATCTATGAACTCTCCTAATGATTTAATGCCCAACAATCGAGGCGATTTTGTGATGAAAAAGAGGAAGCGTATTCGCCGTCCCCTTTGATGTCTGTGATATGGGGTTAGCCCCCGCCAGATCCAAGTGCCTTTACAAAAAAAAATTCATTTTTTTGATGTCAGTTTTTTCAAGCGAGCACAATCCTGTTAGAATTCCGCCTCCGCTCGCAAACAAGGCACCATTTCCCCATGCAAGACAGACACGGGCTGCTTAGCGCGCCAATTGGTCGTGTACTGCTCAACATGAGCCTCCCTAACTTGATTGGCATTATGACCATTCTGGGTTTTAGCCTCGCTGACACTTTTTTTATCAGCCAGTTAGGGACAGAAGCCTTAGCGGCGATCAGTTTTACCTTTCCGGTGACCTTGATTATTTCCAGCATTGCGATTGGGATTGGCGCTGGCGTATCGACCAACCTTGGCAGGCTGATTGGCTCGGGTAATGCCCCTCGTGCCAAAGTGTTTTTGCACGATGCACTGCTGCTGACCTTTATCCTGATCGCCAGTTTATCCGCCCTAGGTAGCATTTTTATTAAGCCACTATTTAGTTTGCTTGGTGCCAATGACACCAGTCTGCCGCTGATCCACGACTATATGGTGTATTGGTATGTGGGCGCGCCACTGTTGGTGTTATTGATGGTGGGGAATCAGGGATTACGCTCGACCGGAGATACCCGCTCCCCCGCGATGATTATGGCGCTGGCGGCGATCATCAACTTAATTCTCGATCCTTTATTAATCTTCGGTATCGGGCCGTTTCCGCGCTTAGAGATCCAAGGCGCGGCGATAGCGACGCTGTGTTCCTGGCTGGTCGCCTTGTCGCTCTCGGGTTATTTATTGATGATTAAGCGCAATATGTTGGAGTGGGCGGCATTTGATATAGATAGAATGCGCGCCAACTGGAGTAAGCTCGCCCATATCGCCCAGCCCGCGGCACTGATGAATTTAATCAACCCACTCGCCAATGCGGTGATTATGGCGATGCTTGCGCATATCGACCACAGCGCCGTCGCGGCCTTTGGTGCGGGCACGCGCTTAGAATCGGTGCTCTTGATTGTAGTGATGGCGCTTTCATCAAGCTTAATGCCATTTATCGCGCAAAATCTCGGTGCTGGGCAGCCGCAAAGGGCCAAACAGGCACTGCTGTTATCGCTGAAATTTATCTTAGTATTCCAAACTTTACTCTATATTCCGCTGGCGTTTTTGGCCCAGCCTATAGCCCATTTATTCAGCACCGATCCGCAGGTGTTAGAGTGGTTAAGCTTTTATATTCTGGTGCTGCCCTGCGCATACGGCCCCTTGGGCATAGTGATTATCTTTGCCACGGCGCTCAATGCGTACCATAGACCCATGAGCTCGTTAGTGATTAACCTGTGCCGCTTAGTGCTGCTGATGCTGCCGCTGGCGGCGCTGGGCTCCTATATCGATGGCGTGAAAGGCTTATTGCTGGCGCTGCCGATAACGAATCTCTTGATGGGGATTGCCTGTTACTATCTTGCGCAGCGTATTTGCGAGCCGACCAAGGTCACAACCGCCGACACTATCTAACTCTGCAAGATTTAGCGTAAAAGGCCGCAGCTAAGGTCGCGGCCGTTAAGGAAAGTTAAGGAAAACAGGCTAATATCAAGGCACAAACCGCGACTATTTGCTGCGTCGCTGGCGCTGGCTAAGTGGCCACACATACTGCACACACAGCTACAGTATTCTCGGCAACTTAACCATTGAGAGATACCTGATTACACTGCGTGTTTCAGGCGAAAACGGACATCATTCGGCGGGAACGGTTCTTCCGAGGGTTTGCAGGAGCGACGCCCCAAATTACCTTCGGCACTCATATTGGTCGGCACGCCCTCTGGCGCCAACTCTTGCATGATAAAGTCGATAAAGCGGCGACAGGCAAGACTAACATAACGTCTTGAAGGATAAGCCAAATAACATTCCCCGGGATGTGGGTCAATCTCGGGTAACAGGGTGACTAATTGGCCGTTAGACACATGCTCGACCACCACTTCGGTCGGGGCATACACTATGCCTCGGCCTTGTAGAGCAAACTCCACCGCCACTTCGACACTGTTAGAGCAGAAATTGCCTCTGACCCGCACTTCTTCTTCGGCACCAATCCATAACTCATTGAAGATTTTGCCGTTCGATAGCCTAAACAAGGCCACGTTATGGGACTCAATCTCCTGTGGCGTCCGCGGCGTACCGTGCTCGGCGAGGTATTGGGGACTGGCATAAAAGCGCAGATCTGTGGTGAAGATGGGGCGCACTACTAGGTCTAAGGTGTCCAATGCAGGCTCGACCACAAAGGCCACATCGAGGTTATTCTTCACCATATCCACGGATTCAGCGCTGTTGATCACTTCAACGGTCAACTTAGGGTGCAGATCCATAAAGCGGAAAATGGCGTGCATCAGTACATTCATGCTGTGGATAGGAAACATTTGAATGCGAAGATGGCCACTGATCTCAGCATCTTCGTTAGTCATCTCAAACAGGGTTTCGTCGAGCTGCGCCAAAATGTTTTGCGATCTATGGTAAAAATGGCTTCCCGCTGAGGTCAGCGTCATCGAGCGACTCTGGCGGTGGAATAGCTTGATATTCAGTTCATCTTCCAACGCCTGTAAACGGCGGCTCACGGTCGATTTAGGTAAGTTAAGCAAATCAGCAGCTTCGATCAAACTACCAGTTTCGGCTATGCGGTGAAATAACGCTAAGTCCTCTGTCTTCATTTTTAACTTAATTTCAATCTCATTATGTGGGACTCATAATCCCAAAGTATCCCGTTTATTGCAACAAATTTAGCTGTTATCTTCGCGTCCCTAAAATGCTGATAAATTGTTATCGAGGACTCCCTGACCATGAAATCATATCGACTGCTTCCCCTAGCGGCTTTATTGCCAGCCGTGCTCACAGCTTGCACTCCAGCGGAAAGCTCGGTACAGGCGAGTGCCATTCGTCCAGTAAAACTCTTTGAAGTTGAGCAACTCGAAGGGGGAAATTTAAGGACGTTTCCGGCGCGCGTCAGTGCTAATAGCCGCGCTGAATTATCCTTTAGAATTTCCGGCGAACTGACGGTTCTGGCATTAGTGGAAGGACAACAGATCCGTCAAGGTAGCCTGTTGGCTAAACTCGATGACAGGGATGCCTATAACAATTTAATGACCCGCGAAGCGGATCATGAGCTCTTAGAGGCGGATTTTCAGCGTAAAACCGAACTCCTCAAACGCAAATTAATCTCTCAAGCCGAGTTTGATAGCGCCCAAGCGCAACTTAAATCGGCCAAAGCCGCCTTAGCCGCCGCCCGTGACCAGTTAAGTTATACCAAGCTTATCGCTCCCTTTAGTGGCACTGTGGCCAAACGTTTAGTGGATAACCACCAAATTGTGCAGGCCAACCAAGGGATTTTAACGCTGCAAAACAACAGTTTGCTTGATGTCAGCATTCAAGTCCCCGAAGCGATGGCGGCGAGCCTAAACAACTATATTCAGCAGCAAAACTTTACCGCTAAGGTGCGTTTTAGCGCATTAGCAGACATGGAGTTTGATGCGAAATTCAAAGAATACTCGACCCAAGTGACCCCGGGTACTCAGGCCTATGAAGTGGTGTTTTCGTTACCGCAACCTAAAGATATTCAGTTACTTCCTGGCATGAGCGCCGAGTTAACCCTCGCCTTAGTAAAAACACCAGATCAAACCGCGTCGGCCATAGTGCCAGTCACCGCCATCGATAAACGCGACCAAGACGGCCAAGTTCAAGTGTGGGTGTATCAGTCTCAGTCGGGTGAAGTGAAACCCACAGCCGTCACCTTAGGGCGTGTCACTACTCAAGGCATCGAAGTCTTAGGCGGCATCAACAAGGGCGACTTGATTGTGAGTGCAGGAGTTTCCCAGTTATCCGACGGGATGAAAGTCAAACCACTACGCTGGCAGCGCGGAGTGTAATTCATGAATATTGCTGAGTATTCCATTCGCCACAAAGTCATCAGCTGGATGTTTGTGTTGCTGCTACTCGTGGGTGGCGGCGTCAGTTTTACGGGCCTTGGGCAATTAGAATTTCCCGAATTTACCATTAAAGAAGCCCTAGTGATCACCGCTTACCCGGGCGCATCCCCCGAGCAAGTCGAAGAGGAGGTGACCCTGCCCCTCGAAGATGCATTACAGCAGCTCGATGCGGTTAAGCACGTGACCTCAATCAACAGTGCAGGCCTGTCGCAGATCCAAATTGAGATTAAAGAAACCTACGACAAAACCAGCCTGCCACAGGTGTGGGATGAAGTGCGCCGTAAGGTTAACGATACCGCAGGACAACTGCCCCCCGGCAGCACCTCGCCCAAGGTCTATGACGACTTTGGCGACGTCTATGGGATTTTGTTTAACCTCTCAGGCCCGGATTACAGCAACCGCGAATTAACCAACTATGCCGACTATTTGCGCCGCGAATTAGTGCTAGTGCCAGGGGTGAAAAAAGTCTCAGTCGCGGGCAGTGTAACCGAGCAAGTGGTGATTGAAATATCACAGCAAAAACTCTCGGCACTGGGGCTAGATCAAAACTATATCTACGGTCTTATCAACAACCAAAACGTAGTATCCAACGCCGGGAGTTTAGTCGTTGGCGATAATCGCATTCGTATCCACCCTACGGGTGAATTCAGCAGTGTGCAGGATCTGGCGCGTCTGATTGTCAGCCCACCGGGTAGCACCGAACTCATTTATTTAGGGGATATTGCCAATATTGAGAAAGATTACGACGAGACCCCGAGTGTGCTCTATCACAACCGTGGCGAGACAGCTTTATCACTGGGGATTTCCTTCTCAAGCGGCGTTAACGTGGTTGAAGTGGGTAAAAGCGTTAGCCAGCGCCTTTCCGAGCTAGAATCACAGCGGCCGATTGGGATGAACCTAGACACGGTTTATAACCAGAGTCTGGCGGTAGATGACACAGTTAATGGCTTTTTAATCAACCTATTAGAATCGATTGCCATCGTTATTGCCGTGCTATTGCTGTTTATGGGCTTACGCTCTGGCTTACTGATGGGATTAATCCTGCTGCTGACCATTCTCGGCACTTTTATCGTGATGAAAGTACTGGGCATTGAGCTGCAACTCATCTCCCTCGGCGCCCTGATCATCGCGCTTGGTATGCTGGTCGATAACGCCATTGTGGTGACGGAAGGTATTCTGATTGGCCTGCGCCGGGGTAAGACTCGCCTCGAAGCCGCAAAACAAATTGTGTCGCAAACCCAGTGGCCGCTACTTGGCGCCACAGTGATCGCGATTATCGCCTTTGCGCCGATTGGTTTATCACAAAATGCCGCCGGTGAGTTTTGTCGCTCCCTGTTCCAAGTGTTAATGATCTCTTTATTTATCAGTTGGATTACTGCGATCACCCTGACACCTTTCTTCTGCCACTTGCTCTTTAAAGATGCACCAGCAGACGATGAAGAACAGGACCCATACAAGGGCTGGTTCTTTAGCTTATACCGCGCGAGTTTAACCTTTGCCCTGCGTTTTAGGCTCACCAGTATTCTCTTGGTCGGTGCCATGCTCGTTACTGCGGTAATTGGCTTTGGGCATATCAAAAATGTGTTCTTCCCAGCGTCAAATACGCCAATCTTCTTTGTGGATATTTGGATGCCTGAAGGCACGGATATCAAAGGCACAGAACGCTTTACCGCCGATATTGAGCAGATGCTACTCAAGCAAGCCGAGGAACAACACAGCGGCCTAAAACACTTAACCACAGTGATTGGCCAAGGTGCGCAGCGTTTCGTCCTGCCCTATCAACCCGAGAAAGGCTACCCCGCCTTTGCCCAGTTGATCATCGAGATGGAGGATTTAGCGTCGCTCAAAGTCTATATGTCTGAGTTAGAAGGACAGTTAAATAAACGATTCCCGCAGGCGCAATATCGATTCAAGAATATGGAAAACGGCCCGTCTCCCGCCGCGAAGATTGAGGCTCGTTTCTACGGTGATGACCCCGAAGTGCTGCGTGCATTAGGCGCGCAGGCCGAAGCGATTTTCCATGCAGAACCAACGATGGACGGTGTTCGCCATGACTGGCGCAATCAAGTGCCGCTGATCCGCCCGCAGCTGCAAAATGCTCAGGCGAGGGAAACCGGGATCAGTAAGCAAGATCTGGATAACGCACTGCTCATCAACTTTAGCGGCAAACAGATTGGCCTGTACCGTGAAACCAGCCATTTGCTGCCTATCGTTGCCCGTGCGCCCGCCGAAGAGCGCTTACAGGCCGACAGCCTGTGGAAACTGCAAATTTGGAGTACCGAGCACAACACCTTCGTGCCAGCCACCCAAGTGGTGAGCCAGTTCGAAACCCAGTGGGAAAACCCGTTGGTGAAGCGTCGCGACCGGATGCGGATGTTAGCGGTTCTGGCCGATCCAAAGCTTGGCAGCGATGAGACAGCCGATTCTGTGCTGCGTAAAGTGAAGGATAAGGTTGAAGCCATCAGTCTTCCCGCTGGTTACCACCTCGAATGGGGCGGCGAGTATGAGACTGCAGGCGAAGCCCAAACCGCGGTATTTAGCTCGATTCCTATGGGTTACTTGGCGATGTTTTTAATCACAGTGTTCCTGTTTAACTCTGTGCGTCAGCCCTTAGTGATTTGGTTTACCGTGCCACTGGCCTTGATTGGTGTCTCGGCGGGATTATTGATTTTCGATGCCCCCTTTAGCTTTATGGCGCTGCTAGGCCTGCTGAGCCTCTCGGGCATGGTGATTAAAAACGGCATTGTGTTGGTTGATCAAATCAACCTCGAGCTCGGTGAAGGTAAACCCGCCTATGCCGCCCTTGTCGATTCGAGTGTGAGTCGTGTGCGCCCCGTATTAATGGCGGCGATCACTACTATGCTCGGGATGATCCCGCTGATCCCCGACGCCTTTTTCGGCTCGATGGCGATCACTATCATCTTTGGTTTAGGTTTTGCCTCATTACTGACCCTGATAGTGCTGCCAGTGATGTACAGTTTGGCCTTTAACATCAAACCGAATGCAGTGGCGAGCACCAACTAGCACGTCACTCTCCCTAAACGCTTCCCGGCGTGGCCGATCGATGTAGTATTGCTCATCGATTGGCCCTTTCCTTCTCTTGATTATCCACTTAAGCCGAATACAAAAACGCCTAGATTTCAGCTTGGTTAGCATAAAATCTAGGCGCGGTAAGAGTGAATGACTATCGAGCCCGGCGTTAATTGACGACCTTTTTCACGACTTTCTTAGCATCGACACCCTCTTTCTTATCGTGCTTGTCGTGTTCGTGCTTATCTTGCTTTAGCGCATCGGAGGCTTTGTCGGATAGCTTATCGTCGGGTTTAATATCATCGACCTTATCACTGACCGAATCCGTCACTTTATCCTTAGCATCCCCAACGGCATCCTTGGCATCTTTCGCCGTACGCTCGGCGGCTTTCTCGGGAGTACAGCGACCACTCACGCCAGTAGTAGCCTTGACCGCGGCATTCTTGGCAACTTTTTCAGGGTCGCAATTTGGATCTAAAGGCCCTGCCACGGCGCTATAGGTGATCAGCGAGCAAGTTACGACAGACAACAATCCCGAGATCAGCTTTAACTTAGTTAAGTGCATATTCAACCTCCATGAATAATATGTTCGAGGTTTACTATAGTACGCCCCTAAATCGAAGCAAAGGTGAGGCAAGTGATCCACCGCAGACTATTGCGACAAAGCCCAAATAAAAACAAGCTCCCAGAGGGTTACCCATGGGAGCTTGCAGAATAATGCCTGAGTACAGCTTAGCTGTCGGGATATGTAACTAAGGTTTTGGATCTTTTGGCTGAGCGTCTTTAGGCTCATTCGCTTTCGCATCAAGGTCTTGGTCGATCAATTGATGACTCTCGGGGCGTTTATCGCTCGGATCAGCCTTATGCTCAAAGTCCCCTTCATACACATTGCCGTCGGAGTGAGTATGTTGCTCAAAGGGGGATTGGCCAAATGGATTCGACTGTGAGCCTGAATGAGGTCCAAATGGACCCGTACCAAAACCGCCGCGCATTCCGCCCTGTAAACCAGACACCACGCGCAGCTGCATACGCTTAAACACTAAGGCGGCAATCGGGCGGCGCGTTAAGGGTGTGAGTAATAATAGGCCAATAAAATCAGTCACAAAGCCAGGGATAACCAGCAATACACCCGCCATGGCTAACATCATGCCTTCGACAATTTCCTGCCCTGGCGCCTCGCCTCGCGTGAGTTTTTGCTGCACTTGCATCAGCGTGCTCAGCCCTTGGCTACGCACGAGGGACACACCCAACACGGCGGTAAATAACACCAGACCAATAGTGGTCCAAGTGCCGAGCACCTCGCCCACGCGAATTAACACTGACAGTTCGATAACTGGGATCAGCACAAATAATAAAAACAGGATTAAAAACATACCGACCTCAGATTTATCTCGCTTACTTGAAAACTAAATGGGGGCTATCCGGTCTTAATTCAAGTCTCTTGGCTGGCGCTGTCGGTAAGGGAGTGAAACTTCTGATATTTAGCTCACTCTTTTATTACCCGGTTAATGTATGAGACCATAAAAACACGTAAAGTAGCTTAGCCTAATAGGCTTAAGCGAAGTTTAAGATTGTTAAGGGACGATACCTCACACCATGCAAGCTCAATATCTTGTGGTCAGCACCAGTTGCCCAGATGAAGTTCAAGCAAAGCGCATTGCACGTGCCTTAGTGGAAGCGCGCATCGCCGCCTGTGTACATATTTCGGCGCCGATCCGCTCCATTTATGCATGGGAAGGAAAAATCTGTGAGGAGCAAGAAATTAGCTTACACATTAAATGTTTACAAAGCCGCTATGCCGAGTTAGAACAGCTTGTGCTTCAACTCCACCCTTATCAAGTGCCTGAAATTATTGCCGTACCCGTGACTCACGGGCTACCAGCCTACTTAGATTGGATAAAAGATAACACTCAGCCATGAAAAAACTACTTAGCCTTGTTTTCACCGCGTTACTGCTCTTTACGCCTCTCACCCTAAGTGGCAACGCCTTCGCCAATAGCTTTGGTTTTCTAAAAAGCGAACCCGAGTTAATGCCTGTCGATCAAGCCTTTGCCTTCGATTTTAAGCAAGAAGGTAATAAGGTCACCCTCAATTGGGTCATTGCCGACGGCTACTATATGTATCGGGATAAGCTCAAATTTAGCGTCAATGGCGCCGAACTTGGCACCATCGACCTGCCAAAGGGTAAGCCCCACAACGACGAATATTTCGGTGAGCAAGAGGTTTACTACACCTATATCGATATTCCCGTTGGCCTGAAACAAGCCGATGATAACGGCACCTTAACCGTGACCTTTATGGGCTGCGCCGAGGGTAAACTCTGTTATCCACCGACCAAGCGGGACGTGACCCTAAAGGCTGTCGCGGCCAATGATGGGAATATTGCAACTGGCGCAGACAGCAACGAAACGACTGAACCTGCCGCCTCTGCTGACGCTAAGCAAACTAGCAGCGCCCCAAGCCAACCTATTACTCAGCAGGACAGCCTAAGCCAGATGCTGTCTAACGACAGTTTACTCTGGACCTTAGTGATCTTCTTCGGCCTAGGGATTGGTCTGGCGCTCACGCCTTGCGTCTTCCCTATGTACCCTATCCTATCGGGCATTATTGTAGGCCAAGGGCAAAAACTATCAACCGCTAAGGCCTTCACCCTGTCGATGGCCTATGTGCAAGGTATGGCGATCACCTACTCGATTTTAGGTCTAGTGGTTGCCTCTGCGGGGATGAAATACCAAGCGGCGCTACAGCATCCCGCCGTGCTGATCTTTTTAGCTATCCTGTTCTTTGTACTCAGTTTATCCATGTTTGGCTTGTACGATCTCAAACTGCCTTCTAGTTGGCAGGAGAAGATGAACTCAATTTCCAACAATCAAAAGGGCGGCAATTTAGTTGGCGTGTTTTTGATGGGGGTGATCTCAGGATTAGTGGCCTCACCTTGCACAACGGCCCCGCTCTCAGGCGCCTTAGTCTATGTGGCACAAACCGGCGATTTATTACAAGGTTTCCTCGCGCTCTACGTACTGAGTATGGGTATGGGTGTGCCGCTACTCATCATTGGTACCTCGGGTGGTAAGTTACTGCCACGCGCTGGCGCTTGGATGAACATCATTAAAACCGTGTTCGGTTTCCTCCTGATTGCGGTATCGATTGTGATGCTTGGCCGCATTTGGACTGGTGTGGTTTCCGATGTGCTCTGGTCACTCTGGGGCATTAGCTTCACCGGTTACCTGATGCACCAAAACAAACTCAGCGCCTTCAACTGGAAACAAACCGTGCGCTCAGTGCTACTGACACTCACGCTGTTGGCCAGTTTCTCCTACGGTTTCCAAGCTGTCATGGGCCAGTTTGGCTTTACCCATACGTCAATGGGCACAGTGGCGACAACCGAGCAGGAGCACGGCTTTAAACGCATTAAATCTATTGAAGATTTAGACCGTGAAATCGCCGCAGCAACAGCGGCGGGCAAACCTGTGATGCTGGATCTTTATGCCGATTGGTGTGTGGCCTGTAAAGAGTTTGAGGCCATCACCTTTAAGGACGCCGAAGTATTAGCACGGATGAACAAGATAGTGTTATTGCAGGCCGACGTGACTAAGAGCGATGCCATAGATGTCGCACTGCTAGAGAAATACAACGTGCTGGGCCTACCTACACTGCTGATGTTTAACGAGCAAGGTGAGCAGAGGGAAGATCTAAGAGTGACTGGCTTTATGGGACCGAAGGAATTTGCCGCCCATTTAGATCACTTAGTGAAATAATCTCAGCTAAAACGCCAATTTATCACTGCGCCGTTTTAGCGTAAAACCAATAAAAAGCGGACTTTTTTCATTAAAAGTCCGCTTTTTTATCACGCTGTCATCGATTTCTTATACAATCCCTGTTTAACGTGGACTTTTTAGATTGGAGCATTATGGAACCGGCTATTCTTATCATTACACTTATTTGCGGCATGCTGGTTAGCCGCATAGGGCTGCCTCCCCTGATCGGCTACTTAGTGGCAGGCTTTGTACTCTTTGTTTTTGGTATTGAGAAAGAAAGCCTGCCGCTGCTGCAAGAACTCGCTAATCTCGGTGTCACCTTATTATTGTTTGCCATTGGTCTTAAACTCGATATTCGTAGCCTCTTTAAGGCCGAAGTGTGGGCGGGCTCGAGCATACATTTAGTGCTCTCCATGGTGCTGTTTATTCCCATCCTCAAAATCCTCGGCCTGATTGGCTTAAGCCAGCTCGACGGTTTGAGCGTGGCACAGCTGTCATTAATCGCCTTTGCGCTCAGCTTCTCCAGTACGGTATTCGCGATTAAGGTATTGGAAGATAAAGGCGATGTGCAGTCCCTCTATGGCCGTGTCGCCATTGGTATCCTGATTATGCAGGATATTTTTGCCGTCGTTTTCTTAACTATTTCTAAGGGCGCAATTCCGTCTGTCTGGGCGCTGGCATTATTGCTGTTGCCTCTGGCAAAACCGCTAATTTACAAAGCCTTCGACCGTGTCGGTCACGGCGAACTCTTAGTGCTATTTGGATTAGTGATGGCGCTGGTTGTCGGCGCTTGGTTATTTGAATCCGTCGGCCTCAAACCGGATCTCGGCGCGCTGATCATCGGGATTTTACTCGCGGGGCATAAAAAGGCCTCTGAGCTGGCCAAATCCTTGTTCTACTTTAAAGAACTCTTCCTTGTCGCCTTCTTCTTAACCATTGGCCTCAACGGCTTACCCACAGTATCTGATGTAGTACTCGCGGCCTTATTAGTGCTATTAGTGCCGTTAAAAATCCTGTTATTCGTCTACTTACTGACACGATTCAAGCTGCGTTCACGCACCTCTATGCTGGCCTCATTCAACTTAGGTAACTTCTCTGAGTTCGGCCTTATCGTGGCCGCCGTTGCCACCAGCAAAGGTTGGCTACCACCACAATGGCTGGTGATTATCGCGGTCGCCTTAAGTTTCAGCTTCTTATTTGCGGCGCCACTCAACGCTACCGTGGGCAATATTTATCAACGTTTCCAACAACGTCTGATTCGACTCGAGAAGCCCCCGTTGCACCCCGAAGACCGACCGATTGCCATTGGTAATCCCCGCTTCTTGATCTTAGGTATGGGCCGCATTGGTAGCGGAGCCTACGATGAACTGCGCGCGCGTTTCGATGGTGAAATCCTCGGGATTGAACACAAGCAGGAACTGGTGGATTTACACCGTGCCAATGGCCGCAACGTAGTGCAAGGTGACGCCGCGGATACCGACTTTTGGGAGAAGCTCGACAGAGCGCCAAATCTTGAGTTAGTGCTACTGGCCATGCCGCACCATGCGGGTAATCTGTTCGCCGTTGAACAGCTTAAGAAGCTGAACTATCAAGGTAAACTCAGCGCCATCGTACAATATGGCGATGATGCCGCCTCACTGAGAACCTCTGGCGTACACAGCGTGTATAACTTGTACGAAGCGGCGGGTGCGGGTTTTGTCGACCATGTGATCCATGAATTATTACCCGATTCAGAAACCCGCGCAGAGGCCGAAGCCAATGCCGACAAGTCACCAATCAACGCTAACGCGACCTCTGGTTCGGTCTAATCTAGCCTTGAATAAAAATCATCTTATTTAGGCTGATGTTGGCTCAGGAAATCAAACCTCCTGAGCCGACTTATCTTTCCCCTCAAAATGTTAAAAACAATCAAAATCAAATAATTGCGGTAATGCACTACACAGAACTAATCGGTTGCTTGTTCTGTATCGATTTTCCCTAACGAGACTATCGTCTATACCCTACAAAATCTCAGTTACAAGGCCGAGTTAGTCGTGATATAAATCGAAGACAAGAACGCAATTTAGCTCAGCTTTTTTGGAAGTCTTCTCAGCATGTCGAACCCTGCGCAGCGCGCCACTAAGTTATTTGTCCAAACCTTTGGCACTAAAGCCGATGATTTATACCAAGCCCCAGGTCGGGTTAATTTGATCGGTGAATATACGGATTACAACGACGGCTTCGTGTTGCCCGCCGCCATTAATTTTCATACTGTGATTGCCGTTAAGCGCCGAGAGGACAATAAGTTTCGCGCCGTTGCCGACGCCTTTCCGGGACAAATCAAGGAATGGAGCTTCGGTAAAGACACCGAAATCAATCCCGAAGATGGTTGGGTCAATTATCTCAAAGGCCTGACAGTAGCCATGGCCAACACTGGGCTTATCGCCAAAGGGTTAGACTTAGCGGTTGTCGGCGATGTGCCATTAGCTGCGGGTCTGTCTTCCTCTGGCGCCTTAGTCGTCGCTTTTGGCACCGCCATCAGCGACAGCAGCCAACTGCATTTATCTCCTATGGCGGTAGCACAACTCGCTCAGCGCGGTGAATATCGCTATGTATCATCGGCTTGCAGCATTATGGACCATATGATCTGCGCCATGGGCGAACCGGATCATGCCTTGCTCATCGATTGTCTAGATTTGGATAGCGAGCCTATTGCGATCCCTGAAAACCTCAGCCTGATCATTATCGATGCCCATATCGAGAAACAACGTCTGGCGGCGATAAATCAACAACGCCGTGAAGAATGCGCACAGGCTGCCGACTTTTTTGGCCTCGATGCCCTGCGTCACCTCGACCTGCGCCAACTCGAAAGTGCTAAAGATCAATTGGATGACACCCTGTATCGCCGTGCCAAACACGTCGTCACCGAAAACAAACGCACTCAGAGTGCTGCTCGGGCGCTAGAGCAAAATAATCTATCTAAATTCAGTTTGTTAATGGCACAGTCCCATCAATCCCTGCGGGATGATTTTGAGGTGACACTGCCCGAATTTGACACTTTGGTGGACATAGTCGGCCAAGTGATTGGAGAGCGTGGCGGCATTCGCATGACCGACGGTTGTGTTGTCGCCCTAGTGGATCACGAACTCACCGATGCCGTAGTCTCGGCGGTCGAGCATGCATTTTATGAGCAGACTGGAATCGATGCCACTGTGTATCTCTGCTCGGCGAGCGCGGGCGCGGGTCGCATCGACAGCTAGTCCGTCAATCACGCTCAATCCATTCTTCCAGACAAATACCATACGAATTCAACCTTGAATCCTATGGTATTTGTTGTTTTTAAGAGGCAAAATCAAGCGGTTAAATCACATTAGAGGGAAACTAAATGGTGCGTTTCAGTGTACTCGATCCTTGGACCGATCCCCGCGGCGGTGAAATCGAACGTGTGCGGATAGACAATGGCATCATCGCCTTAGAAGTGCTCAGCTTAGGTGGCATTATTCGCTCACTTTGGACGCCCGATAAACAGGGCCAACGCGCCAATATCGTGCTTGGCTGCGACAGTGCCGAAGACTATCTAACCCAAAACGCCCACCTTGGCGCTATCGCAGGGCGCTTTGCCAACCGAATTGCGATGGGCAAGATGCAATATCAAGGGCATGAATATCAACTGGATATCAATCAGGCCAGCAACTGCTTGCACGGCGGCCGCGAAGGTTTTAATCGAAAAAACTGGCACTTAGGCCAACTTCCCGACGGTGTGCGTTTATCGTTAGTCAGCCCTGATGGCGACATGGGGTTCCCCGGCAATTGCACTGTCCAGTTAGACTATCGCCTCGCAGCCAATAATCTCTATGTGGAAATCCTCGCCTCGGTGGATAAACCTTGCCCCGTCAGTCTGACGCAGCATTCCTACTTCAACCTCGACGGCCTGCCGAATAATCATCAACATCGGATGCAAATCGATGCGACGCGCTACCTCACCATGAATGAGGTGGGCGTGCCTACGGGAATTGCCGAGGTCAAAAACAGTATTTTCGATTTAACTCAAGGCGTTACTCTTGGGGACAAACTCCAAGATCCGGCGCTGGCCAGCACCCAAGGTTATGATCATTGTTATCTCTTGGACAATCCCGATGGCGCGCTGCGCCGCTTTGGCTGCCTATCGAGCCCCGTCAGTGGTCGCGCCATGACAGTCTTTACCAATCAGCCCGGCGTGCAGCTCTACTGCGCGAACTTTTTAGCGGGAACCCTAGGGCGAAACCAACAAAGTTTGAATGCCTATCAGGGCGTGTGTATTGAACCGCAAAAATTACCTGACTCGCCTAATCAACCCCTACTGGGTGATGACGCTTGGTTAGTACCGGGGAAAATCTACCATCATATCAGCCGCTATCAATTTGATATTGAAGGCTAAAATGAATGCGTTTTGGGATAGGTTTTTCGAATAAAGGAAGGAAAAGCTGGTAAGGAATAAAGTGATTTATTCCTTACCTTAACCAAATTTGCCCTAGGCAAACTCAGTGTTAATCGTCGAAATCATCGCCCCAATCTTCATCAAAATCGGCGCCAATGGCATCGGTTTCAATTTCAGGCTCAACTTCAGCTTTAGCCTTACGGACTGGGCCTGAATCTTTGACATTGTTCAGGTCGATACGAGCTTGATGCTTGCCCATAAATTGAGCTCGAGCTGCTTTCCATGCGCCGCTAAACTTAGCTTCAGCCGCTTTTACCGCTGCATCATCTAAGTCATGTAGGTTCACTTTTACGATGTCTTCTACATACTCAACAATAGCATCACGTTCGGTATTGTAGAGGTAGATTCGTCCAGGGGAAGCCTCTGGCAGCTGGTTGTCATGGACGACAATCGCGGTGCCCTTCGATGTTCTCAGCTCACCATACCAAACCTGTTTCTTTGCTGTGTTATACATATATGCCAATACCCTTAAATCAACACATACACTATGAGTTTTTTAGTCTGAATAAGCGAAGCGTCGCTTGCTTTGATCCACGAATCGCGCCGGAAAGTCTCTGACGTTTTCAACTGGGTATTTTTACAGAATATTTCCGATAATCAATGCCTCATACCATGAAATTTTCACTTATTACGCATTAATTTCGGCCAAAGTCTCTAAAAAATTTTGTCATTAACGACTTTAGTCTAAAAAAACATCACAGCAAGTTTTAATTCGGCAGCCCGCCTCCATCAAAGGATTGAGGCGAGTGCGTTTACACAGATGTAGCCAGGTAGGATCACAAGGTTAATACGACTTTGCCTCTATGTTCTCCCGACTGCATCAGCGCATGGGCCTTGGCCGCCTCGGCCAGTGGAAAGGTGGCACAGATATGCGGCACGATTTGCTGACTATCGAGCAAAGGCCAAACCTGCTCACTTAATTGCTTGGCGATTTCGGCTTTTGCCGCAACGCTCTGCGGTCTTAAGGTTGATCCCGTCCACACAATACGTTTGGCCATCAACTGCAGAATGTTCACCTCTGCCTTACCGCTACGTTGGGTCGACACTGACACCATGCGGCCATCTAGCGCTAATGCTTGAAGATTCAAGTTGATAAAGTCGCCACCAGCAATATCAAACACCACATTGACGCCCTTGCCTTGGGTAAAGGCCATGACTTCTTCCACGAAGTTCTGGGTGTTGTAGTTCACCACTAGATGGGCGCCTAATCCGGCGCAATAGTCGCGCTTAGCATCCTGCCCCGTGGTCGCAATCACGGTCGCACCAAGATGCTTAGCGAGGGAAATCGCCGTGCTGCCAATGCCACCCGAGCCACCGTGGATCAACACGGTTTCACCCGCCTTGAGTCCCGCGCGCATAAAGAGGTTGCCCCACACAGTGAAAAAGGTTTCGGGCAGCGCCGCCGCTTGCACCTCAGAAAAGCCCTGTGGAATAGGTAAACAATGCTCAGCATAGGTTAAGGTGTACTCACCGTAGCCACCGCCGGGCACTAAAGCACAAACCTTATCTCCTAACTGCCATTGAGTCACGCCGTCGCCCAAGGCGCAGATCTCCCCCGCGACTTCCAGCCCAATAATCGGCGATGCCCCAGGTGGTGGTGGATACATTCCCATCCTTTGTTTGATATCGGGTCCATTCACCCCGGCTGCGCGGTTACGAATCAAGACTTGGCCAGCACTCGGTACGGGCAATGGCGAGCGTGTCAGCTGCATCACCTCAGGCTCGCCGGGCTGCTCAAGATAAATATGCGTGTAATCATGGGGTAATTCGGACATAACGTGCTCCTAGGAGAATACAGAGTACTGCCGCTAACAAGGCAGTCTTCATTGCTCGTTAGCAGCCATTTAAGGCATAGCTGGATATGGGGATAAATCGATAATCATAGCGACGATAGGGCTAGACTATCCCAAGTTCAAACACTAAAACAGACATGACTCTCAAAGCTTTTCCAACGCTTGTGCTCTAGCCTTGGCCTTAGCTTCGTAATCATTCGTAAAGGATTTAGCCAGTTCAATGCTGTGCTGATAGAGCGCAAGGGCACGCTCTGGCTCAACGCTGCCACCTTCGCCCGCATCGAGTAGGCTCGCAAGCTGAAAATAGGCACGACCCAACACGTCCCGCTGTATACCTTGTTTATCACCCTGCGAAACCACTTTTTCGAGCCAGAGGCGGGCATTGTGCGCATCGCGCATGGCGGGTTTTAACAGAATATCCGCATACTCGGCGGCGACATAGAGATCGCGCTCGGCGGCAATCTGCCAAAACTCTTGGCTTTGTTCAAAATCCTCGAGCAAATAATAGTAATCACTGGCCGCGCTATGGGCTAAGGCTGGATCAGCCTGCACGCTCATACGATAGTGAGTTAACGCTGCCGTTGCATCATGGTAGGGCGACCAAGGCAATGCTTGGTACAGCGCCATCATACTCATGGCCTCGGGAACACCTTGATTAACCAACTGATTTAACTGCTCCCAAGCGCTGTCTTGGACGCTTTTCGCCTCGGCCGTATTCGGTTTGCCTTGCAGTATGGTCTCAAATGGCTGACGAATCAGTTCCAACTTGGCCTCGACATCCCCAAGCCTTGCCGCGCGTTGTAGCCAATAACGGCTCTGCTCAACCTCGCCCGCATAGGCTGCCTGTGATTGCATCCACTGAATCGCAATCAAGTCATCGCCCTCGGCCGCCTCTCGGTAGTATTTGCGCGCTTTTTCTTCATCCTTCGCCAGCGCATGACCAGCCCAATAGATATGTGCTAACAATCGCTTATCTTCGGCCTTGCTGCTCTTACTTAAGGTATTGAGCATAGATTCAGGCTTGCCATAGGCATACAGATGAACATCCCCGCGCGGATAACGATACTCAGTGCCATCGGGATAATGAACCGAGATATGCTCAGGCTGACGCCACACATTCACTTGATAATCTGGCAGAATTTCGGGATTAAACTGCACCCGCAGCACTGGCTGTTTATCAAAACGCACCATTTGTGTCGCCGCGCTTGACCATAAACGGCTGCTCGATTGCAGATTACTCTTAAGCTTTACCTCAAAGGGGCTGTCGGTCTTGGGGCTGTAAATCACCACAGGGTAATACACGGGATTGAGACTAAGCGGCAACGCCGCTACCAGATTGGTATCTTCTTCGCTGCCAGCAAGCACGGGCTCGATAGTCAGCTCCTGACTCAAATAAAAGCCATCATGGGGCGAGGCTTTGGTCGCTGGTTCGCTCGATGTTAATAGCGGTGACGTATGTAAATAGTCATCTTTTAATGACTTAACCTTTTGCCAGATGGGATGACTTGGCTGCAGGGTAAGGTCGAGGACTAAATCCTCTAATTGCCAATCGCAATCTCCACCCCCTTGCAGGGCTAACGTCAGGTTAAAAGGTTTGGCATTGTCGGTCGTATCAATGGCCTGTCGCAGAACCGAACTCTTATTCAGCGTGGCGCGATAGGGGTTGGCAATATCACCATTTGGGAAACGAATTTCTTTGCGCGTACACACAGATGAAGTGTAATAACCAACTAATTCTAGCTGGGTGTGGGCGGGTAAGGTTCCCGTAAACTCGAAGCGTTGCGCAGTCTTTGGCGGCTTAGTTTGGTCGACGGGTAACTCCTGTAGCCACAGGTTATCCCACCAGCCCGCCCAAGCTGGCGCAGAGTTCAGCAGGCTCAAACTCAAGATGAGGCCCAGGGTCAGGCCCTGCCCGAGCACCGCTACTTTAGGAACCAACCTCATAATGCCAGTTCTCCATTGCTGATGAGATACCATCGCCCTTGCTTTAATGTCTCTACATCGGTTTTCACCAATGGAACCACCCTTGTTATTTTAGGCATAACACCCGTGTGAGCTTAGCTCAGTGCCGCCAATGTCTTGGTCGCCTCACTAAAACGTGGGCGACTGGCGAAGTCGGCCTGCATACATTGCGCTTTTAACTGCAGCAGCAATGCGTGCAGCCCCTCGTCCTCCAAGCGATTAGCGAAGGGCAACAAATCATCAATCAAACAACCTAGAGCCCGCACCTCTATGGCCTCCATCGCCTCTCGCTCGGATTGGGATAGCTTGGCCAAGTTTGAAGCAGCGCCAAAGTCACCGAACAATAGCGCCATCTGCCGATTAATCATCATATTGTGCGCATACACATCCCCATGGCTGATTTGCTGGGCGTGCATATGCGCAAGAGTCTCGGCCAACTGCAAGGCTATCTTAACTATGTCCTTAAGGCTGAATTCGCTGCCCGCCTTAAAAGTATCGCGGGTGCAGGTTTCTAGGGAGGGCGGTAAGCCTAAGTTAGAAAATCCTTGGGGGATTAACGCCATCACTAGCCCTAGTTGATCCTTCTGGCTGATATGCGCTAAGACCTTGATGAGATTTGGATGCTCGCCCGTGGTTAAACAACAATCCAATTCATCGGCAGGGTAACCGTCACTGGTCACCTCGCCCTTAAATAGCTTAACCGCGATCTGCTCAGTCCCCGTGGCGGCAACCATCGCAGAATTTAACCAACGCCCCTGATAAATAATACCCGAGGCGCCCTCACCCAATTTGTCACCGAGGGCGATATCCGCTAATGACACATTGGGCACACTAGCCACATCGGCATGGGGGTCGACTAGCGTATGGCTAAAGGGATTGCCCGCAAACGCCAGCCAAGTGAGTTTAGGCAGCTTAAGCAACCAATTCGGCAGCGCGGCTAAAGCATTTGCCGACAAACGCACTAGCTCTAGGTTATGGCATTGGGCCATGGATGCTGGCAGCGAGGTTAACCGATTGCCCGCTAAGGCTAATTTTTGCAGGCGATACAATTGCCCCATACGTTCGGGCAAGGCGGTTATTTGGTTATCCGTTAAGATCAACCAGCGGGTATGCAAGGGCAATGACGCCTCAGGAACCGAACGAATTTGATTCGCCTTAAAGCCAATCATCTCCAGTTTGGGGCACTGACTTAACACTTCGGGCAGCACTTCAAAGCGGTTATTGGAAGCAAACAAGATCTTCAAATGAGTTAAGCGATGTAAATCTTCAGGCAGTGAACTGAGCTGGTTATTGGATAAGTCGAGGATCTCAAGGGTATCGGCTAAATCGAAGATCTCCTGCGGGAACTCGGTTAAATTTTCAACCAACTGTAAACGGGTAACCCCTTGTAATTGTCCCGCTTTTAACTGCGCTAACGTCTGCACTCTCTCATCCACTGCAATAAAAAACCGCCGCTATCTTAGCGTATTTAGCGCCAAAGCTAAACGTAACCAATGCGGTCAAATTTTAAGCAAAGCTATTCACAAATGCGAAAACAGATTAGCATGTGCCAAATCATGGAATACCAAGTCATCACAGATTACAGGACAATCATGCGGAAAACCTTTCGCCAACCCCATGCCTTAGCTGCGCTCGTGGTCGCCATTTTGATGGGCCAGCTAAGCGGCTGCGCAACCACGTCGGCGCAAACGTCGCCTACGGAATATGCGGCTACCATGCCTGACGCCCAGAGCAATAGTGAAGAGACAGCACAACCTCAGCATGTTGAAACGGAAGTTATCGACGAGCGTTACGCCGATGTGTGGGAAAAAATTCAACACGCCCGCACCATTGATGTGCATGACGATGCCGAAGTCCGCAAGCAGCGTAACTTTTTCGATGATAAGCAAAAGTTTATGACTCAGGTGACCCAGCGCGCCGAGCCATTTTTATACTATATTGTCAGCCAACTCGAAGCCCGCAACATGCCGCTCGAACTGGCACTCCTGCCGATTGTTGAGAGTGGTTATAACCCGCTCGCTCAGGCAAATGGCCCCGCCGGACTCTGGCAAATGATCCCTGCCACGGGACGTAATTTTGGCCTGACCATCAACTCGGCCTACGATGGCCGTAAAGATGCGCTGGCCTCGACCGATGCCGTACTCGACTATTTACAGCACTTGCACGACACCTTAGGTAACGACTGGATAAATGCCGTTGCGGGTTATAACAGTGGCGAGCTAGTGATCAAAGCCGCTATCGATAGAAACAAAGCTAAAGGCAAACCCACGGATTTCTGGTCGCTGAATATTCCTGCTCGCCAAGTGCAAACCGTACCTAAATGGCTGGCCTTTATTCAAATTATCCGCGCACCTAGCCATTACAATCTCAAAGTAATGCCGATTGCCAACCGCCCATTTTTGGAGCGTTTACCTGCACCTAACGGCGTTGAACTCAGCCAAATCGCCAATGCCGCGGGACTCACTAAGGCGGAGTTTAAAACCTATAACCCAGGTTATCGCCAAAGCGTGATCCCAAGTAAGGGCAAATACCAAATCGCCCTGCCGATTGAAAACATCGGCCAATATCAAGAGAATCAGCACCAGTTGTCCGCGCAAAAACGTTACGACAGCCAAAGTTACATTGTGAAATCCGGCGATAGCCTGGGCACAATTGCAGCGAAATTTGATATCTCAGTCAAAGAGTTAAAGCAGGCAAACAACCTCAGCTCCGATAGAATTAAAATCGGTCAAGAGTTAACCCTGTTAACGCCGATGATAAGCGAAGATAACGCCTCGAGCGAGACACCAAAACAGAGCAAAGCTCAAACAACGTCTCAATCGGCTAAGGCTAAAACCAGCAGTAAAACCGCTGACAAGCCCGCCGCGAAAGCCAGCACTTATAAGGTAAAGTCCGGTGACTCGTTAGATAAAATCGCGCGCAAAAACAAAGTGAAGCTCGCGGATTTAATGAAGTGGAACCAACTCAATGCCAAGAGCATTATTAAGCCTGGCCAAGAGCTAAAACTGTCGGAATAAAGACGGTCAAGACGAAAAAGCACTACCAAGGTAGTGCTTTTTTATTGCCCTAATCTATTTAGCGATTAAAGCTTAACGAGGTTATAGCCAAAGCTGGTTGAAGCGTCCTTGTTCAGCACCATAGTGACATTATCTTCGTTATTAAAATCCATCATCTCTGATGCATAAACCACTGTCTTAGTGCCATTTTCTACCGCAATCACCTTGATAGAATACTCACCTTTTGGCACTACTAACGACTGCGGCGCAGTAGGGTTAACCGCACTGATCTTATAGGCTGCGGTTTCAATGGTGTCGTTCGCCTTTAAGAAGTACAGCGTCAGGTTACTCTTGTCGGCAAAACTGACGATATCAAACTTAAAGCTGTAGGGACTCGGCGTTTGCGTTTGCTTCATCTCCATCGCCTTCACTTGGCTACCTTCTTCGGTAGCTTGTTCGTAGATAAAGATGGTTTTGATCTCGTCCTGATTAAGGGTAATCAGGACATTATCGAGCAGTTTAGCTTGGCTAGTATGGTCAAACACGCTCACGCCAAAGTCATTAAACTCAGCGCCTTGATACGCCGTCACGCCAAAGGGAGCCACATTGCTAAATAAGGCTTCTTGCTTGTTGCTCACGACTTTGACATCGACATTATGTTCAGCCAAGCCATTGAATACCCTAAAATCGACACTGCTTTCGAGGGCTACATGGTTACGCACATTGGTGGTCGAATCCACGCTATCTAAGCTGATTTTGGCATCCGAAGCGCCAAAACTTTCCCGTAAAATCAACTTATAGGGCACCTTAGTCTTAAAGTTAATGCTCGCCGTGGTATAGCTCACGTTGGTGGTTCCCGCGGGAGCGAGGTAAACCTTGTAATCCCCAGTGTCCAAAATCTGCGGTGTCGAAACTTCACCGTAGGCGACACTGCCTAGCATCACAGCATCAGCAAAGCTTTGATCGGCTTTGGCAATATAGGCATCGTAGGCCGGCGCATCCATCGCCGTATGGGCGATCAATAATTGCATTTTGCTCTTGTCCGCTTCGGCATTTTGCTTATCTAACTCAGTGCGGGAGTAATTGATATTCAGCAGCGATGGCGAGGCAAAATCCCCATGTAAGACGAAGAAGTGATCCGTTGCGGTTTTTAAATCGATATCCTCTTTATAGAGCGAAATATCTTTGTTCGACGCATCCTTACCCATTACCTCAACGGCACTCACACCGGGTGTCGACGTGAACCTTGGCATGGCATCGGCGTAATTCACACTCTCATAGGTTTTATCGCCAATCTTCAGTGCAGTTGCCGTGCTCCCCACAGAGGCATTGTAAAATTGCACATAGGTATCGGTCTTCGAGGTGTCCTCGTCTTTGTTGTTATCGGAGCCACCACAAGCGGTCACGCCCAAACAGGCGAAGGTTAAAACCGCGAATCCTTTTAGTTTATTGTTGAGCATCGTATCCCTCATTAGCAGACAAAAAATTCAGTTCAGTCTACGCAGTTATACAATGACAACAACGGCAATTTCCACTTAAAACTTAAACAAATATTTCACAAACTCAAACACTTAACAAACATTTCAGCAACGACATCAAAGTTGATACAAATCACATTTTTAGCAGGGTTTTTTGATACAAATTGCCAAGGCACCATTGCAGCTCACCTCCATCGCATCGGCTGGCGAGAGTCGCATTTAGGCGAAAATCCCCAAAAGAAGTTGTCCTACACCTCGCATTGATCATCGACATGTTAATTACACAAATCGGTATTGCAGATGCTAAAACCGACTCAATAAAAAAGCCCCCGTGATACTGAGATGACGGGGGCTGATTGGTTGTAAGCGGTTAATGAACCAGTGAAGCCCTACTCAATTCCACTGAGATCAACATTCCATGGCATCAGATCCGACATATCATCGGCGATTGAACGCTTTGGCAACTCCGTGAACAGGTGCCGGAAGTAATAATAGGGGTTGATGTCATTCGCCCGACACGTCATGACCAAGCTATACAGATTGGCACTGGCTTTCGCACCACCGACTGACGTTGAGAACATCCAGTTTTTTCGCCCCGTCGTGAACGGCCGGATATCCCGCTCTGTCACATTGTTGTCGATGCTGATATGTCCATCTTCCAGGTAGGTCAGCAGCTTAGGCCACTGATTCTTGGTGTAGGTGATGGCCTGGCCTAATGCTCCTTTGGGCAGCACATTCAGGCTATCGAGCCACGCTTTGAAGTCATTCAATATGGGGAGGCTTTCTTGCATCCTCAGCTGTTGGCGGGCTTCGGCCGACAGCGTTTTGGCTCGCTTTTCTATCCCATACAGTTTGGCGATAAAGGCCAGGGCCTTTTCGGGTTTCCCTGCCTTTTTCGAAGGGGATGCCTTTTGAGCATCGGTGAACTTGCGGCGCACATGCGCCATGCACGCGGCTTGAGTGACACCGTCTACCGTGTCATACGCACTGTAACCATCTGACAACAGATAACCATGGTAATCACCAAGGAATTCGCGCACACAAGCGCCTGCTCGGCTGGGGTGATAGTCGTAGATGACGACGGGATTGGGGGTGAACTCGCCGCTGCGATAAACCCACATATAGGATTTGGACTGGGCCTGTCTGTCTTCTTCTCTGAGCACTTGCACCGTGGTTTCATCGGCGCAGATGAGGGATTCTTTTAGGAGCTGCGCTTTCATTGCATCGATAATGACCTGCACTTTACTGCCAAGCTGCACACACCAGTTGGCCAAGGTGGCGCGACTAATATCTATACCCGAGCGGTTCAGGATATCTACCTGACGGTAGAGCGGCAGTGCATCGACGTATTTGGCGGTGACCACGGCGGCGAAGGCCTCGGCACTGCCAAGGCTTTTAGGGAGCATACTCGCCGGTTTTGGAGCTGTGACCACTTTGCTGGTTTCGGCTGTTTGCTCGCAGTGGCGACAAGCATATTTGGTGCGCTCATGGCGAATGACACTCACTCGCTGAGGTAGGATTTTCAGGGTTTCGCTGATTTCCTTACCGCATTCATGTAAAGGCGCATCACAGCAGTCGCAATACGGCGCATTTAAGGTATGGGTTTGCACCTCGCGTTCAAGGTCAGCAGGCAGCGGTTTACGACCCGTTTTTCTGCGCTCTTTAGGTGAGGAAGGCAACGCGTTTTGCTGTTCAGCTTCGTTGAACGTTCCTTTGGCGACTTTTTCGCTTTGGGCAGCGAAGCGTTTGGATTTGCTGAGGTTGAGCTGCTCAACGAGCAATTGCACCTGCGTTTTGAGGGCGGCGACTTCCTCCTCTTTGGCCTGCAACAATGCATCCTTGGCAAGAAGCATGGCCTTGAGTTGTTCTATATCATCGGGGTAGTCGGTCACTGGGCATCATCTACAGCATTGTATGGTGCCCAGTGTGACGGTTAAAAAGGATCGTTCAAGTGCAAAATTACGATCAGTGTCTAGCATCACACTTCTAGCCCATTTAAAGGCCGATGGGCTTTGTTGTTCTCGAGTGACAGCCCAGAGAGCAACCAGTGAAGTTGCGGTTTGCTAATGACAATCACGCCCTGGGAATTCGGGCGAGGCCATTTGAAGGTACCGTTCTCCAAACGGCGATAGTAAAGCCAAAACCCGTTGGTATCCCAAAACAAGATTTTGAGTTTATCGCGTCCGCGATTACAGAATATAAACCAGGCCTCGCTGAACGGGTCCATGTCGAGTTGTTCGGCGACAATGAGCGACAGACCATCGATAGACTTTCGCATGTCGGTGACACCGGAGACCAGAAAGACCTTGCCGGAGGGAGTCATTGCAAGGCATCCACCCAGTGTTTGATCTGAGCGGTACTCAGTGTTGTTGGTAATTCAGCGCGAATACCATTGGCAAAAGTAATGATCACCGACTCAGCCTTCGTCTCTTCATATTCATTGAAAATAATAGGCTGAAGTGTTTGCGTTGCGTCAGGAGAACGCAATCGCTTAGACCAATAGTAGAAGGTTTGATAACTGATGCCGCTGTCTGCACAGAATTGCTTGATGGAAAGCGTGCTTTGTTTTTGTTGCTCAACAACTGTTGCCCAATGGGCGCGCTTTTGCTCTTGGTTCATAGTGCCTCCGATGAAAAAGGCACTATGTCAAAGTATTGGTATTATTGGTATGTGGGGTTTATTAACCGCTTACGATTGGTTTAAGAAGCGACTTAGATTCGATAACCACAAGATGCCACGGCTTAGCGCCTAAAAGTCATAAGGCTTTATGGCGCCAAACCTTGGCTCATTACTGCGCCGTGGCGGGTGCAGGTAAGGTTTCGATAGTTAAGCGTTTATCATCCTTGAGGTATTTCTGCGCCAACTGGCTTAGCTCCGCAGGCGTAATTTGTTGCACCAGTGCCAACCTTTGATTAAAGGCGCTAAAACGCTCCGGCTGGCTTTGGGCGGTTGAGGCTAAATCGAGCCAAAAGTTGTTATTTTGCGACGCCATCTGCATCCACTCCAACACAGGTTGGCGGGCGCGATTGAGTAAATCTTCACTGATCCCAGCAGGCGCTTGGACTTGCTTCACCGCGGCGGCGTAATACTGAGCCACCTCAGGCAACATGGTCTTAGTTGTCACGCTAAATAAGCCAAGATAGCCATAACCCGTTGGATTTAAATCATTATATGAGAATGCCGAAGGAGAATAACTCGCGCCGGCTTTTTCACGCACATTCTCGGTCAGCAAAATACTCAAAACCTGTTCGAGTAAGCCTAAACCAATCTGCTCACGAAGATTGCTCATATCCGTGGTCGGCCACACCTGCGCCAGCGCCGCCATATCGACCTGACCATAATGCATCAGGCTCATGTGTGCGGGCACTTTGGGAAACACGGGCACAATCGTCTGCCCCTTCGCGATCGGCTGACGGGCAATGGCTCCTAAGGTTTGCGCCACTTCGGCAATCGCTTTGTCTTCATTCACATCGCCCACAATTGCCAGCTCAATCGCCCCCTGCTGCACGGCAGAATGGAAGCTAGGCGCGAGCTCAACGAACTGACGTTTGAGGATTTCCTCTGGATTACCATAGCCATAGCGTTTATCCCCATTATGGGCAATACGGGCAAACTGGTTCGAAAACTCCAATTGTGGATTGCTATGAATACTCTGTTGCTCGGCAATCACTTGCTCACGGAATAACTGCTCGGCTTGCTTATCCATACCGGGGTCGACTAAGTATGCCGTCAGCACGCCTAATTGAGTGCGAAGCTCGGCAGCATTGGTGCTGATCTCGCCGCCAAAACTCTGCTCACGCAGACTCAAACTGACTGAGATATCTTGGCCAGCAAAAATATCGCGCATGCTGTCCCAGTCATGTAAGCCTAAGCCGCCCTGCACAAAGGCGCTGTTAAACAGATAGGACAAACCGTCTAACTCGGGGAATGGCACCTCGCCAAAACCTATGTTTAAGCTCACTAACGCCAAGCCCTGATTAAAATCCGTTGGCTTGATATTAAGGCGTACACCATTGGCAAACTGTATCTTACGGATCCCTGTTGTGGCATCGCGCTGATCGGCAACAATCTGCCCCGGCTCACCAAATTGACTATAGGCAAACTCTGCAATAGCTTTGGTTTCAGGCGCTTTTACTGCTTGCTTTTGACTCGCGTTGTAGGCGGCTAATAGTTGTTTTTCAGCATTATCAATGGGCTTATTACTGGTTAAATACAAATAAGGCGTGCCATTCCAAGTCTGTTGAAACAACTGCTGCAGTTTTTGCGGCGTGATACTTGGCATCAGTGTCTCAAACAATGCCAATTGCCACTCAGGCTCGACGGGCACCCGTCTGCTCGCTACGGCATTCACTAGGCTTTCGGCAATGTTCACGCTGTGAATAGTGTTGCTACCGGCGGCATTGAGCTGATAGCCCTTATGCATTCGTTTAAGTTGTTGGTCGATTTCCTGTTGGCTAAAGCCAAATTCAAGCGCCTGACGCAGGGTTTGCTCCAATAGCCTAATACCCTGTTGCCAGTTGTTTTCCTGCGTGCCCAGCGTCATTTGAGTGCCGTAGGCAATACCATACTCGGGGCCAATTTGCAGATTAACGCCGTACAGGCCTTGGTTGTGGAGTAATTGCGATTCTAGGCGGCGGTATAAAATGCCATGGGCAAGCTCTAATAAAATCTCCTGCTCTCGCTGGGCAATGGTATCGGCTTTAGGCTGTTGAGGCTTTAACAACCCCAGAGAAACCGAGGTTTGCAGGCTTGGATCGAAGAAGGCGCTCGCCTCTATCTTAGATTTGGCTTGTACCACACCGATAGATTGCGCTTTTACCCCTGCGGCCTGCGGCGCAGCTTGCCAGTCGGTAAATTGCTGTTTGATCTTTTGTTCGATACGACCAACATCAATATCGCCCACCACAATTAAGGTGGTGCGGGACGGCGTGTAAAAACGTTGATAGAGGGATAATAACTTTTCACGGTTCGCATTTTTAATGCTCGTCGCCTCCCCCACGGGGAAGCGCTGCGACAGCACTGTTTGCGGCATTAAAAAGGCTAACTGGTGGCGATAGTTTTCTAAATCGGCGCTGCTACGCTCACGCAGTTCAGACAAGACCACGGCCTTTTCACGCTCGATAAGCGCGGGATCAAGCAACAGATTACCGGCGATTTCGCGCATTAAAAACAAGGCCGTATCGACTTTATCTTGGCTATTGCTCGGTAGATTAAACTGGTAAACCGTCTGCTGAAATTCAGTCACCGCATTGGTATCGGCCCCAAAACTTAAGCCTAAGCGTTGTAAGGTCGGGATCATCTCCCCTGCCGCGAGCCCGGTAGAGCCATTAAATGCCATATGCTCTAAAAAATGCACCAGACCTTGCTCGGCATCCGTTTCCATCACAGATCCCACATCGACCCGCATACGGACGATAACTGCCTGTTCGGGAGTTTTGTTGTTTACCAACAGATAGTGCAACCCATTAGTCAGGGTGCCTGTGTGCACGCGTTGACTTAAGGGTAAATCGGCCGACTCAGGCCATAAAGGCGCTTCAACCGCTCTTAAGGGTAAGGCCACGCTGATAAATAGCAGCCATAGCCACAGGTGTTTAAACTGGATTCGCTTGAAATGATTCATAAAAATTCATTTTCTCCCCCAAATTGGGTTCATTAACCGGAGAAAATGCTTACCTCAGTACTGATAAATTGACTTTTTACTATAGCCGCTAAAATGCTTTAAGTCACAAAATCAATACCTTACACCGTACCAAAAATATCAAAACCATGAATTAATAAGAAAAAATAATATTAGTACTTGAAAGTATATGAGGAAAAACTCGTGGTTAACTTTATAAAATATTCCTCTGCCACACTGTCACACATTGGCAATTCAGAACAGGCTTAATTAAAGCCTGTTCTATTCTAAATTAAGCAAGTCTGACTAACACAGTTAATGCATAGATAACCATAGCCCAATAGAAACCAAAAAGAGCGATCCAGATCCAATTCAACCAAGTTAAACTTGAATTATCCTCATAGTCTAAAGGTTCAAGCGCAAAGTTAATTGCTTTTTGAGCTTCATACAATGGATACAAAACTGCTAAAGGTATAAAAATAGAAATTAAAATAAAAAATGTTGGTAAAACTTCAATGTTATTAAGAATACTAGAGACTACGATAAGTAAAACGTAAACTGTCGCTAAAGCTGAATGACTCCAACGATAGCTTCTATTATCTTCTTTAATATATTCATCAACATAAACGAACAAAGAGTGTGTAAAAAATACCGTAAAAATGCATCGAGCAATAGGCCATGCATCTAAATCATAATACGCTTTTAATGCCTGCCATTGCTTATAAAACCAATAAATTTGATATAGACCAAAGGTGGCAACAAACATAATTGTCAATTTAGCAAGAGAAACGTGAAACAGTGGTATTCTCTGAATATTGCTATCTACTGTTATTTGTTTTTCATCACTTTTTAATGGATTATTTTCCTGACTTATTACATCTTCCATGGAAGAATTCCTTTCTTTTAGTAGTCGTCATAACGTTAATTTATTTTCAAAAGTTCAAGCCCTTTAGTGGACCCAAACAATCTACCCTAAACCGCAACAACTGTTAACAACTACGTAAAGAAAATTATTCAAGGACAGACAAGCCATATATAAACAAAAAGCCCTGCACAATATGGCAGGGCTTTTAAAAAACGATTATTTACACTGTAAAAGTAGGAAAATTAGAACGGGATATCGTCGTCCCAACCATCATCCAAATCTGGGGTAAAGTTTTGCTGTGGCTGTGGCGCAGGACGTTGTGCAGGTGCCGCTGGTGCTTGATACGCTGGTGCAGCAGGCTTAGGCGCATAACCACCTTGCTGTGGCTGAGCATGGGATTGCTGTTGCTGGCCATAGCTTTGCTGAGCTGGCTGCTGATTGTAGCCAGATTGTGGCTGCTGCGCAGGTGCTTGGTAACTTTGCTGTGCTGGCGCGTATTGGTTTTGCGCCGGCGCAGTTTGAGCCGGTGCCGCTTGGTAACCCGCGTTTTGTTGCATGCCACCCATAGGTGCACCTTGGCCTTGACCTTGACTTTGGCCTTGATTGCGACCACCTAACATTTGCATGCTACCGCTTTGGTCGATAACCACTTCAGTGCTGTAACGATCTTGACCGCTTTGATCTTTCCACTTACGCGTCTGCAGTTTACCTTCGAGGTAAACCTGTGAACCTTTACGCAGGTACTCACCCGTAATTTCAGCCAACTTGCCAAACAGAACCACACGGTGCCATTCAGTACGCTCTTGCTGTTGACCTTGTTGGTCTTTCCACGATTCGCTGGTCGCTACTGTGATGTTAGCGACTGCGTTACCGTTTGGCATGTAACGTACTTCTGGATCTTGTCCCAAATTGCCAACCAAAATTACCTTGTTAACACCACGACTGGCCATTGAAATCTCCTGCGATTCTTTAAATAATCTATTAATTCAGTATGTTGTTTATAATTGTTGCCGCAAGGGAAAATCCGCTTCCCTAAAACTCGCGGCAATAACACATATTATTGAGCAGAGCCTAACACAGCTCGGGCTTCTCTTAAATCGAAATGCTCGTCAACTTTGAGATAAGCAACTTTCTCGTCTAGCACCACAATCGCTTCGACCACACCCATCAATTGTGACAGCTGCGACGCCATATCCCGCGCTTGGGCCTTATCTTTCACGGCGGCTTCTAAGGTGTAACTCTTAAGCAGCACAGGATTTTTCATCCCTAGGGTCAATAATAACCAAACGCCCATTAATACCAGCGCGACGATAAACACGCCCACGGCGCCGACTAACTGGAACGCACCGCCGCCAAGCATACCGCCACAGAATGCGCCTAAGAATTGGCTAGTCGAATAAACCCCCATGGCCGAGCCTTTTTCGCCTACGGGGCAGAATTTCGCAATCAAACTCGGCAGCGACGCTTCAAGGTAGTTAAAGCCGGTAAAAAACAGCAATACCGCTACGCTCAATACCCAGAGGTTGTTCGAAAAAATCGCCATCGCCGCAAGGGCAAACATCATGATCACTAAAGCAATCTGGAACATTGCCTTAGTATTCTTACGCTTCACCCCGATGATGATTAACGGCACCATCAAGAAGAATGCGCCCACAAACGCGGGGAAATACAGCATCCAATGTTTCTCTTTTACCAGACCAGCATCGACTAAATCGAGTGGCAAGGCGACAAACACCGCAGTTAACACTAAGTGCAGAATAAAAATACCCGCATCGAGCCTAAACAGCTGCGGATCGGTCAACATACGCTTGAGCTTGGCGGGCGCGGCTAAGGTATCGCCCTTAGGTGCATGGGAAATCGGATTCGGCACTAATAACTGCACAATCAACATGCCAAGTACCGCAAGGCCAGCGGTTAGCAGGAATAAACCCGATAAGCCTAAATGCTGCGCCACAATCGGGCCCACGAGTAACGACAGGGCAAAGGATCCGCCGATACACATGCCGATAATGGCCATCACCTTAGTGCGCTGCTCATCTCGGGTTAAGTCCGCCGCTAAGGCCAACACGGCGGCGGCAATCGCCCCCATACCTTGCACGGCGCGGCCAAATACCACGCCGTAAATGGTATCTGCATTGGCGGCAATTAAGCTGCCGATGGCGAACAATACCAGGCCAGCGAGGATGATAGGTTTGCGACCATACTTGTCGGATAAAATCCCCATCGGGATCTGCAAAACGGCCTGAGTCAAGCCATAGGCACCAATGGCAATCCCCACCCAAAGGGGAGAAAAACCTTCTAAATGCTGACCATAGAGTGCAAAGACGGGCATGATCATAAACAAGCCCATCATACGTAAACCAAATACGCTGGCTAAAGAAAACGCGACTTTTTTCTCGGTTCCTGAAAGTCCGTTGTTACCCATGATTTTGCCCTGGATTGAAGTCTTTTAGGGGGCGCATGTTAACACACCCAAAAGCGTTTGCTCAAAAGGAAAAACCGCCCACGCCAAGAGTGTAAAACAGCGGGTTTTGCCCCGCGCCAATGCTGACGCTCGCACGTTAGCGTACGCTTAGGCCTTTATTTTTAAGGCTTATCTAAAAGCCCATTGGCTACAAATAGTTAACTCGATGCTTACAGAACTTGGCTAAGTTCACCGCCGATAGACGGATTAATCTTCGTTAATCCGCTAACTGCATCACCTTTATTAGCAATACCGGCCCCACAACCGCGCCCATTGGGCGTGTCAGCAAGATCACAGAATCGACTAAACTCGGCCGCCGAACTGTGCGATACTTAGGCTCATTTTTTTAAGCATAAGACTTGAGCGATAGATGGATAAGATTGAAATACGCGGCGCACGGACCCACAATCTCAAAAATATCAACCTGACTATCCCAAGGGATAAGTTAATCGTTATCACAGGGTTATCGGGTTCAGGCAAATCTTCCCTAGCATTTGATACCTTATATGCCGAAGGCCAACGACGTTACGTTGAGTCTCTTTCTGCCTATGCCCGCCAATTCTTAAGCTTGATGGAAAAGCCCGATGTCGACCATATCGAAGGCTTGAGCCCGGCGATTTCCATCGAACAAAAATCGACGTCCCATAACCCGCGCTCCACCGTCGGGACTATTACCGAAATTTACGACTATCTGCGTCTGTTGTTTGCCCGTGTGGGCGAACCGCGCTGCCCTACTCACGGCCAACCGCTTGCGGCGCAAACCGTGAGTCAGATGGTCGATAAAGTGTTAGAAATGCCCGAAGACAGCCGCTTGATGCTGCTGGCGCCCGTGGTCAACGGTCGTAAGGGTGAGCACGTTAAACTACTCGAAGGTTTATCGGCGCAGGGCTATATCCGCGCCCGAATCGACGGTGAAGTCTGCGACTTAACCGATCCACCAGCACTCGATTTACACGTTAAGCACACCATCGAAGTGGTGGTCGACCGCTTTAAAGTCCGCAGCGATATCCAGCAACGTCTCGCCGAATCCTTTGAAACCGCGCTCGAACTCTCCGGCGGAATTGCCGTGGTCGCCAGCATGGATGAAAGCACCACAGAAGAATTAATCTTCTCAGCAAATTTTGCCTGTCCGCACTGCGGTTATTCGATGGCCGAACTTGAGCCACGGATTTTCTCCTTTAACAATCCGGCGGGCGCTTGCCCAACCTGTGATGGTTTAGGGGTACAACAATTTTTCGACCCAGACAGAGTGATCACTAATCCTGAGTTATCCCTTGCGGGCGGCGCGATTCGTGGTTGGGATAGACGTAACTTCTATTACTTCCAGATGCTGAGTTCACTCGCCGACCACTATAAGTTCGATGTCGAAGTTCCCTTCGAACAGCTGTCGGATAAGGTAAGAAAAATCGTCCTCTACGGCTCAGGCAAAGACAGCATCGCCTTCAAATACATCAACGACCGTGGCGATGTGGTGGTGCGTAATCACCCCTTCGAAGGCATCCTAAATAATATGGACCGTCGCTACCGCGAGACCGAAAGCAACGCGGTACGCGAAGAATTAGCCAAGTTTATCAACACTCAAGCCTGCCAAAGCTGTGGCGGCTCGCGCCTGCGTGAAGAAGCCCGTAACGTGTTTATTGGCGATCTTAACCTGCCCAAACTCACTGTTTGGTCGATAGGTGAAGCCCTCGAATACTTCGACAAACTCGAGTTCAGCGGCCAAAAGGCACAGATCGCCGAGAAAGTACTGAAGGAAGTGCGCGATCGCTTAGGCTTCCTCGTTAACGTCGGCCTCAACTATTTAAGTCTGTCGCGTTCGGCCGAAACTCTATCAGGCGGTGAAGCGCAGCGTATTCGTCTCGCCAGCCAAATCGGCGCAGGACTCGTTGGTGTGATGTACGTGCTCGACGAGCCATCTATCGGCTTGCACCAACGGGATAACGAGCGGTTATTGCAGACCTTAATCCACTTGCGGGATTTAGGTAATACAGTGATTGTGGTGGAGCATGATGAAGATGCGATTCGTATTGCGGATCATATTATCGATATCGGCCCTGGCGCTGGTGTACACGGCGGCGAAGTGATTTGCGACGGTCCGATTGAGAAAATTGTCGCCTGCGACGAGTCCGTCACAGGTCAATATATTTCGGGCAAACGCAATATCCATATTAGCACCCCACGTACGCCTTACGATCCCAAACAAGTGATTGAGCTTTATGGCGCCCGTGGCAACAACCTACGCAACGTCGACTTAACGGTTCCGGTAGGCCTATTCACCTGCGTTACTGGAGTATCGGGTTCAGGCAAATCGACGCTGATTAACGATACCTTCTTTAGAATTTCCCATAAGCAACTCAACGGTGCCACAGTCGATGAGCCAGCACCTTACGATCGTATTGTCGGCATGGAGCAATGCGATAAAGTGGTCGATATCGACCAAAGCCCAATTGGCCGTACTCCGCGCTCTAACCCCGCCACTTATACTGGCATCTTTACGCCTATTCGGGAGATTTTTGCCGCAACGCAGGAATCCCGTACCCGTGGTTATCAGGTGGGCCGTTTCTCCTTTAACGTGAAAGGCGGTCGCTGTGAGGCCTGTCAGGGCGATGGCTTAATTAAGGTCGAAATGCACTTCCTGCCCGATGTGTATGTGCCTTGCGATGCCTGTAAGGGTAAACGCTATAACCGCGAAACCTTAGAGGTGCGCTATAAAGGTAAGAACATCCACGAAGTGCTGCAAATGACAGTGGAAGATGCGCGGGAGTTTTTCGATGCCGTGCCAGCCATTGCCCGTAAACTGCAAACCCTGATGGATGTTGGTTTGTCCTACGTACGTTTAGGCCAGAGCGCGACCACACTGTCGGGCGGTGAAGCCCAGCGGGTGAAACTCGCGAAGGAACTCTCTAAGCGCGATACGGGTAAGACCTTGTATATTCTGGATGAACCGACAACGGGTCTGCACTTTGCTGATATCCAATTGCTGCTCGATGTACTGCATCGCCTCAAATCCCACGGTAATACTATCGTGGTGATTGAGCATAACTTGGATGTGATTAAAACCGCAGACTGGATTATCGACTTAGGTCCAGAAGGCGGCGGTGGCGGCGGTACTATCCTAGCAACTGGTACGCCAGAAGACGTGGCGCAGCATCCGACATCCCATACCGCGCGCTTCTTAAAGCCGCTACTGGAGCGGGATGCTAAGCTAGCCAAGCAGTCATAATGTTAAGTGTCAACAGCGCCTTGGGCATCACCAAGGCGCTGTGATTACACCCTATTGCTGTATAGAACCATCCCAGGTCGGCCATTCGCCGTTATCAATCGAGGAGAACATATTGCCAACGCATCGCCCGAGTTTGACGAGCTTAAGTCGCGCTAATGTATTGCTGATTGCCTGCTTGGGGTTAACGCTTGTGGCGCTGGTTATCGCCGCTGTCGATCCGCTTATCGGTCAACCCACACGTTTACAAGTGACAGTGTTAGATAGCTCAGCCAATAGTAGCCTGCTCGCCTTGCCCGATGGCCGGATCACCACCTTAGATCAAGGCGGACTCACCAAAAACGCCCAAGTTACTATTTGCTCACGAACCCATTTGGTCTCTGGCTTGGAGCACTTTCATTTAAGCCGCCATCAAGAGGCGACACTCTCCCCCGAGATCCGCGTCTTAGACTGATTCAGCATTACGGCCCATGCAGCCAAGCTAAATCCCTGTTAGGCTTAGGATTGATCATCCTATTGCCAATTTTAAGGATAGCCATGGGCAATTTGGCGCACCCAGTCATAGCAATCACTCGCCCCCAGTCTCACCGTATAGGCTTGAGCTTATTGCGCTTGTTTATCCTTAGCTTATGTTTAAGCCTTGCCGCCTGTTCCAATCAACCCGCCGAATACACTTGCTCACCTGAGGCAATTCGATTGAATTGGGCCGAACCAGAAGCTCTTAAGCAAACAGTAGCAACACTCAGCGCCGCAGAATTAATGGGGCGTAAAACCCAAACGCAAGGCGCCGCCAAGACACGCGACTATCTGCACAGCCAGTATCAACAACTTGGGCTTACTCCTTGGGGAGAAACTTTCGAGGTTCCCTTCGAATATGCCACGCTTTTTAGCCAAGAGACGGGAAGCAATATGGTGGCGTTAATCCCCGCACGCCAATCCACTCATCGATGGCGCATTGTGGTGGCTCACTACGATCATCTCGGCATGAGTGGCAGCAAGATTTACCACGGCGCCGATGATAACGCCTCAGGTGTTGCCGCCCTGTTGGCTCTCGCCGCCCACTGGCAAGCGCAGCTAAGCGCCGCCCCCAATTCGCTGCCCAACATTAACTTAATGTTTGTCGCGACCGATGCCGAAGAGCCAGGGCTGTTTGGCAGTACGGCCCTCGTTGAGCAACTCAAGCAGCGCATGCCCGAGGCGCAATTTGAACTGATGCTCAATCTCGATATGATTGGCCACCCGAGCCGCCCCTACGCCATTTACCTCGAGGGTAGCCGCAACTTCTATCAATTTCCGCAATTTAGGCCGATGCTAAACGCGAGTAATCGCCTCTGCATTAAGTTAAGCCATCCCAAACCCGTGGGACGAAGCATCCAGAGCACAGATTGGCTCAGAGCCTCGGATCATTATCCTTTCCATAAAGCTAAGATCCCTTGGCTCTATTTTGGCGTCCCGACTCATCCGCAATATCACACCCCGGAAGATACCCCCGACACTTTGGATTATGTGTTTCTCGCAGCGGTAACGGAATCCGCCTTCGAAATCCTACGACTCAATGGTGACTTTTTGAAAAATTAAGCGAAGTGGCGCGTTTCTTGCTCAGTTTTGGCAAAAAAATCCACGCAAAACCCTGTATTTATCCGAGAGTCACTTGGTAAAGCGGCTAAAATGCTGCTATAATCTGGCGTTTTCGGTGCGGGAAATCGACACGGGGTTGATTTTCTGTCTGTGAAACTTAAGCGCCAATCCGGGCGCATCCACAAGGCTACAACCCAATGTCATCCAGTGAAAGAACTTTCCGTGAACTCGGCTTGTCCGAGAATTTGTTGCGTGCTCTTGACGAGCTAGGTTACGAAAACCCAACGCCAATCCAATCAGCCAGTATCGACCCATTAATGGCTGGCAAAGATATTTTAGGTCAGGCTCAAACAGGTACAGGTAAAACTGGTGCCTTCGCTCTGCCCCTGCTAAACAAAGTGACCAGCCAAGCTGTTCCACAAATCCTTGTATTAGCACCAACCCGCGAATTAGCGGTGCAAGTTGCTGAAGCTTTCAGCAGCTACGCGAAATTTATGAAAGGTTTCCATGTACTGCCAATCTACGGCGGTCAAAGCATGCACCAGCAATTAAACGCCCTTAAGCGTGGTCCACAGGTTATCGTGGGTACACCGGGCCGTGTTATGGACCATATGCGCCGTGGCACCTTAAAGCTGGAAACCCTGCAAGCCCTGGTTCTCGATGAAGCCGACGAAATGTTAAAAATGGGCTTCATCGACGATATCGAATGGATTCTGGAACACACCCCAGAGCAGCGCCAACTTGCACTGTTCTCGGCCACTATGCCAGAACAAATCAAGCGTGTTGCTAACAAGCATTTAAAAGATGCGACTAACATCAGCATCGCTGCGAGCCACACCACTGTTGACTCTATCGAGCAACGTTTCGTGCAAGTGTCTCAACACAACAAGTTAGAAGCCCTAGTACGCGTACTAGAAGTTGAAAATACTGAAGGTATCATCATCTTCGTTCGTACCCGTAACTCATGCGTTGAATTAGCAGAAAAACTCGAAGCCCGCGGCTACGCATCATCACCACTGCACGGTGATATGAACCAGCAAGCCCGTGAGCGCGCGGTTGAACAGCTGAAAAGCGGTAAGTTAGACATTCTGATCGCGACCGACGTGGCGGCCCGTGGTCTGGACGTTGAGCGTATCGGCCACGTAGTGAACTACGATATTCCTTACGACACTGAAGCTTACGTACACCGTATCGGTCGTACTGGCCGTGCTGGCCGTACAGGTATGGCGATTCTGTTCGTCACCAGCCGTGAAATGCGTATGCTGCGCACCATCGAGCGCGCAACTAACAGCCGTATTTCACCAATGAAAGTGCCAAGCCCAGAGACAGTTGCAGAGCGTCGTCTATCTCGCTTAGGTGAGCAGTTAGCGCAAACCATGACACAAGATCTGGACTTTATGCGCGAAGCCGTTGCCCAGTTATGTCAACAACTGGAAGTGGATACCGATCTGCTGGCCGCAGCCCTGCTGCACCAAGTTCAGCAAGAACGCCCATTGCAATTACCCGCAATTCAAGAACGTACTCGCGATGAGCGCAGTGAACGTGGTGCTGAACGTGGCGAGCGCGGTGAACGTCGTAGCCGTGAATCACGTCCAATGCCAGCAAGCTTAGGCTCTGCAGAAGCATTAAAAGATAACCCAGATCTGAAGATGTGCCGTTATGTTATCGACGTGGGTCGTGACAATGGCGTGGGTGTGGGCAACATCGTTGGCGCTATTGCAAACGAAGCTAACATCGACAGTCGCTACATCGGTGCCATCCAGCTATATGATGCAGTGACTACCGTTGACCTGCCAGACGGCATGCCAAAAGAAGTGCTGCAGCACCTGAAGAAAGTGCGCGTATGTGGCAAGCCACTGAACATCCGTGAAGCTGGCGATCAAGTTTTCGTAGATTCAGGCCGTGGCGCACGTAGCGACCGTCGTCCACGTGGTGACCGTCCAATGGGCGAGCGTAAACCACGTTCAGCCTCTGGTGACAAGCCATTTGCTGATCGCAAACCACGTTCAGACAAGCCTGCCGGCGAGCGTAGACCACGTAAACCACGCGAAGAGTAATCGCCAAACCTAAGTCGTTAGGTTAAGCAGATTTAAACAAACGCATTAAAAAAGGAGCCTAGGCTCCTTTTTTGTTGTCTATCATTTTTCCGAATTAACTTGCACTTAAGCCAATAGGTCTATTAGTGTCGCCTTAGTCTTTGGCAACACAATTAGTGTATTTCGATGAAAAAAGCCCTTACCGCAGGCCTGTTATCCGCTTTTATCGCCCCCGGCAGCGGCCATTTTTACCTTAAACATAAACGTTCAGCGCTGGTGTTTTTCAGCTTAGCTGTTATCAGCCTGATGCTGCTCCTCATGCAAATCTATCAAGTGGCACAAGTGATCGCCTTAGAGATCCAAAATGGCAGCTTACCCTTAGATGTCGGCGTGATATCCGCCGAAATCACCCAACAAACCCAAACCACCATGGCCAATGCCAATGAACTGCTCTATGGCTTTTTGCTCTGCTGGTTAGTGGCATTGCTCGACAGTATTCGGCTTGGGCTTAAGCAAGATAAACAAGATGCATTCACATCGAACACATCCAACTAAATAATGCTCAATGTTCAACGCCCCATTTCACCCGTTAACGGACAGAGTCTCTCGGCATGACTAATGCCCAAGCGTCGATAAGGCTCTGATAATTAGCGATGAGCAAATCCGCCGCTTGGGCATAGTCGGGCACATCTTCGGGGCAATAGAGGGCGCAGCGGCTACCGGCGTTTTGCGCGGTTTGCAGATCGAATAGATAATCCCCCACATACAAGATATCCGCTGGATTCAACTGCCATTGCTCGCAAATCAAGTGGATACCCTGCGGATGTGGCTTTAGCTCGGCATCGTAACGGGTCAGCACTAAAGGAATATCAATACCGAGTTTTTCGATGGTGATTTTCGCCGCCTCGGGCATATTGCGGGTCAAAATCGCGAGAGGAAGTTGCCGTGTCTTTAAAAAGGCAATCAGCGCCTGCGCCCCTTCAATCCAGCTCGCCTGACGCGAACTTTCCAGCTCGTAGTCATGGACAATTTCCAGCGCCTGCATCTTAGCCATCGTGGTGTCGAGGCTATGTATATGCTCGAGAATATCGGTCCCCGCTCCAATACCTAATGCCGCCCTTAAGCCTTTAAAATCAGGGTTTGAATGGGCAAGCGTGCCGTCGAGGTCGAAGATCACCCCGCGGATCTGTTCAAGTTGAATATCAGTCAGGCGTGTTATCACTCGGGTACCTATTCAGTGGTCTGTGAAGCGGGTTGCAAACGTCGTGCGCGGCGCTGGCGATACAGGGGCAGTAACTGCACCACCATCACTGACACAATAATCACACCTATGCCGAATAGCGATAGTGCATCTAATTTATCGGCCTTAAATACATCAGGCCACCAACCGATACTCACCACTAATGCCGTGGCGCTAAAGCTAAATACCGGCGTTAACGCTAGCATGGCGCTGACCTGTGCCGTCGGCCAGTACTTCATCGATTGCCCGAAGCAACCATAGGCAATCAAGGTATTGGCGGCGCAAAACAGCGCCACTTGCCAGTCGAAGCTATCCATTTGTGCAAACTGGCTAAAATCGCTAAAGGGCGCCATCGCAAAGATCCCTAAGGCGTAGATGACTAAGAGTACGTTGGCGGGGGACAAACGGTTCAACAGTGACTTTTGCAGCAGCGCATAGGTAGTCCATGACAATGCGGAAAACTGCACTATCATCACCCCAAGCCAGATCTCATGGTTATCAGTTGCAGAAAAATCTAAATAAGGATGGAAAAACATTAACATCCCTAAAGCTAAGCTAGCAAAACAACTGAGTTGCACCGCATTGAGGCGCTCTTTAAAAAATAACACGCCGCCAAAGGCGAGGAAAAATGGCGAGGTTTGAAAATTAAGCTGCGCTGCCCCCGGTGCCAGATAGTCGAGGGAATACACGAATGACACATAGTTAAGCATTAAAAACAGTCCGGCGAGGATAAGCCTGAGCCAAACCTTGGCATCGAGCGCCGCAAACTGCTTTAAACTGCCCGCGCTCCACTGAACCAAAATACTGACGAGGAGCGCCACTAAAAAACGGAACCAAGTCAAAGTCACAGGATCGATAAAACTCCCCGACAGCTTAAGCGCTATAGGTAGAATGCCCCAAAACAACACGGCGACAGAAATAAACAACAATCCTAATTGAGCATGGTTAGTTGCCAAGGATCCAGAGTGGCTTTGATTCACGGAAAAGTCCCAGTAGTACCGCAGAAAGGAACGCCATTCTGGCACCGCGGCACGCTAAGATCTAGCCTAAAAAGCGATTAACTTTCCAGCCGAATTGGATAGTTAAGCTGACACTAAATCAATCTTGACTGGCGATAAATGCAGAGCATTTCAAGATAAGTTTTATCAAGCCTTTAGCAGCACAAAAAGGTATATTGAGCGCAATTTCTCTTTTAGCTCAGATTGGATTTGCAGAGTCGAGTTATGCCTTATGCGCTCAGTGATTGCGACATAAACGACTCTGCATAAGTCCTTTAAAATAAGTTATTTAGGATTGAACATGTCACAGACAGACGCTAAAACACAGCTTGAGTCCATTAACGCAGCAGCACAAGAACTCGCCCAGCGACGCGCCAAAGGTGAAGCGGGTGCGCTGTTGCAAGAAGCGCTAAGACCGAAAGATTTCCCCCAGGCCTTTGCCATCCAGCAGACCATTGCGCAGCAGTTTAGCGACCAAGGCAACCCGATTGCGGGGTGGAAGTGCCTACTGCCAACCGCCGAAAAAACCGTGGTAGCACCTATCTATCAACATGATGTGTATATCGAAACCGCTGAGTGTCCACTTTACCCTTCGAGCAAAGGGCTTGCCCGTGTCGAACCCGAGCTCGCCTTTGAAATTGGCAGCGATTTACCACCACGAGCCACGCCTTATTCGGAAGCAGAAATCGACGCCGCCCTAGGTAAAACGCGCCTCGCCTTAGAACTGATCAAAAGTCGTTATCAAAACCCAGGCGAAGCCAACCACTTCGATGCCCTCGCCGATGGTTTAGTCAATCAAGGCTTGTGGTTAGGGCCAGAAATCTCAACCTCGGCTGAAACAGGCCATTTCGCCCTGAGTGTTGAAATCGCCACTGGCGGACAGCAAGCAAGTGAAACGCTGCAAAAAGCCGCGGTTCATCCAAATGGTTTCCCTAAGGCCGGACTCTACTGGTTGGTCAACTTCTTATCTGCCCAAGGGATTGGCTTAACCCGTGGACAGTATGTGATCACAGGCTCATATGCGGGAGTGTTAGATCTGCCGCTCAATCAGCATTGCCAATTCCACTACGGCGAGTTAGGTCAATTTGGTTTGCAGTTCGTAACTAAATAAGTCACGCACTAAAGAGTACCAAACCAATCGGCAAAGTCAGAAGGTAGGCAAATGCTTACCTTCCTAATCCCCCACTGACCAACAGCGCGAAAACAAGCTTGTATCAAGAGTGAAACATTTGTACTATCCGATGGAACTAAATATAAGGATATACAAGATGTTAGACGGAAAAATATTACCCTTAGCCAGTCTATTTGCTTTAGCCTTAAGTACTTCGTTACCCTTAAATGCCTCGGAAAACACTTTTTCCCAAGCCTACAGTGACTACCAAACCGCACTCAAACAAGGTGATAACACCCAAATAGAAGCCAGTGCCCAAAGGGCCTTCGAACTAGGTGAAGCTCAATATGGCAAGGACAGTGTCGACTTAGCTAACCTCGCCATGAACTGGGCTGGTGCAATAGAGAAGCAAGTCGCCCCTTACCCATTTGCAGAAAAGAATTTGCCACAAACAGCGAAGGCGAATGAGTTATATCAACTCGCTCTCACAAATTATAAAGTTCATTATGGTAAAGAAGCGCTTGAGCTTATCGATCCCTTACTTGGTACAGCACAAACCGCCGTCGAAGCCAAAGATGCGAAAAATGATTTGCTTGATGCAATCACAATTGCTGAAAAATCCGATAACAAGATACTGATCGCCGATGTAAAAATGGCCGCTTTTAACCGCTTATCCAATACTGAGCTATACACAAGAAGCGTAAGAAGCTATGCCTTCGAGGCCTACGAAACTTACAAAGAAATCCAGCCCGAAAATGCCCTCGACAGAGTCAAAGCTACCTATGTCGTCGGTGCTATTGAATATGCAGAAAAGCATGATGACAAGGCGATTCCATTACTTTTAGAGGTGGTTAAGCAGTTTGAAGCCCTTAACTACAGCCACCCTTATGCGTTAAGCGCCCATGCTTATCTAGTCGAACTTTATGAGCGCCAAGGAAAGCGTGACGAATCGACCGCCCACTGTATTGCTATCGGTAAAATGCGCCCTTGGGCCGATGCACAGGAACAGCAACCGCTGTTTCGCACTACGCCTAAATACCCTGCATCCTATGTCCAAAAACGTAAAAGCGGCTGGGTTCAACTTAAATTTACCGTTGATGAACATGGCTTTGTGAAAAATCCTGAAATCTTAGCCTCTAAGGGTGGCACTTTATTTGAAAAAGAAAGCATCGAAGCCTTAAATAAATGGCGTTACGCACCCAAATTTGAAAATGGTAAAGCCGTAGAAGCACAAAGTAGCGTACAACTGGATTACACCATCAATTAATAGCCCGCTATTTCACCTCATATCCCAGCCCATCGCCTAATCCCGATGGGCTGTTTTTATCTTCTGAAATAGAAACCGTTAGCTCGCGCTTTATCCTGCTTAAACAAGTCTCACAAATACAAGCCGTCGCAGGCTGCGATAATAGTTGCGCTAACTTATCGGCACTCAGCCCCGCTGCATCGCCTGTCGATAAGCCTGCCGCCAAATCGCCAGATAGCAATTGAGTCAACTTCGGAAACGCCTGCTTAGCACACCAACAGTCACTGATCTCGGTGCCAAGAGTCATAGCACACAGATTCGCCCCTTGGCATAAAGGGCACAGCTGCGCGGCATCTAAATGAGATTCTGGTAAGTACTTAGGCACGGTAATCCTTATGGTATAGGAGTGATAACGCAGAAATAATAATGTTTTTTCATTAACGTTGGAATAATCATTCCATCATCAAGGCACTCATATCGATTAAGCGTGCAAATAAACACCTAAGTTTTTATTGCCCTTTAATAGACGGTATTCATCAAGTGGTGTCTAACTAAAATCATATTTGGTCTATTTATTTAGCTCAATAAGCCGCATTCCTGCGTTATGGAAAGTGTATTCACTGATTCATACATGCTGAGCACAGTTAATTATCTTGAATGAACTTTAGATGGTAAAGCTAATCTAGCTTTTAATAGATTATTAGCAATTCCCCCTATACATGCATGTGTTGAGTTCACGAGATAGTAAACCGTAACCCTTAGCTTCATAAACTTCAAAAACAGCGTGTACTACACTGCTAGGAATTTTGAGTTCTTCTTTTAGTTTTTTGCCATCTAGCCACTGACCAAAAGAGCATTCATCAACGATTTTTATTAAATACCCCATCATTTCGCTATTACCTGCAATGGCAGTCAAATATAGGATAAATGATGGGTCAATCAAATCTATATTAACTGGAATTCTTGATCCTAATGCATTGTTTAGTCTTATATAACCTGACTGATTCAATGTGGCTAAAGGTCTAGAATACTTTAGATAAAAATCTTCGTTGAAATTGAGGTCGGTCGAATCTTCTTCAACTAATTTTGCATAAAGTAGTCGAGATACCTGTCGAATATCTTCATGTAAATGGCTAATTGGATCTTCTAGTTTTTCGATGCGTTTGGATATTTCTACATTATCTAGTTCAGCTTGTATCTGAACAAATGATGCTGCTACCGGAAAGTTAACTCCAGCTATCCTTACTATACGACAAAACCAATCTATTGATTTGTTCATTGAATCCTCCTGATTCCTAGAAATTTACGGTAAATCTGCTTAACTATATCCCTACAAAAATTTTAACTTTGAATGCATATCGCATTGTTTAATTTAATATTTTTTTACCAAGCTCCTGTTCAATTGTTCCTTTTGAAACGCAAGTTAGCGTTATGTCTTGGTCAACTGCACCTGGTTTATATTCACCTTGAATGTTGGATCGAATCACTATATTTGAAGAATCCACAATAATATTGAATGCTACAGAGGTTTTCGTGCGGTTATCTTTTAAGTAGTCGATGCCCATTGTAGTTCCGCAATTAGCTTGATCTGGAGTTAACTTCCAATTTTTAGAACTAGTCGAGATAAAGCCTGCATTATCATCACTTGATTGGATTTGAAAACCATCGAGTAATAATGCTCTCTTAGCTTTTGCCAAAGTATCGGCTTGAGTAGATTGATGCATAGCGGAGTAATTTTTATCTTGAATGAGTGGAGCTTTATAGGTTGTCGCACAACCTGTGAGCAAAACTGAAATTAATGAAGGGATCAAATAACGCATTTTTTCTCCTTAAAACAGCACAATTGGCAGCCAGTGTCCCTTATAAATCATGGAGTACATTATGATTAAAGAGACTATTTTAAAAATAACATCGAAACTTCAGCAGGTTAGCACCAAAAGCATTCAAGGTACAAACTAAAATTACCAAATTGGTAGAGAAACCTCACATACCGAGAAGTTAACGAAATGGGATGAAAGGCTCGGAGCATTCATTTGTTCTTTCTAACAAAAGATTTATACAGTAAGGTGTAACAAGAGTTTGTTTCCTTTGACCAAAAACCAGCGTAAATCAGCTTCTTAGAAAACGTAGAGAGGGTTCAACTCCCTCGATACGTTTCATGTATTCAAGATTGGTTTTGAAATCAACAGACCACACTGATGTCCGAAAGGCGCGTCATGGTGGTTAGCGAGACGACCGTCCGCCCCATGGACGGGGCGGTCGAGCATCCACGGATGGACTAGCTGCGAGTCGGTGAGCGAATGCCATGACAAGCCTATATGCTGAGCATGTATGCTGACACTAACCCGATGCTCACAAGCTAAATCTGCATTGTCTAATACTCTGATATTAAACAGCTTTAATTAAAATTCCCCAACACATTTTACCCAATAAAAAAGCCAGCAAACTTTAAACTTGCTGGCTTTTTGCCTAACTAATTCACTCGCTTTATTTCACCGCGAGAACAGTGAATCAAAGCGACTCAACTAAGACTTTTTCGGAAACACCGGATAAGAGGCGGTGCCAAGCACTTTGCCATCGACTTCGACACCGTAGTAGTCATTGTCGTTATGGTATTTCTCCTGCGCTTGTTTCACATCGCCCTTATTGCGGGGGTCCTGTGGCCGTTCATGGGAGTTAATGTAAGCCGCAACGTCCCAAGCCTGTTGATTAGTCAGCTGCATACTCTTAGCGAAGGGCATGTTTTCATAAATGAAGAATGCGGCCGTATTGACCCTGTGCATACCTGCGCCCCAGTTGTAGCTCTTAGGACCCCATAATGGCGGCAGAGAGTAAACACCCGCAATCGCTTGGCCTTGACCATCGGCGCCATGGCACGCTTGGCAGTGAGCGGTATACACGGCTTTACCGCGCTCGGGTGAGAACGCGAGCTCAGGTTTTGGGATCTCAGGATAACCACGGCCAGGCAGATTTGCGCGTTGATCCACTGTCATGGCTTTGGCTAGCGTGTCAGGCAGCTGGAAATCCTCACGTTTGGCGCCTTTTACCAATTCGGCATCGCTGAGTTCTGGCACTGGGCCATCAAGGTTAGCCGCATCCATTAAACCACTCATCCCTAACCAGTAGGCATAAGCAGATAGCGCGACCAGCTCGGGGCTGCCCGCAGCGGGAGCTTTACCGTTCATCGAATAGTTAAAACAGCCTTGTACCCTTTCTTCAAAGGTATTTACTTTATCGTCTTTTTTACGGTACGCGGGATACGCAAAATAGGCGCCCCAAAGCGGTGACGCATTCGCCTTACGGCCCGCATCCATATGGCAGTTGGCACAGTTAAGCTCGTTACCCACATACTTATCTCTCAGCTGCTGGGTATTCACAAATAACTGATAACCCGCGCGTACTTTATCGCCGAAGGCCCCTTCGGGAATCGCACTTAAGGGTCTTGGGGTTAAATAACTTTGATCAGGATTTTTAGGGACTGAGGGCAGTGGCGCTTGTTTATCGGGTAACTCATTCGCAGCCTGCACTTGAGCAGTCAGCACGCCCATTGCGGCCAATAGTAAGATGGCAGAAGATTTCATGGCCGGCTCCTTATTTCAAATTCGCAAAGTAGTTCGCTAAGGCATCCACCTCGGCGGCGGTCAGCTTGTTAGCCACATTGGCCATCATGCCGTCCACATCTCCCTTACGAGTGCCAGCTTGCCACGCCAACAGTTGCGTCTTGATATAACTGGCCTGCTGACCCGCTAAACGTGGGAACAGGCCGCCGCCTAAACCCGAGGGGCCATGGCAAGTCACGCAAGCAGGTAAGCCGCGAGACCAATCACCTTGATAGGCTAAGCGCGCGGTATCGTCGCTAAAGGTCACCTGCTCACCACGGATCACCGGCTTGACCTCAGTCTTAGGTGATTTGGCGGAGAAGTAACTCGCCACTTGCTCGATGCCATCACCTTGCAATGTCATCGCCATCGGCATCATGGTCGCGTTTTGGCGCACACCGGCCTGAAAATGTTGTAATTGGGTGGTGATGTATTCTTTCGAGAGTCCCGCGAGACGAGGGCCGAGGGGTTCTATGCCCTCGCCTTCGGCGCCGTGACAGGTCACGCAGATTTGTCCCGCTGGCGGGACTGCGGTTGGATTGGCTATGGCTACAGAGGTCAAGGCACAGCCGTAGATCAGCGTGATGCCTTTGGCTAATGTTCTAATTTTAATATTCATTTTCTATCCTTGAACATACCTTGAGTAGAACTTAAGCGGCTCTAGTGATAGCCAAGTCCTAAACCTAGGTCGTTATAAAGAGATAATTGAGTGGTGCGTTCACACGTTTAGCCCACACTAAACGAGTTTGTACCTTACTCCTCGAATCTCCACTGAACAAGCATTAAAAAAATCTAATATTAAGTTCTTAATAACCAAATCGAGTCGCTTCAAAGCTATTCAATAACTTATGAAGCAGGTAACAGAGGAATAACGTCGCCACTATCGCCACAAAAATACTGCTCACCCGGTACAGCGCACTAAAAATTAGGTCGTTGCCAGGGGTTAAGTATTGGCCAAACAAAATCCCTAAGGTGGTCATGGCACCAAAGCCAACCCCTGAGCCACTCGCCTCCTTCACATGGGCCTGCGCAAACAACATAAGCCCAACCCACAGCAGCGGCACAATCAGGATCAACAATCCGGACCAATCGTAGAGGAAGAGTTGCACCATCACCCCAAACGACACCCCAAGCAGAGTGCCCAGCGCACGTTTACGGGCATAATCCAGCGCCCCGTTCCAATGCATGGGGAACAGGAGTAACAGCGTGGTCGCCTGTGCCGACATGGAGTCACGCAAATCGAAAATTTGAAACACTAAGAAAGAGAGCGTGGCAATACTGGCACCGAGTAAAGCTTCGTGGCGCATACGGTGCGGCGCCTTAGGACCGGGTTTGTAGGCAGGACGAGGCTCGACATCCGGCCAGAGTGCCGTCATCAGATAAGCAATAACCACAGACAATCCCGTCGCCCAGAAATTACTAAAGATTAAGTCATTGAGATCTGTGCCCGGATAGCTGGCAAAATGCAGCATAATGCTCAAACTCAGCACGCCATTGGCACCAAACAGAAATAGGCTACCGCGGGACATAGCCGCAAAACGATATAAAAACAGTAAAAAGACAATCGGCGTCATCAATCCGGGGTGACTACCGAAGAAACCGCCGAGTAAGCCGACTTCAAGCCCCGCCATGGCCGATGAGGCCAGTAACTGCCGCATCGCATGGCCACTCATCACAGGGACGAGTCCCAGCAATAACATTGGGGTTACCGTAAAAAATACCCCATTACTCCACCCAAAGAGCTTACAGAGGGTAAAGCCAATGGTGCCGCCAGTGGCAATGCGCAAACACTGGCGTAAGTCATTGGTGGTTAAAGGGTTGTGGCGTAACAACATGCGAATGGCCTTGAGATTAATAGATGTAATGGAGCAGGCTAATGACCTTAATCTGCACCTTGGCTAGCAGGCTAAACAGCGTATTGTCAGGCAGTAATTGCACAGTGGCACGCGCACCTGCTGGCAGATTATTCATCGCATCGTCGTCTAACACTAAATGTAGTCTTAAGCGCTGCGCATCGCGCACCCAACGGTCGGACTCCTGCGGCGCAGCTAAGCGGCCATTGGCATCAAACTGCCCCGCACTCACACCGGCGTCGACACTGCTCACTTGAGCGCGATATAAACGGCCTGGCTCACCATCGAAGGCGATTAATGCTGGGTAAGATGCGTTAACGCCACGTAAGGTCTTTTCACGAAAGTCGGCAATAATATCTAATTTATCAGAGACTAAGGCGAGTAGCGGCTGGCCTACTGCGGCAAAACTGCCCACTTCGAGTTGCAGGTTGGTCACCACCCCATCTTGGTCGGCACGAATTTGGGTGTAAGACAGGTTCAGCTCAGCTTGCTCTAAGGCATTTTTCGCTTGGCGCACTCTTAGGTTTTCTTCGCCATAGAGGCCACGGCTGACTTTGAGTTTATCGAGACGAGCATTAGCGGCTAACAGATTCGCCTCGGCGGCGTCCGCATCACTATCGGCCTGATCCCGTTGCTGCTGCGACACACCATGGGTGGCATACAGTGCATCTAAACGTTTGGCTTCGCGACGTTTTAGTTGAGCCGTAGTGGTACTGGCATTCACTTCCGCCTTGGCGGCTAACAACGAAGCATCTAGCTCGGCATTGTCCTGACGCACTTGCTCTAGGGCCAATTTTGCCTGAGACACGGCTAACTCAAAGGGTGCTGGGTCGACTTGAAACAGTAAATCGCCCTTGGCGACCACTTGGTTATTCTTCACATTAATGGTTTGAATCTTGCCGCTGATCTGCGGGGTCACCTTAGTTACCACACGGGTTGCCATGGCCTGTGGGGTCAAGGGCATCATAGCGTCGGCAAACATAAAATAGCCAAACACAGCCACAAAACCGAGCATGGCGATTTTTACGAGGCGGGCAAATTGTTGATCCGGTGTCATCTTATTTCTCACTCAAGAATTTCTGTGCTCTTAGCCAACTTGGCTAAGGCGTTATCACTGATTAGGCTAATGATGCGTTCAAACTCACCAAGCTCGCTGGCGCTGATCCCAGCCAACAACTCTGCGCGCACTTGAATAATCCGCGCTTCGACTTGCTTTAATACATCCTTTCCCGCGGGCGTTAGCGATACGATTCGCGCGCGCTTATCTTTAGTGCAGCAATGACGCTCGACTAAACCTTGTTCCTCAAGCTGCCCTAACGTGCGCATCAAAGAAGCCAATTCAATTTCCAGCGCATCCGCCAACACCTTCTGGCTCACGTTGTCGCCCAGACGCAATAACTTCCACAATGCCGTCCAACGAGGATGAGTTAACCCGAGTGGTGCTAATTCCACATCCGCCACAGTGCGCCATAGTCGGTGCAAGCGGCCTAAATGTTCCGCTAGGGATAACTCCTTTAATCGCTCTAATTCTTTCTGCATCATGCTTACTCATTTACTTAGCCTGCTAAGCATTATACTTAGTTAGCAGGCTAAGTAAATATTCGCCACGAAAAAAAGATCTGTGCACGCTGCCACGAAATCCGCAAAACGGTATGAAACGGCGGTAGTAATATCGCTTGGGGAGGGGGGAATAGACGCAGAAGATGGTGACATCAATCTCATTAACCTATGAGATTAAAAACAATTTTTCCGAGTGCAACTTCAGTGCAAACCGCGCGGGCGGGGATGAACTCGCGCAGCTTTCAATGCGCTTAACGACTCTGCTCTCCCAATTTAAGATTTAGGAATTAGTCACTAGCCAAAAACAAAACGCCGCTAAATAGCGGCGTTTTTTTATGGATGTTTACTGCGTTATACCGCCTTTGGGCGAACCCCTAAGGTATGGCAAATCGCATAGGTCAGCTCGGCGCGGTTAAGGGTGTAGAAGTGGAAATCTTTAACACCTTCACGGGATAGCACTTTGACCATATCGATCGCCACGTTAGCCCCCACCAGCTGACGCGTGCCCGCATCATTCTCTAGGCCATCAAATTGCTTATGCAACCAGCTCGGCAGACTTACATTGGTCATGCCCGCGAAGCGTTTTAACTGGGTAAAGTTAGTCACGGGTAAAATGCCGGGGACGATTTCGACATCAATTCCCGCCGCAACGCAGCGGTCGCGAAAACGCAGGTAAGATTCAACATCGAAGAAAAACTGGGTAATAGCACGGCTCGCACCGGCATCGATTTTACGCTTGAGGTTAATCAAATCGGCCTGAGCATTAGCCGCATCTGGATGCACTTCTGGGTAAGCGGCAACCGAAATATCAAAGTCGGCCACTGAGCGCAGTAAGCGCACTAAATCCGCCGCAAAGCGAGTCGGTTTCGGGCTGCCCGCAGGCAAGTCGCCACGCAGTGCCACTATGTCGCGGATCCCCGATTTCCAGTAATGCTTCGCCAGATCTAACAATTCTTCGTCGCTGGCATCCACTAAGGTTAAATGCGGCGCGGCAACCAGATTGGTTTCTTTTTGAATACGTTCAATCACACCATGGGTGCGGTCACGCACGCCCGAGTTGGCACCATAGGTCACTGAAACAAACTTAGGATTCAGCGGCTCTAAACGGCGGATAGAGTTCCACAGGATCTGTTCCATTTCGGGGGTTGATGGCGGGAAAAACTCAAAAGAAACATTAATATCGCCATTAAGTTCAGACAAACTTTGGTTTAGCGAATGTGAATGTTGTGCGTGATGAAAAGCCATGTGTATTTCCTCAACCGCCCAAGTGCGACGCTCCATCGCGCTGGTACGACTTATAAATGCAGTAATTTAATCCATATGGACGTTTGGACGTCTATATGTCCATATACTAGAGAAACTGGCCGTTAAGTCAAGCCAAAAAATCCCCCTTTTTGGCATTTTCTTATCCCTCGTTGACCACCTTGATTTTAGTCCTGATCCTCGCCAATAAAAAAAGGACTCGAATGAGTCCTTTACGTCTATGAATATTGGCCGAATCAACTTGAAGATATGGAGGCTAACTTCTTCAAGTGTCTAGGTTTATGACTACTCTTGCAGCAGATCACGACAGATCTGCGTCAGATCCGATTGCACCGCTGCGGCAGTCACTTCACGCCCCGCACCCGGTCCACGGATAATCAGCGGATTACCTTGGTAGAAAGCAGAGCGGATCACAAACACATTGTCCCCAGGCGTGAGGTTAGCGTAGGGATGATTCGCATCAATCCACTGTAATCCCACCTCGGCTTTCAGGGCCGCGCCGCTATTGTCCAAGGAGGCGACATATCTCAGCACCTTGTTTTGCTCTGCGGCCGCACCGTATTGTTGCTGCAATTCATCATCCAGCTCAGCGATACGGGCAAGGAATTGCTCCAGTGGAATATCCGCTAAATGGGCTGGCACTAGGGAGCGCAGTTCAATATCCTCAAGCTCGATTTCCAGACCGATTTCACGGGCCAAAATCAGTAGCTTGCGCTGCATGTCGCGCCCAGAGAGATCGTCGCGGGGATCGGGTTCGGTAATCCCTAGGCCACGCGCTTCAACCACTAATTCCGAGAAGGGTTTGCTGGTATCGTATTTCTCGAATAACCAACACAGGGTACCAGAGAAAATCCCGCCGACGGCCTCAACCGTATCTCCACTGTTACGCAAATCGTTTAAGGCGTGCTGAATAGGTAAGCCCGCACCGCAGCTGGCGTTATAGCGCCAGAATAGACGGCGATAACCGAGTTGCTCCTTCAGCTCGCGGTAGAACGGCAGCGGGCCAGAACCCGCAAGCTTGTTCGCGCTGACCATATGGATGCCGCGCTCGAAAAACTCTGGGTATTGTAGGGTCAAACTGGCGCTGGCACTGATATCTAATGCAATCAGTTCATCGCAGTTAAGTTGTTCTAATTGTTCGAATAAGTGCTCATATTGCCAAGGTGTTGCCTCGGCATCGAATTCCTGCTGCCAGTTTTCCAAATCCACAGCCGTAGACTTGATCAGGGCTTTGCTGGAACTTACCAAACCGACGAGTTCGACACGCGCTTCAAGCTCTTGATTTAATGAGGGAGAAACTGACTTAAACAGCTTCACCCACGCCTCGCCAATATTGCCAACACCCAGCAGCAATACGCCAATGCGTTTACGCGGACCGGCGCAGCGGCGATGCACTTTTTGCGTCAGCAGATTAACCTGCGACTGTGGCACTAAGGTCACCAAACTTAAGTCACCACTGAACAAGGGCTTAGCGTCGCGGCTCAGTAAACGGGCAAAGCTGCGGCGATAATGCTCGGCATCGGCACTCACAAGCGCCACTAAACCGAGTTCAGTATTAATTTGCAGATCTTTAATGCCGAGGGCTTCGGCCTGCGCATCCAATAACTTTTGTACTTGTTTTTGGTTTTCAGCGGTATAGGCAAGCTCGAGTCGTTGATGCGCCGATAACCAATGGGCCAGTGGCGTTAATCCTGCTTCGACTAATTGCTCAAGCAGACTAGCCACATCGCCCGCGATCTTAAAACCAAACAACACCACGGCGTTTAGATTAGTCACCACGGGCGCACTCGCCGAGGAGCTGTGGGGAGCAATCAGGGTAAAATCGGTATGGGAGGCGTAGCTTGAACGTACGGCTAGGCTCACCTCAGTGTTAAACAGCGGCTGCAAAGTGCGCGAATGCAAAACAGGCGAGCCTAGGCGCGCCAAGCGGTCTGCTTCGGCGAGGGACATGCTCTTGAGTAATTTCGCATCGTTGATCTTATTCGGATCGGCGTTAAATACCCCTTCAACGTCGGTCCAAATGGTCACACGCTCAATGTCGGCAAGGCTGGCAATTAAGCTGGCGCTAAAGTCAGAGCCATTGCGACCCAATAGCAAGGTATCGCCACGCTCGTTGGCACAGATAAAACCTGTGATCACTAAACGCTCGTTAGGATGCGCGGCCAGTAAGGCTTGCACTTTGGCGCGGGATTCTTGCACACGAATTTGCGGTACGGCGGCCTCGTCGGCCACAAGAATCGAGCAGGCATCCACATGGCTTGCGGCCACGCCCGATTCACGCAGCAGCGCTGCCATCAGGCGCGCCGACCAACGCTCACCAAAGCTCACCACATGGTTAATTTGGTAATCATTACGGGAATCTAAAGATAACAGACTGATTAACTGAGCTTTATCCGTGGTTAAACGCTCACGCAGATCCCGCGCTTGCTCATTGGATAACAGCTGCTCAATCAAGCCTTGCTGATAGCTGATAAGAACTTGCAACTCTTCTTGCCATAATTGGTTGCTATCGCGCAGGGACAATAATTTATATAAAAAGTTAGTGGTTTTACCCGCAGCAGACACCACCACCAGATCATCACTATGACCATGGGTTAACAGAATATGGGCGACTCGGCGATAACAATCGGCATCGGCTAAGCTGGAACCACCAAATTTATGTAAGTGACAACGTGCCATCTCGAATTCCTCTACTGACAAGCCGCAACGGCGGCCAATCCTGCTTGAATATCTGCAACTAAGTCGTCGGCATCTTCAATACCAACCGACAAACGTAATAGGGTGTCTTTAATGCCAGCTTCATAACGCGCTTGGGGCTCCATCGCCCTATGGGTCATAGTCGCGGGCACGGCCACGAGACTCTCAACGCCACCTAAGCTCTCGGCCACGCTGAATAAACTTAAGGCATCTAAAAAGGCGACCACTTCGGCTTCGCCGCCCTTAAGCTCAAAACTCAGCATAGCGCCAAAGCCTTTTTGCTGCTTGGCGGCAATGGCATGACCGGGGTGATCCGCAAGGCCTGGATAATACACTTTGCTCACCAAAGGGCTGCTCGTCAGCACGTCCAGAATACGCTGGGCATTGCTTTGGTGCTCGCGAATGCGTACGGCCAAGGTACGCAGACCGCGCAGGGTTTGATAACTGTCGAAGGCAGACCCAGTTAAGCCTAAGGTGTTTGACCACCAATGTAAGGTCTCACCGAGTTGAGGATCTTTGGCGATCACCGCGCCGCCCACCACATCGCTGTGACCATTAATGTACTTAGTGGTGGAGTGGATAACGATATCGGCACCGAGTAACAGCGGTTGCTGCAAAATGGGCGAGAGGAAAGTATTGTCCACCACCACTAAAGCACCTACGGCGTGGCTCGCCTTCGCGATAGCTTCGATATCGACGACTCGCAGCAGAGGGTTTGATGGAGTTTCAATCCACACCATCTTAGGTTGTTGGGCGATGGCTTGCTCGAGCGCTTGGGCGTCGGTTTGATCGACCACCAGCAGTTTAAATTGGCCCTTTTTAGCCAAGTTAGTGAATAAACGGTAAGAACCGCCGTAACAATCGTGGGGCACCACCAGTAAGTCATCGGGGCCGAGCAAGGTAGTCACTAAAGTAATGGCAGCCATGCCAGTGCAAGTCACCACACCGGTTGCGCCCTTTTCCAGTTTAGCTAAGGCATCACCTAAGATGCTGCGGGTAGGATTGCCGGAACGGCTGTAATCAAATTCGCGAGGATTTTTATGACCATCGAAGGCGTAATTAGTCGACAGGTAAATTGGCGGCACCACCGCGCCATACTGAGTATCACTTTCGATACCCTGACGCACTGCTAATGTGGCTAATTGACGTTCGGTCACTAATTTGCCTGCGGTCATCGGGAACTCCTAAGTTCGCAAAGAGATGTCTGGACGTCTAAATGTACCTAAGCCCAGTGGCATCGTCAATAGGCGTTAAGACGTTTAGACGTCTAAACATAAAGAAATCTGTTTGCAATCACTAAGAAATAGTAGCAATAATTTGACTGTTATCTGTAAGGGTTTAAAATCTGCCCCGAATTTAGCGTTATAACAGGTGAGTCAATGACTGAATGGAATGGGGAATACATCAGCCCCTATGCTGAACATGGCAAGAAGAATGAACAAGTAAAGAAAATTACTGTGTCTATTCCGCTCAAAGTGCTAAAAGTCCTCACGGATGAACGTACCCGTCGTCAGGTGAACAACCTGCGCCACGCCACCAATAGCGAACTCTTGTGTGAAGCATTTTTGCATGCCTACACCGGCCAGCCTCTGCCTGATGATGCCGATCTGTCGAAAGATAGCCCAGACAGCATTCCCGCCGAAGCGAAACGGTTGATGGACGAAATGGGGATCGAGTGGGAAGATATGGAGTAACGCTTAAGCGTCCAATATCCTACTTATCATTAGGGATCGTTAATACTCATCTTGCCTGATGGGTTAGAGTAACGATCCCTATTTTGTTTTGATGGAATCCTATGTTCTCCTTGATAGATCCACAAACGCTCGCCATGGCGTCTGTGATTGTGTTTTTAGGTGCCCTCACCCAGAGTCTGATAGGCTTTGGCCTTGCCGTGGTGGCGAGCCCGTTGCTGTATATTGTCGACCCCGAATTAGTGCCCGCCCCCGTGATTGTGATGGGGTTTTCCATCGCCCTACTCACCCTACTGCGTGAACGCGGCCATTTAGAATTCAATGGTTTGCAGTATGCGCTAATCGGTCGTGTACCCGGAGGTTTTATCGGTGCCAGCCTGCTACTGTTTGCGCCGCAGCCGATTCTTGGTCTAGCGATTGCTGGCATTGTGGCAGTCGCCGTGGTGCTGAGCCTGTATAAATTGACTCTCCCCGTGAACAAAGCAACCCTGTTTGGCGCGGGCGTGGTCTCGGGGATCTTTGGTAATATTGCCGCCATTGGTGGCCCACCGATGGCGATTTTGTTGGCGGGTAAGGATGCCTCCAAATTTCGCGCCGCACTGTCGGCCTTCTTTATCTTCAGCTCGACCATAGCCCTGGTCATTCTTGGGGTGACGGGCCTACTCGAAATCAAGCATTTGTGGTTATCACTCATGCTATTGCCCTCAGTGTTTTTAGGCTATTTAGTGGCGGGCAAACTGGTGGGGAGTGTGGATAAACATAAGACCAAGATGGCAACCTTAGCCCTATGCGCTATCAGTGCTTTAGTGCTCACGGTGAAATCAGTGATTGAGCTATTGCCGCAATAATTACCGCAATAATTACCGCAATGAAATCCTGCTAATCGCCCCCATAAAAAAAGCACCGTTAATCGGTGCTTTTTGCTTGCAAGGGATAAATGATTCACCCCATAGATATTGCCGTTAACCAAAACACTAACTTAGATAGCTTTGTCCCGCATACACAATAAAGTGTCTCAGTGCTAACACGCCGGTTAAGCTGGCGCAGGCCACCATGATCATCGCCCCCTTGCTGTGGCGCGTCGCGGTCGGCAACAGCATAAATAGCAGTGGGATACCAAAACCAATCCCGACCACGCCAATCCAGAATACGCTCGCCCACACGCCAGAGGTGAGTGATGCCAGCGCCGCAGCCGCCGCTCCGCCCTTAAAATACAAGGCGCAGAACAACATAAACAGGAACATGATTTCGATTGCCATCACTGGCAGCTCTAAGCCATGCATTTTGGCTAAGGTCTTGTCGTGGCTATCGGTCTTGAACATCACCAGCGCCAGCACCGCATTAGCCGCCGCGCCCGCCGATAAACCAGAGACTAAAAACAGCGCTGGCAGTACCGCAGTGTTCAACATCGGATAGGCATTCATGGCCGAAATTAAGAAGCCAGTATAAGCACCCACGCCAATCGCGAGAATAAACAGCAGCACTTCAATCAGCTTTCTAAAGGGCATCAGCAGCTTAGCGATAGGCACGAGGAAACCTAAGCCCCACTTTGGCAGCTCATCGCGCAACACAAGAATCGCGTAGGCAAATGCCAAGGGGGAGTAAGCCAGTAGTGCTAAGACACCAATCGCCATTACAGACTGGAAGTTATAGTTGATTAAAATCAGCCAGAAGTGGAAAGGCTTAGTTAAATCAAACACTAAACATGCCAAGCCTAGGCAAATGGCCACTGGGCCAATAATGGCTGCGGCCTTGAGAATACTCGTCTCCCCTTGCGCTTGCTCCTTATTAAACCAACGCAGGCCAATGCCAATCAGCAAACTTCCGGCGGATAAGCCCGCCATAAACAGATACACGGCGATGATCCAATGCCAAGTGACGGGATCATATTGCGCCATATCGCCCCAAGTATTGTTCATAATCAAATCCCCCCTCTTTTGGTAGGAACGCGATATACCCTAGGCTGAGTGCCTAAATGGGTCTTATCTTGGTAAGTGATCTTAGTGTTGAGTAGCATAGCCACCTCACTCTGTGGATCGTTGGCATCGCCAAAGACTAAGGCATCGGTCGGACACACAGTCACACAGGCAGGCTCTTCACCCCGGGCCAAACGCGTGTCCTTACAGAAGTTGCACTTGTCTGCCACTTTGGTTTCGGGATTCATAAAACGTACCTTGTAGGGACACGCCGCCACGCAGTACATACAACCCACACACTTATCGCCATGGATTGAGACAATGCCATCCTCACCCACATAGGCCGCGCCCGTTGGACACACCTTCACACAAGGCGCATCTTCACACTGCTGGCACGATACCCTGTGGTACTTAAAGTGCAGGTGTGGCATCTCGCCAAAGGGGCCCTCTACGCGCACTTGTAAGCGAGTCACGCCCTCGGGGACGCCATTTTCACTGCGGCAGGCCACGTTACAGGCTTGGCAGCCGATGCACTTGTTCTCATCGTGCACCATCACATATCTTTTCGTCATTTGAGCCTCCAATTAGCGTTTTGCCAGCGTGACGCCTGTCGTATGAATATTCATGCCACACACAGGGGCTGTTTGATGGGGCAGTAAGTTTCCGCAGTGGATACCTTTACCAGTCGCTCTAACCAACTCTTTGTTTTTAGAGCCAAAGCCCATATAGGCAAATACGGTATCGGGGCGAATGCCCGGGGTGACTAAGGCATGGCCTTCTTCGCTACCCACACTGCTGGTTAACCGAATCGGGTCGCCATTGCTGATCCCTAACTTGCCCGCCGTGACGGGGTGCACCCAAATGGCGTTATCCGACATCAGGTTAGCCAGCATAGGGATATTGTGAGTCGCGCCATTGGTATGCACGGCGACCTTGCCTTGGATAAAGTACAGCTCGTCGGCTTTCTTCAAATGCACTTCGCGGAACTTAATCACCCCGCGTCCTGGCGCCATGGCCTCGACCTTGGCCGAGGTCAATTCAATCTTGCCGCTTGGGGTTTTAAAGCTGAGTAAACTGCCGTAGGTGCCGTCTTCATCCACGGGTTTGGCATTGGCGTAGGCCTTAGTAAACTCGGCCACCATCTTAGGTTCGCGCAGCATGATGGGCTTACCAAAGCTGACAAAACCTTCATCCTTGATGCGGCGTAGCAGTGCGGTATCGCGATTCACCTGCAGCAGTTGCAGGGTTTCCATGTTATCCCAAGGGTAGAATTCACTTAGCCCGAGCTTATGGCCAATGTCCTTAAAGATTTGCCATGAAGGTTTAGTGTCACCCAAGGTTTCCACCACCCGTTGGCGCACATAGTAGGCGGGATTTTTACCCGACTTATCGGCGATTTCTTCATCGCGCTCAAGGTAAGTCGACTCGGGTAAAATGACGTCGGCATAGGCGGCGGTTTCACTGATATACACATCGCACACGGCAACAAAGTCGAGCTTTTTCAAGGCTTCAACCACACGCGCCCTGTCGGTCATGGTTTGCATTGGGTTAGTACGGGACATCACCCAGCCATGTAATTGATAGGGCACGGCGCTTAAGGTCGCATCGAGAATCGTTTGATAAATCCCGCCCGATGACCACATCATGGCGTACTGCTCTTCCACTTGGTCGATACGTTTCGCCGCAGGCTTAGGCATATCTTTTACGCCGGGCTTACCTAATACGGGCGCCACGCTTTCTCCCGCCAGTTTGTTATAGTCGCCAGGCTTTTGACCTAGGTAGATACCGCCCTTGCGCTCGATATTACCAATCAAAATATTGGCAGCGTACAAGGCCCGGCGCATTTCAAACTCTTCGGTGGTAAAGGTGGCTCGGTGACCAAAATCCACCACAGCATGGGGTGCCTTGGCCGCATATTCGTGGGCGATACGACGAATATCTTTGGCGGGCACATCGGAAATGGTTTCGGCCCACTCAGGGGTATAGGCTTTGACTTCGGCGGCGAAGGCATCAAACCCTTCCACATAACGCTCGATAAAGGCCTTGTCGTAGAGATTATCTTCTATCAATACATGGCATAAGGCTAAAGCCACCGCCACATCGGTACCGGGGCGGATCGCATACCATTCATCGGCTTTGTCGGCGACGATGGAGAATCTTGGCTCGAACACCACTAGCTTGGCGCCTTTATCCATTTGCGCCGCCATCATGCCGCGGGTTTCGGACATGTTGATGCCTTCGTACAAGTTATGGCCGAAGTTAATGATGTATTTGGAGTTACTTAAATCGCGCTTCACCTTAGTGCCAAACATGGCCTTAGCGGCAATCTCGTAACCACCGGGGCAAGTTGAGGCATGGGTAAAGGTATTCGGGCTGCCAAAGGCGGTGGCGAGATGGAATAAATGTTTTTCTTGCGAACCGGACTTAGAGGAAAACGCCACGGCTTCAGGGCCATAAGCTTGTTTGATTTTGTTAAGATTATCAGCAATCAGTTGATAGGCTTCATCCCAAGAGATCTCGGCCCACTTGCCCTCGCCGCGCTCACCCACTCGTTTGAGTGGCTTCACGATACGCTGTGGATCGTAAAGCAAACTATGGCCAGCGCCGCCCCGGGCACAGACTTTACCACCAAAGGATTTGGCCGCCTTATTACCACTGATAAAGACGTTCTTGCCCTCAATCACCCGCGCCGAAATCGGGCAGCGAGTCGAACACATCTCACAGATACTGGCAATGTCTTTGCCCATTCCTTTTAGCTGCTTGCTCTCTAATGCCGCTAAGCTGCCCGGCAACAGGCTAGCCAATGCACATGTTGCACCGCTGGCCCCTGCGCCCTTTAAAAAGGTTCGCCTATTAAGCTCAATCATGGTTACCTCCATCACACTCATCCACCCTAATGCACCACTTGGCACACGCAAACTTAGGCTTTGGCTTACCACTGCGGTTTAAAGACTAAATTCGCTCACAGGTTTTTAGTTATTAGTGCCAATGCCTTAAGAAACGCTGGCATTTTGCTGTTTCAGGGTGATTGTTATCCCGAAAGGAAGAGGCGGATATTGTGGTAAACCACATGGCCAAGTTGAGTGTGATCTGCGGCAACTAAAAGTTAAAATTGTTCTAAAAAATCGTGAATAAGATCAATAAGCCTGTTTGGCCTAAACCTGTACTAAGCCTGTACTAAGTCAGCGCACTGGCTCGCGGCTTTGGTAAGTTAAAAAGTTCTCAAAAACCCTCAAAAACCACTCCCATATTTAGAATGGCCGTGTGCGCGCGGAGTATGAGGTAAGCGTTTCGCCCAGTACAACACCCCCAGAGGGGAATGGTTGAAAGGGAGTTAGGCATAAGCAAGGCCAATGCCTAAGGGAGTTAGTCAACCAAGGTGATCTCTAAGCCATTTAATAGGCGAATCGCTTCGTCGCGACTAAACTTAGCGCCCTTGATTTTATTGTTAAAAATATCGATATCGTAATCGGTCGCCTCGGAGAAATCCGCCTCCATCAACTCGGTACGACCAAATAAGCTGTGGCGAAAATCGCTGTAACTAAAGTTGGCGCGATTAAACTTGCCCTCACGGAAATCCACATCCTGCGCCTTACAGCCCTCGAGCACCATTTCATCGAGCTGAAGCCCCATAAAAGAGCAATCGTTTAAGATGCAGGCGCTAAAGCTAAAAGGCGCCGCAAAGGATAATCTCGGCCAAGCGGCGCGGGTCCAATCTATGCCGACCAACTTACATTCTTCAAAACGCACACCGTTAAATTGGCTTAAGGGCACCTTGAGCAGGCTCAAATTACAGCCCACAAAACGGCAATCGATAAACTTACAGTTACGGAATGTGCTATCGCTAAACTGGCAATCGTGGAACTCGCACTCTTCAAACTCCAACTCCTGCCACTGGGTTTGGCTTTCGGCCAAGGCGATAAATTGCTGCGAGAAAAAATATCGCCCCTCGGCAGCGGCGCGCGCCATCATCGGCGTTTTTACATCTGTCATTGACTACCTCTACTGTGCCCTCTGCCTTAGGCTAAGGGCTGATGGGCAAACTGTGTTTTTCAATTCACAAAAAATGGGCGTTAACGCAAGGCCACGCTGTATATCGTGCTTAGCCACGACCTTTATTCAGACCGCCTATGCTAACCCGATTTACAGAGCTAACTGCATGCCTATATTGGGATTAATACCATTCTAAGGCTTAGCGAGTCACACTATAAACTCAAGGTTGGCGATTCCTCTGCTCGGATTCCATGGGAAGTATTTTCAGCCGCCGCATTGCTCCCCTGCCCAATTTACCCCGACACGCCGCACAGATGTGCATAAATAGCCGTGGAAAATTTTGCGAATAAAGGTAAAATGGCGCCACTTTTCGCGGCTGTCTAACAAGGTTCTCTCGGATTAATGGTTAGCCTTTTCGAGCAAAATGGCACGGGGTTTCCCCGCTTGAACAGACCAGATTCTCTCTGGCGCCAACCTTGCTCTGCGTGCTATTTTTACCCCTTATCCCGACCTTCTCTCTCCTGTCTATCGCCCGAAAATATCCTATTCGCTTTACGTTTTAACCTCACCAATCTCTTGTGCGCACTTAGCGATAAGTTGTTGGTCAATAATAAAAAGGTGGCAAAGCATTTACGGCTTAAGCACACCGCAACGAATAAAAAACTCGTCCCTACACTCTCTATCCAAAGGAATACTCGTCATGAGTCTTGCTGATTCCGTATTAGCCGTAAACAACGATTTCCCCATCCGCACCGACAGCCCAGTCCATAGCGGCAAGGTACGTAGCGTTTACTGGCTAACCGACGCCGACAGCCGCCGTTTAATTCAAACCAAGGGCTACAATGTGCCCGAAGATACGCCGCTTGCCATTATGGTGATTAGCGATCGCATCTCCGCCTTCGACTGCATCTTCCACGGTGAAGGCGGATTAAAAGGCATTCCAGGTAAAGGCGCGGCATTAAATGCCATTTCTAATCATTGGTTTAAGTTATTTGCCGAAAACGGTTTAGCCGACAGCCACATTTTAGATATTCCGCATCCCTTCGTTTGGATAGTCCAAAAAGCCCGCCCGATTAAAGTCGAAGCCATTTGCCGCCAATACATTACTGGCTCAATGTGGCGCGCCTACTCTAAGGGCGAGCGCGTATTCTGCGGTATCACACTGCCAGAAGGCTTAGAGAAAGATCAAAAACTGCCTGATTTGCTGATCACCCCTTCGACCAAAGGCATCTTAACTGGGATCCCCGGTGTGCCCGCGCAGGATGATGTGAATATCAGCCGCAGCGATATCGAAGCCAACTACCAAGCCTTTGGTTTTGAAAAGGTAGAAGATATCGGCCTGTACGAGAAGCTGTTAAAAGATGGCTTTAAGGTGATCGCTAAAGCACTGGCCGACCTTGACCAAGTGTTTGTGGATACCAAGTTCGAGTTTGGTTATGTGACCGATAAAAACGGCAACTCAAAACTGATCTATATGGATGAAGTCGGCACCCCAGATTCATCCCGCATTTGGGACGGCGCCGCCTACCGCGATGGTAAAATCCTTGAAAACTCTAAGGAAGGCTTCCGTCAGTTCCTGCTGAACCACTTCCCCGATCCAGATATTCTGCTCAACAAAGACAGAATGCCTGAGCGCGAAGCCCTCGCCCGTGATAATGCCCTGCCATTAGAGGCCATGATGGATGTGTCACGCACTTACACCGGCATCGCCGAGAAGGTGACTGGCGCGGCAATTCCGCTGCCAGCCAATCCAAAGGCAGATATTATTAAGATCCTACGTGAAGAGTATGATCTGATTGTTTAATCAGATTTCGATGGGGTAGGGAGTTTTCCTTAACCTCTAAATGTAGAAAAGGCGCTTAGGCGCCTTTTTGTTTGAGTCATTTAAACACTTAACCAATACAACGCTGATAATTAAGCACTGTCATTCCAGTGACACGCCGCCTATATCTTAAAAAAGCAGTATCCATGAGGGCTCGACGACGGCATCTGATACATACGGAAGTGCGAATGTTGCGATCACATGGATGTGAATGAGTGACCATACCGTCAACGGTCACTTACATGCCAATGCTTAATCCCACCAACTCTCCAGTAATCTGAATGCCTTCAAATAGGTAGTGTTCAAATTTCTGTGTCATTTCTTTAAGCTATACCAAAAAGAGATGATTTATGACCACACCTACTTTTGATATCAATGCTGCCATTCAAGCGCTGCGTGAAGGTAAAGACCTCACCGGCAAGGATGGCATCTTAACCCCTTTGATTAAGCAACTCACTGAAGCGGCCTTAGCCGCAGAGTTGGATGGCCATTTGGCGAGCACTGAAGGCGCTAATCGTAAAAACGGTAAAACCACTAAAACAGTTAAAAGCCCCATTGGTAACTTTGAGTTGAACACGCCCAGAGACAGAGCGGGCACCTTCGAGCCTCAATTAGTCAAAAAGCACCAAACCCAGCTTACCGATGAAATGGAGCGTAAAATCATTGGCTTATTTTCATTAGGCACCAGCTATCAAGATATTCGTGCACATATCGAAGACATGTACGGCATGTCGGTGTCCAACGGCACGGTGAACGCCATTACTGACAAGTTACTACCTGAGCTTCAGGCATGGCGGGAACGCGAGCTAGAGCCGCTTTACCCCGTCATATGGCTCGATGCGATTCACTATAAAATCAAAGAGAATGGTCGCTTTATCAGCAAGGCGGTTTACACCATTCTGGCCCTTAACGTCGAAGGCAAGAAAGAGCTATTAGGCTTATATCTGTCTGATAATGAAGGGGCTCACCATTGGTTAAGCGTACTAACCGACCTGTATAACCGTGGGGTGAAAGACATCCTCATCGCCTGTGTGGATGGCCTTAAAGGCTTTCCTGAAGCGATTGAAACCATATATCCACAGACGGAAGTACAGCTGTGCGTCATCCATCAAATTCGCAACTCAATGAAGTATGTCGCGTCCAAGCACCAAAAAGCCTTCATGGCCGATTTAAAGTGTGTTTATAGTAAGCGGTTAATAAACCCCACATACCAATAATACCAATACTTTGACATAGTGCCTTTTTCATCGGAGGCACTATGAACCAAGAGCAAAAGCGCGCCCATTGGGCAACAGTTGTTGAGCAACAAAAACAAAGCACGCTTTCCATCAAGCAATTCTGTGCAGACAGCGGCATCAGTTATCAAACCTTCTACTATTGGTCTAAGCGATTGCGTTCTCCTGACGCAACGCAAACACTTCAGCCTATTATTTTCAATGAATATGAAGAGACGAAGGCTGAGTCGGTGATCATTACTTTTGCCAATGGTATTCGCGCTGAATTACCAACAACACTGAGTACCGCTCAGATCAAACACTGGGTGGATGCCTTGCAATGACTCCCTCCGGCAAGGTCTTTCTGGTCTCCGGTGTCACCGACATGCGAAAGTCTATCGATGGTCTGTCGCTCATTGTCGCCGAACAACTCGACATGGACCCGTTCAGCGAGGCCTGGTTTATATTCTGTAATCGCGGACGCGATAAACTCAAAATCTTGTTTTGGGATACCAACGGGTTTTGGCTTTACTATCGCCGTTTGGAGAACGGTACCTTCAAATGGCCTCGCCCGAATTCCCAGGGCGTGATTGTCATTAGCAAACCGCAACTTCACTGGTTGCTCTCTGGGCTGTCACTCGAGAACAACAAAGCCCATCGGCCTTTAAATGGGCTAGAAGTGTGATGCTAGACACTGATCGTAATTTTGCACTTGAACGATCCTTTTTAACCGTCACACTGGGCACCATACAATGCTGTAGATGATGCCCAGTGACCGACTACCCCGATGATATAGAACAACTCAAGGCCATGCTTCTTGCCAAGGATGCATTGTTGCAGGCCAAAGAGGAGGAAGTCGCCGCCCTCAAAACGCAGGTGCAATTGCTCGTTGAGCAGCTCAACCTCAGCAAATCCAAACGCTTCGCTGCCCAAAGCGAAAAAGTCGCCAAAGGAACGTTCAACGAAGCTGAACAGCAAAACGCGTTGCCTTCCTCACCTAAAGAGCGCAGAAAAACGGGTCGTAAACCGCTGCCTGCTGACCTTGAACGCGAGGTGCAAACCCATACCTTAAATGCGCCGTATTGCGACTGCTGTGATGCGCCTTTACATGAATGCGGTAAGGAAATCAGCGAAACCCTGAAAATCCTACCTCAGCGAGTGAGTGTCATTCGCCATGAGCGCACCAAATATGCTTGTCGCCACTGCGAGCAAACAGCCGAAACCAGCAAAGTGGTCACAGCTCCAAAACCGGCGAGTATGCTCCCTAAAAGCCTTGGCAGTGCCGAGGCCTTCGCCGCCGTGGTCACCGCCAAATACGTCGATGCACTGCCGCTCTACCGTCAGGTAGATATCCTGAACCGCTCGGGTATAGATATTAGTCGCGCCACCTTGGCCAACTGGTGTGTGCAGCTTGGCAGTAAAGTGCAGGTCATTATCGATGCAATGAAAGCGCAGCTCCTAAAAGAATCCCTCATCTGCGCCGATGAAACCACGGTGCAAGTGCTCAGAGAAGAAGACAGACAGGCCCAGTCCAAATCCTATATGTGGGTTTATCGCAGCGGCGAGTTCACCCCCAATCCCGTCGTCATCTACGACTATCACCCCAGCCGAGCAGGCGCTTGTGTGCGCGAATTCCTTGGTGATTACCATGGTTATCTGTTGTCAGATGGTTACAGTGCGTATGACACGGTAGACGGTGTCACTCAAGCCGCGTGCATGGCGCATGTGCGCCGCAAGTTCACCGATGCTCAAAAGGCATCCCCTTCGAAAAAGGCAGGGAAACCCGAAAAGGCCCTGGCCTTTATCGCCAAACTGTATGGGATAGAAAAGCGAGCCAAAACGCTGTCGGCCGAAGCCCGCCAACAGCTGAGGATGCAAGAAAGCCTCCCCATATTGAATGACTTCAAAGCGTGGCTCGATAGCCTGAATGTGCTGCCCAAAGGAGCATTAGGCCAGGCCATCACCTACACCAAGAATCAGTGGCCTAAGCTGCTGACCTACCTGGAAGATGGACATATCAGCATCGACAACAATGTGACAGAGCGGGATATCCGGCCGTTCACGACGGGGCGAAAAAACTGGATGTTCTCAACGTCAGTCGGTGGTGCGAAAGCCAGTGCCAATCTGTATAGCTTGGTCATGACGTGTCGGGCGAATGACATCAACCCCTATTATTACTTCCGGCACCTGTTCACGGAGTTGCCAAAGCGTTCAATCGCCGATGATATGTCGGATCTGATGCCATGGAATGTTGATCTCAGTGGAATTGAGTAGGGCTTCACTGGTTCATTAACCGCTTACTGTTTATAAGGCTGCCACCTTGAATGCGGCCGAGATGGCACTGGATGAACTGGAGACAAAATGGGGTGATAAATACCCTGTAGTGATTAAGTCATGGCGCAACAAGTGGGCACTGCTATCGGTTTATTTCAAATACCCTGACTACGTTCGGACCGCCATCTACACCACCAATGCTGTTGAAGCCGTGCATCGCCAATTCAGAAAGTTAACTAAAACCAAAGGTGGTTTTGCTAACGAGAACAGTTTACTCAAGCTGCTTTACGCGGGTATATTGAAGGCCTCTGAGCGCTGGACTCACCCCATCCAAAATTGGAATTTGACGCTATCACAGCTCTCAATCCATTTTGAGGGGCGCTTAGAAAACCATATCGATCTGTGAAATTAACCTGACACAGAATTATGAACAGCCTCGAAAAATATTAAACCGGGTTATCACTCTATCCACATAAAAACAACCGGCCCAGCAAGAGGGAAGGGATTAGAATCCAAAGTATACCCATTAGTAGCTCAGGAGTGCATTCGCTATGAAATATCAGCTCAACACCGTACTGGCATTTCGACTGATTGGGATATTAGAGTATTAAATGAAACACCAATTCCCTCGTGTATACCCTCCGAAAAAAAAGAAGAAAAACTAACTATAGTTCCACAATATGCACAAATAGAAGGTAATGCAAGTTGCCTTAATACTGAAGAAATAACCACAGAGATGACCCCCGTTACTTTATATCATTCGCTTACGACCTGTATAAATAACAAGTCATACGACTTAGCCGTTTATAACTATTTTTCAGCAAGTGCATATGCCTATTTTGATACATTAAGAGTGAATGATAAAACAGCTCATGGCATTATCGATATAGTCATGAAAGATTCTATTTGGACGCTGAGCGCCTTAGAACAACATAATTTTGAAAACTACTTAAGCCAATTTTTGGCTTCTGAAGAAAAAGCCAAAGCCTGTTCGTATCTGATAAATAAAGGAATGCCACACTATACCCCAGATTATATGACCAAATACGGAACTAAAATTTCGAATCTAAATCCTAAACTCTACGACGAACTGTGGAAATCAACTTTAGTTAACTATCTGAAATGCAACATATAGATATATATAACAAATAGAAATAGATGGGACACACATAAATCTTTTTAGATTCACAGCTAAAATCAGAGCATCAAAAGTTCAGAAGTTGCTAAAGGGCGTTGAAGACTCTTTATTAAATGGATAGCGCGTGACGCAGACAGGACGTCTGCGTAGCTTTCGGGGGGGAAGGGACGCCCCATCGGAAGCGTTAGCGATTTTCGAATAAGCACGAAGCCACTAACCAATGCATGTAACTTCGCTAGGGGCGTCTTGGAGCATCCAAGGAGGATAGGACGAGCAGTCCTCCTTGGTCGGGTGTGGGGTGAAGCCCCACGACTTTGATTCACCTCGGCCGTTAGGCCGCAATGACTACAGTTATTCACAGGAAAATTGTGAAAGGCAAAGATGGGATATGGGTGTAAATCAGAGCAGCCAAAGCTAACCGCCCAGTTGCTACCTTCAACCCAAGGCTAAATCTTCACACAGACAAACAGCGCATTACCTGAGCTTAAATCCCATGGGACGATTTTTTCATAATCGTGTTCAAAGATATGCACTTCAAAATATGGCGCGAGTAAGGCTTGCAGCTCCGCAAAACTGGTCGCGACCATAGTATGTTGGTCTTGCCATAACTCAGTCTGATGCGCAGATATATCTGTATCCCCTTCTAAATCAGTCTGTTGAGTAAAAGGCTGGTGACTCTTTGCAATACTCAGGTTTAATGACTGGTTTTCGCCTTGACCACTGTAATGCCAGCCAGATTCAAAGGCAAAATGGTGCCCCTCAAACTCGGCAAAATGCTTAATCGATAAGCGGTTATCGATGCGGTACTTATCAACCGAGTTAAAACAAAATATCCCGCCGTCATTCAGGGCGCGGTGCACACTGGCAATACAACTCTTAAGGCGCTCAATGCCCGCACTGTAATGAATGGAATATAAAAAACAGGTAATTAAATCCACTGGCTGCTCAAGATAAAAGGCGGTCATATCCTGTAGATTAAACTGCGCTTCAGGGCAGCGACGCATGGCCATATCGAGCATGGGTTGATTAATATCAAGACCACGACACTGATAGCCAAGGTCGATAAAATGCCTTACATGCGGGCCAGTGCCACAGGCTAAATCGAGGTGTTGCTTGCCATTATTGCCTAAGAACTGATGCAATCGATGGATGCTCGCACTCTGTTGTTGATAGTTGATATCGGAGCACATGAGATCGTAATAACCGGAGAGATCGGTATAAAGCGCGTTAGAAGACATAGCGGCAAACAGGAGCCATAGGCAATTAAGGGTGGCGCATGATATATCAGTTGGCTTAGAACCGATACACGCAATTCCGCCCTAGAGTCGAGAGCAAAACGCGAGAATCCATTTTATTCAATAAAACAGCGAACTAGGATAAAAGATGGGACTGGCGTTTTCTCAACTCGGCTCGCTGAGTGGGATATGCCTTTACGGCCAAGCATATAAAAATGGGCTGCTCAGTTGAGCAGCCCATTGCGATAGAGAGTCATACTCACATCGCGGTTTTATTTGAGTTTATAAACCACTTCGACTCTATCTTCGATAGTCACTTGGCCATATTGATAGCTTTCGGCGGCGCCCATGGCATCGGCCTTGGCATTCATCCGTAACATTACGGGCTGCACAGGGCGTTGATCGTAATAACGAATTTGCCACACCTTACCTAAGTTCTCCCCAAATCCCTTGGCTAAGCTTTCGGCTTTTTGTTTAGCATCGACAATCGCCGCTTGGCGCGCCTTGGCCACATACTCGGCCTCTTTGCTCGACTTAAGGGCGATATTATTAACCCTGTTAATCCCCTCCTCTAAGGCGGAGTCCAAAATCGTATTTAAGCGGGCTAAATCACTAATGGTAACTGTGATTTGGCGACTCGCGGTATAACCACTCAGCTCTGGCGCCTTATCCTGGGCATACACATATTGCGGCTGCAGATTTAAGTTAGCGCTTTGGATTTGCTCCTTGGTAATGCCCGCAGCGGTTAAACGGGCGATAAATTTCGCCACTGCGGCATCCGAATTATCCTTAGCGGCCTTGGCCTCTTTCTCAGTAACGGCGACTTCGACATTAAGCTCTGCCATATCCGGCTCAACCTGAATTTGGCTTACGCCCATGGTTTCGATATGGGGAAAATCTACGTCGGCGGCCATCGCCTTTGCAGTAAACACACCTGAAAAAAGACCACCAGCCACTAATACAGCTAAAAGAGAATGCTTCATTGTTAACTCCAACTAAATCATTTAAGGCGAGACTGCCGTGGTTCTGACGCGGCGGCTATCGGTTAAAAGTGCGACTCGCTGTACCAATATGTAACAGCCCGATTTGTCGTCCGTTGCGATAGCCACGCATCATGCAAACTACCCCTATAAACGCAGGCAAAAATAAAAAGGGTTAATTTTTTTGAAAATTTTTTAATCGGTGGCGAGCGGCAGTGCACAGGGCCATTCAAACCTTAAAGCCATTCATCCAAGATGAAATGCGGCGGGATAACTAAGCTACGGACTCTGCCGCGCCGCAACTGGTAGAAACGCACTCTTGGCTGTACACTTTTCACCCAAAGACACTGTACCTTTTAATCACTTCAGGTATAATCCGCGCTCTTTTTACGGCGCTCTTTTATCAGCATCAGCGAGACACCATGACAGTTGAAACTTTTAATCCTAAGCAAACAACCACGCTTGAGACCCCAGCCAAGACATTAGAAGCAGCGAGTGCTGATTCTACTGCTACAGGGAATCGCATCGGTTTCGTGTCTTTGGGTTGCCCAAAAAACCTAGTGGACTCAGAGCGCATTCTGACCCAATTACGCATCGACGGCTATGAAGTCACCAACAGCTACGACAATGCCGATCTGGTTATCGTCAACACCTGTGGCTTTATCGATGCGGCGGTTGAAGAATCCTTAGATGCGGTGCGCGAAGCCCTAGAAGAAAACGGCAAAGTGATCGTGACCGGCTGTTTAGGCGCCAAGGAAAACCAAATCCGTGAAGTGCACCCTGACGTGCTCGAAATCACGGGTCCACACAGCTACGAAGCCGTGTTAAAGCATGTACACAAGTACGTGCCAAAACCAGAGCACAACCCATTTACCTCGTTAATCCCACAAACTGGGGTTAAGTTAACGCCTAAGCATTATGCTTATTTAAAGATTTCAGAAGGTTGTGATAACCGTTGTACCTTCTGCATCATCCCTGCTCTGCGTGGCGATTTAGACAGCCGCCCAGCGGGTAGCGTATTAGATGAAGCCAAGCGTTTGGTTGAATCGGGCGTGCAAGAAATTTTAGTCGTTAGCCAAGACACCTCTGCCTACGGCAAAGACAAGGGCGGTCGCACCGACTTCTGGAACGGTATGCCAGTGAAGCAAGACATCACTAGCCTTGCTCGCCAGCTGGGCAAGATGGGCGCTTGGGTACGTTTACACTACATCTACCCATACCCATGGGTTGACGATCTGATCCCCTTGATGGCCGAAGGTTTAATCCTGCCATACCTAGATATTCCAATGCAGCACGCCAGCCCACGCATCCTGAAGATGATGAAGCGTCCAGGCCGTGTTGACCGTCAGTTAGAAGCCATCCAACGCTGGCGCGAAATCTGCCCAGACTTGGTGATCCGCTCAACCTTTATCGTGGGCTTCCCAGGCGAAACCGAAGAAGACTTCGAAATGCTGCTCGACTTCCTGCGTGAAGCGCGCCTCGACCGCGTAGGCTGCTTCAAGTACTCAGAAGTAGAAGGCGCTGTAGCCAACACCATCGCTGAACTTATCAGCGAAGACGTGAAGGAAGACAGATACCACAGATTTATGGAAGTCCAAGCCGAGATCAGCGCCGAGCGTTTAGCCTGTTTCGTTGGCCGCACTATGGATATTCTGATCGATGACGTAGACGAAGAAGGCGCCATTGGCCGCAGCTTCGCCGATGCTCCAGAAATCGACGGCATGGTCTTTATCAACGGTGAAACCGAACTCGAACCCGGCATGTTAGTTCGCGCTGTAATCACTCACTCGGACGAGCACGATCTGTGGGCCGAGTTAGTCGACGCCGACGCTGAAGATGATATCGAGGCTTAAGCACTCGGCTTAAACACTAGGCTTAGGCATTCGCGCTAAGCGCTTGCCCTTCGCATTCGATTCGCCGGATTAAAAGCATCAATAGCGAGCCCCTGATATTAATACTAATAGTCAAGGGGCTCGCTTTTTTATGGGCAATCGTTACCGACCTAGTGATAGGCATTGAAGGATATCAGCAGCAAATGGCACAGCAGATAAGTCGAGGGATAAGTTCGAGAATGGCGCGTTAAAGGTTTACAGAATAAGCATCAAAGAGAAATCGAGCAGAGATAAGGGAAAAACAAATCAGCGCGAGTAAAGTTAAGGGGTCTACACTAGGCTCCAGTGAGGCAAACTCCCATAAAGTCGAAAGGGGTATCGCCCCTGTGCTGATACCCCTTTCGGTTTGCTGCTTTACGGTTGTAAGACCCTTTGCCCTTTTTCGGCTTTTCGGTGCGCATTCTAAACAGTGAACTCGTCACCACTGCCTTGAGTGCGTTGTCGGTAATAGTGCCGCGACCATTTTCATGTTCGAGCACGCTAGTCTCTTTAAGCTTTGCCATAGGAACTCCTCAATTAATTTCATACAGGCCAAATACACCTCACTCGACCTGCGGCGACACTATAGCGCAATATGGCAGGATGTACAGAGTTTGTGCAGTAGTGCAAAGAATCACGCTTTTTATTATCAAAAAGTATGATAGATTA